>CAKUYM010000311.1 GCA_934716785.1 uncultured Bacteroides sp. | reverse complement strand
TATATATGACACTTCTTATAATATGATACTCTTGATATAATAGCATTTTCGTAAATCACTAATATTGAACTGACCATGACAAATTTAACACGTAATGTTTGGATTTGCTTGGGGTTGTTGCTATTCCCCCTTGTCATGTCCGCACAATCAAAAAGAGATTTCACCTATACATCGGCTCAAGAGCTTTTGTTGGTGGGTAAAGCAACATCAGAAGGGGAGTATTTCCACCGGGTAGATACGGCGAAATATCATTCAATGCCGTCCGCGGTGAAGAAGCTTTTCACGAACTCTGCCGGATTGGCCATCTCCTTTACCACGAATAGTCCGGTGATAAAGGCCAAATGGACGGTGTTTGATAATCCGCAATTGCCTAATCTGACGAGAGTCGCTCAAAAGGGGCTGGATTTATACATCAAGCGGGATGGTAAATGGCAGTTTGCAGGAATAGGAATGCCGGGGGGCGTGACTACGGAAAGTGTACTTGCCGACAATATGGATACGGAAGAGAAAGAATGCCTGTTATACCTGCCTTTGTACGATGAGTTGAAGAGCCTTGAAATAGGAGTGCCCGCCGATTCGTATATACGTAAAGGGGAGAATCCTTTCAAAGAGAAAATCGTAGTGTACGGGTCGAGCATATTGCAAGGAGCGTCTGCCAGTCGTCCCGGCATGGCTTATCCGGCACGCTTGTCCCGTAGCAGCGGATATAACTTCATCAATCTGGGGTTGAGCGGCAACGGAAAGATGGAAAAAGAAGTGGGCGAAATGTTGGCGGATATAGATGCGGATGCCTTTATCTTGGATTGTATACCCAACCCTTCTCCCACGGAGATTGCCGAGCGGACTGTCGCTTTCGTAATGACGTTGCGGCAAAAGCATCCGGATACTCCCATTATCGTGATACAGACAGTGGTGCGCGAGATCGGAAATTTCAATCTGAAATTCCGTGAACGTGTGAAACTACAGAATGAAGCCATTGCCGCGCAAATGGAAGTATTGCGCAAGAAAGGCGTGAAGAACCTCTATTTTATAAAAGAAGACCATTTCTTGGGGACAGACCATGAAGGAACCGTTGACGGAACTCACCCCAATGACTTGGGATTCGACCGGATGCTGAAGAAGTATAAGCCCGCTATCGGCAAGATTCTGAAGATTAAGTTCAGGGATGAATAGCATGAATAAGTAAGGTCCTGTGCGGATGCATTTGTTTAGCTCCGCACAGGCATAGATTTAGTTTCTTTTTCCGAAGTATCTATTCCTCCGGATGCATAAATTTATTCGTCTGACTATAGTCAGACGAATAAATAGTAGCCTGTTGAAGAATACTTGTTGGCGGGTGAAGCATTAAATTACCGCAGGAAAATTCTTAGTTCTGTATGTGTGCCTATGTGTGCCTATGTGTATCTATGTGCAGATAAGACAGATAAAACAGATAAAAGAGAAAAGGTCAACTCATGGGGTGAGCTGACCTTTTCTTTGTAAATAATGTGTTAAGTTGCTTCCGGATTATTTGACAGTGATGCGTCGAATCAGATAATTAACGGCATCTGCCACATACATCGTCTTGCAGTCTTCCGTGATGATGATTTCATACGGTTGGTTGAAAGTGGCTTTCAATCCTTTCCCGTCAGCGAAACCGGCTTTCCCGGAGCCTGCAATCGTTTCTAATGTTCCTTTCGAGTAGTCACCGTTTGCATCGGGAGTTAGTTTGCGGATACAATGATACGTGTTGTCGGAGATATACAAGCATCCGTCCGAGCCGGCAGCGATACCAAAGGTTGCGCCTATTTTGGCGCTCAGTGGGTTGCCGGGTTCTCCGTCATAATATTCCTTTCCTTTCACACCGTCTCCGGCAATCGTCTTTTGCGTGCCGTCCGGACTAATCTGAATCAGGGTATAGCTGTTGGAAGTGCCGACAATCATGTTCTTATTCTTGTCGAATACAATGTAGTTGGGCGATGCCTGGAGAGTGGCAAAAGTTGTTTTTGCGCCCGAAGGGGTGAATTTGTAAATTGCTTTGTTGTCACGCGCCGATACATACATATTGTCTTCGTCATCAAACGCAACGTTCATCGGACTCTTCATGCCGCTTGCTATAGTTGAAACGGTCATACTGCCGGCTTCAACTTTCCGCAACATCCCTTTTCCTTTGTCGATGAAGAAATAATTCCCTTTCGAATCGAATCCACCCTGCCAGATGGCGCTTTTGCTGTCCACTGCCACGTTAAGAAGCGATGTGACCAGAAAATCCGGAGAAATGCACCGTATATAGTTATACCCGCGTTCTGTAAACCAAAGGCTGCCGTCGGGAGCAAAGGCGATTCCGGTGGGGAGTTTGGTCGTAGCTTCGGTTCCTATGCCGTCCTTCATTTCGAAAACACCCTTTTGTCCTACGATAGTCTGGACGATATACTCCCGGTCGGGAGTCTTGAGATAATTAAGCTCAAGTCCTGTCAGTTCGCCTGAAGGGGATTTGACATGGATGGAATACTTTCCCGGAGCCATTTCGGGCAGTATGACTTTCAGCTCGTCTTTGGCAGCCTCTATCACCGTTGCCTGCTTGTCGTTGATGAAAACAGCATTCTCTTCCGGCACAGTGCTGAAGTTTCGTCCGAGTATTGTAGCTATTTCGCCGGAGTAAACATTGGTCGGCTTTACAAGAACTAATCTGAGCTCTGTTACTGATGCTTTGTAGTCGTTGTCACTGCATGCTGCAAAGGCGGATAAAAGCAGGCAGGAGAACAGTAGTATATATATCTTTCTCATAATCTTTTATTTATTAACTGTTATGGAACGAATCAGATGGTTTTGTTCATCAGCGACATATATTATCCCGTTCGTAACCAATACGCTTACAGGACAGTTGAATGTGGCTGTCAGGGCAGCACCGTCTGCTTTTCCCTTTGTTCCGGGAATGCCGGCTATTGTTTTCAATGTTCCTTTCGTATAGTCACCGTCCGCATTCGGAGTTAGTGTACGTATGGTATGCAAGGTATAGTCGGTGATGTAGAGCACTTCATTCGGACCGAAAGCAATGCCGAACGTTGCTCCCATGGTTGCTTTTGACAGGTCATTCGGCTCACCGTCCGAGTAAGTGGCGGCAGTATGCACTACCCCCGTTCCGAATACGGTTTTCAGTGTGCCGTCTGTATCAAACATGTGGAGCCGGTACGTACCGCCTGTGCCCACAAAGATTCTTCCTTTCTTATCCACAGCCATACAGTTGGGGCCGGATTTGAGTGTGGACATATCGTAGCTGGTGACAGTACCATTGGGCGCGATTTTCTTTACAGCCTTGTTGTCACGGTCGGCCACATACATATTGTTATTGGCATCGAATATCACACTCATCGGACTTTTGAAAGTCGTTCCGGCGGAGAACACCGAGCAAGTGCCGTCCTGCGTGATTTTGATGATGTTATTCAAAGCCTTGTTAGCGACATAGTATGAACCCGAAGCATCGAAATTTCCCTGCCAAGGAGCGTTGAACGTAACTGTCCCGCTCTTGGCAACAGTCGATACATTGTACGTTCCGTCCATTTTTCGAATGGCGTTGTTCCCTCTTTCTGAAATCCATATATCACCATTGGGAGCCAAAGCCAGGCTTTGCGGGAATTTGAAGGAAGCTGCCGTACCTTTACCGTCGGTGGAGGTGGTGGCGGAATTGCCCGCTACGGTTGCTACCGTGTAAGAGAAATCCTCGTAAGTGAAACTCAGGTTTTCTGCCGTTTTGTCTGCCACAGTGACTTTGACCGGATAAGTCCCGACAGGATTCTCCGGTAGGATGAAAGTAAGCGTTGTCGCGGTTACGGACTTGACAACAGCTTGTTTCCCGTTTACGGTTACTATATTCTCTTCTACCGTATCACCGAATCCTTCACCCGAAAGCGTAATCTCATCCCCTGCCTTTCCGCGTGCGGGAGCTATGGAGGAAGTCGTCAACTTCACTATATGCAAATAAGTGAACAAGGGGCTTTTGGCTTCCTTATCACCCGTCTTCACGCAAATGGGATAACTGCCTTCTTTCGTATCGGGAATGACAATCTTCAGTTGGCTGGCAGTCGCTTCTTTCACTTCGGCCGCCACTCCGTTAATCGTCACGGTGTTTTCAGTGGGAGTCGTACTGAAACATTGGCCAATCAGCGTCACTATATCGCCTACGTAAGCAGAAGACGGCATCACTTGCAGTACTGCCAGTTCAGGCGGAGCCTGGGGAGAAGCATACGTAAACTTAAGTCCCTCTGTCGTTTCTCCTTTCACGGCAACTTTGACAGAATAAGTACCTATCGGATTGTCGGGAAGAGCGATGATCAGGCGATTGTGAGTTGCCTCCGTGATTTCAGCCTGAACGGCGTTGATAAAAACTTCATTCTCACCGATGACGTCCGAGAAGTAAACTCCTGAGATGATGGCAGTACCCCCTGTCGAACCGGCTTTCGGAATGATGGATATGAGTTTCGGGGGAAATTGCTGAGATTCCGTCTCGTCTGAGTCTGAACATCCGAAGAGCAGGTTGCAGCAAAATAGGACAGATAAAATCAATATTGAATTTTTCATACTCTTTCGTTTTTTAAGGTTCGTTGACTGTGACCATCCAAGCATTCACGACAGGGCGTTCCTGACCGTCGGAAGGACGGTTTCGTATTTGGAATATATCCGCTATCGGGTGGCGGATAAGCATTTGGGAAGAGCCACCGCCATCCAGGTTGGCAGCCCACGAGCAGCCCAGCGCTTTCATTATCGAACCCATTTCGGGGTAAGTGAATCCGTATGAATAGAACTCCACACGTCCGTCTACCACCATAAAGTAGACATGACCGTCATTTGAATATCCGACACATGTACGCGGGTCGATGCCTGCATACGTGCTGCCGGATATTTCGCCGTCGCGTAGCACGATAACACCGCTTCCCGTTACTTCTTTAAGATTGTACTGCATCCCCCGATATTCCACCGAGTCTGCAATCACCATCTTATTGTCTTTCGTCAGCGCGATGAAGCTCAAAGCCTGCTGGGGAAGCGATTCTTTGTAAATAAACGAATTTTTCAGAATCACACCGTTGCGGTGAATCGGTCCTCTGATGTCCATCGTACTGACATCCCAAAAGTCGGCGTTAACCATTGCTGCTACCCGATGCCACGGGCGGTCGGCATAATCGGCCATCTCCGTAAGAGTCTGACGTTGGAAATTCTTGCGTACATCGGCATCAAACGGCATGGCGACTTCCAAAGATACTCCCGGTA
>CAKUYM010000310.1 GCA_934716785.1 uncultured Bacteroides sp. | reverse complement strand
AAAGATACCTGCCGGACAACAATATTATCCTTCTTATTTAGCAGATCCAAGAGAATTATCTTATTTTGGAGAACCTGATTGGGCTGATTCCTATTACAAATCTTCTCCTTTATATAATGTGAACGCATCCATTGGAGGTGGAAACTCGTTGGCTAATTATATATTCACATTAGGACTTACCGAGGAATCCGGAGCTATAAAAAATGTGGGAAATACTAAATATAACATTGGCTTTGCCCTGAATATAACTCCTATACCAAGTTTTACAGTAAGTACTTATATCAATGCGAATAGAATTGATCGCAAAAGAAACAAAAACTTCATAGATCGTTTGACGGAGATGGAATATTTACCTGATTTGTCTACCCCAATTGCACCTGGCGATGGAACCTATGACCGTTTTCTTAGTTATGATAATTTGACTAAAGAAGAAAATCTGAACAATTTGCTGAATGGTTATTTATCTATGCGTTATATCAAGAATCGCTTTCATATGAATGCCGGAGTTCTTTTGGATTATAATACCAATGTGCGTCATGTATTCTGGCCTTCTACCCTTATGGAGTCTGTCAGTTTTGTTTCTGACTATTCAGGATACAACAGACGATTGATTGGTAACGCTTCAGTTGGATATCTATTTGATTTGACTCCTGCTCATGCATTAGATTTTCGTTGGGATGGTTCGATACAAAGTGATTATCATCATTATAATTATAGTAAGGGATATGATGGAGAAGACGATACAAAAACGACCAGTAACTCTGGAGGTTTTACAAGAGTTTATCGTTTTGCAGACCGATTGGAAACGCGGTTGGTTTCTACTTCATTTGCTTTGGATTATAATTTTAAAAAGCTTTTATATGCAAGTGCATTAATAAGATACGATGGTACTTCTAATGTTCAGTTAGATAAACGTTGGTTATTCTCCCCTGCTTTTTCTTTAGGATGGGACTTGAGAAGACAATTCTTTAACAATTCAGCTTTTGTCTCTAAATTGTCATTAAAAGCTTCATGGGCACGCTTAGGCCATATAGTGCAATCAGACAGATTTACATTAGGTCCTAACTATGTTTCGTCAGAGCTGGGATGGAGTGGACAATCAATGTTATCTTCTTCCAATGGCTTTTCAGCGGTAACTCGTCCTTATTCAATAGGCTGGGTAGATTATGGTATGGGATGGCCTTATTCGGATAAATTAGGTGTTGATTTGAATGCCTCTTTCTTAAACAACCGTGTTAATATCGGGCTTGGTTTTTATGAAAACCGGGAAAAGGATATCATTATTCAAATGCCCGTATCTCAGGAATTTGGATACAAATATAAGTTTGTTAATGGAATGGAAATATCCAATAGAGGTGTCGAAATGAATGTGTCGGCTTCTCCGCTTGCTATAAATGATCCGAATCATTTAAGTTGGGATATTTCTTTGAATATGAGTCTCAATCAGAATGAGTTGAAGAAACTGCCTTCTGGATTGAATGAAGTCGTTATCAATGGTCGTAAATTTGAAGTAGGCAAGTCGGTTGATGCTTTTTGGATTTATCAGAATAATGGAATCTATGCTGATAATAGCGAAGTTCCGGTTAAAGATGGTAAACCGTTGAGTATAAATGGAGTTCCCTTCCAAAAAGGAGATCCGAAGTGGACAGATATTAATGGAGATAATATGATTGATGACAATGACCGCGTGTTGAAAGGTCACGCGCTTCCTCGGTTTACAGGAGGATTAACTAATCAATTCAAGTATAAACAATTTGATTTTAGCTTTCATTGCTTTTTTGCTTTGGGGCATAGTGCATTGAATATCAGAGATCAACAGCGTTATGATTTTATGACATTAGATCGTACGAAGTCCATTCGTTCTGTAAAAGAAATATTCTTTTGGCAAGAATTGCCGAATCAGAAGGATGATTACCCTATCTATAATCCGTTGAGTAAAGTGTCTCCATATAGAGCGGAGCAAGATTTATTCTTGGAAAAGCTTTCATATTTAAAATTGAGAAATGTGACTGTGGGCTATACTCTTCCATTAAAAGGTGAAAAGAAACGAATAGTCAAAAGTCTTTATTTCTACTTGACAGCCAACAATTTGTTTACTATTACAGGTTTCTCTGGCAATGACCCTGAATTAGTTGGTTTCAATGGTAATTATGATGGCTACTCTATGCCTATCCCGCGTTCTGCATCCTTAGGTTTACGTTTCAAATTTTAACCCCTTAAATATAGTAATATGTTCAGTAAATTATATCAAGAAATAACACACTTTTTACTGTTATTGGGTGTTGGCTTTTTTATGATGCTTACTTCCTGCAATGATTTTTTGGATGTAGAATCCAAGCGTATAGCTAAGGAAGATCAGCAATGGAGTACTCTTGAAGATACTCGTGCTGCATTGATGGGGGTATATGGCTTGATGCGAGCTGCTTTAGTAGAAAATAATGCATATTGGATTTGTGGTGATTTGCGCGGGGGAGATTTTAGTGTGACTGATCGTCTTGATCTTCAGGCGGTCGTAGATAATAATCTGAATGAGTCATTTCCGGTAATAAAGGAAATTTCTAATTGGAGAAGATTTTATGCGGTTATAAATGCGGCTTCTATTTTTATCGAAAAAGCACCGAGAACCCTTGAGAAAGATAAATCCTATTCAGAAGAAAATTTGATGTTGGATATTGCGCAAGCTAGAGCGCTAAGAGCTTTTGCTTACTTCAATATGGTGCGTATATGGGGAGATGTCCCTTTGGTTACTTATTCATATGATAATGGCTCTTTTCCAAAGATGGAGCGAACGGATGCCTGTCTTGTTTTAAGCTATGCGAAAGAAGAACTGGAAAATGCATTAACAGTACTACCTTTCCAGTTGGGGTCTAAAACAAATCTTTATTATGGAAAACAAGGGAAAGACTGGCAAGGTATCTTATTGAATAAATTGTCTGTATATGCAATTCTTGCACACATCGCAGCTTGGGAAGGTAATTATTTGAATGCGGAAACTTATGCTGCGTATATTATGGACAATGCGAGTCGTGTAGAGGCAAAATATATTGGCGTAGCGGATCTGACTTCTTCGCAGGGACTTTTTCTTACCAATTCCGACTGGAGGGTGTCTCGTATTGTAGGGTTTACTTTTGATCATAATGAAGGTGAGGCATCGCAGAATGGACATCTTGAAGAATTGACATTAGCAGCTCCGATTGTGCAGAAAAGTACTCCCGATATGTACGTTTCAAAAGACAGTTTGTTTTCCATATTCAATAATGTAGATGATCAAAGGTTCGGCATTGATTCGAAGAGTGGTAAATACTATACCAGCTATATTCACAATGTTGAATCTCAATATCCTATTTTTAGTAAGATTAAAGTTATTCAGAATGGTAATCCTACGACTAATGATTATGCTATTTTCGGATCAGCACTGGTATTTAGTCGTCTTGAAGACATCACATTGCTTCGTGCGGAAGCTTTGTGTGCAATAAATCAACCAGAACAAGCTATAGTGCATCTTAATACAATAAGAACTGCCAGAGGAATGAGTGCAGTTTCTTATAAAAAAGATTTTAATAGTGATAAGTCTAAAGTTATTCAAGCTGTTTTTGAGGAGAGAAGAAGAGAACTTATGGGAGAGGGTTGGCGATGGTACGACCGGATACGCCAGGAGAAATTGTTGAATAATGATACTAAACTACGAAAACTAATCAATGAAGGAGGTATTTACTGGCCTATTGATCAGGATATTCTTGTCAATTCAATGATTGAACAAAATTCTTATTGGCAATGAATCTGAAAACTATTGTTTTGGAATAGATTTTACGAAATATTAGATTGATATAAATACGTAAATAAAAAAATATATACTATGAATAAATCCGCAATAATAATCGGGATAATAACTTTAGTACTTTTCAGTGCTTGCCGGGATTATGAGTCAGTTGCTTATATTCCACCGGTTGAAGTGGAAGAGTATGATGGCACTTTTTTGGAATACTTTTCCGATGAAGCAAGCCATTTGTTTAATCAGAAATACGACTCAATGCTTGTCATCATCAATGCTGTTCCCGGTTTAAGGGAACAGTTGGAAAAGGAAGATGAATATTTTACCGTATTTGCTGTACCGAATGAGTGTTTTGAATATTCATTTGACCAGCTCAATACTTATCGTGAGCAAAAAAAATTGGGGAAAGCACTTTTTTTAAAAGAGTTACTTATTGAACCCTTTGATGTTGAAATTGAAATACCTAATAAGGATGATCCGAAGAAGCCTATCATTGAGATAAGGCATTATGATTATAGGGCATGTGTAGATACATTGCTTTGCCGGTATATATTCACAGGAAAGTATGACACGAAAAAGATCATAGAAGCACAAGAAAGTCTTTCTTTAGAGTCATACAAATATAAATATCAAATGAATGTAGCTTGTACTCAGCGAACGGCTTCTGGCATTGTGGGAGAAGGAGTCAGGGATTTCACTCTTAGTGATATGAATGGCAGTCAGTTGAAAGATTTATGGAAATCTACAAACGTTATTTGGCATGATATTTATACTCGCAATGCGGTTATTCATCTTCTGACCAATCAACATAATTTTGGTTACGATAAGTTTATTAATTATTTTAAAGACTACGGAAATGAGAAAAAATAGATTCATAAAGTTCTTTTGCTTTCTCGGAATAGGAGTATGCTCTTTTCTGAATACCTCTTGTGTTGAAAAATTCTTACCTGATGTACAAGAAGCGTTTGATAGAGAAGTGAATTTTACTCAACAGCTATATAAACCGGTATTAGGTAGAACTACTTTGTTCTCAAATAATTTCCAATCAGGAAATTCAACGCTTCCTTTGACATTTGAAATAACTCGTATCGTAAAGGCTGATGGTAGTCCGGCACCAGAGTTGACTGATGTTTTCCCGGTAACTGTATGGAAAAGTCCTTATCTCGGAACAGAGAAGACGCTTGAAGAGATTGAAGCTAAAAGAACGGTAGAATATCGTCCGCTATTTCAGATACGTAAGCATTCTGGAGAGTTTGTGATGTATTCTAATGCAATGTCGGCATTCGTCAATTGTTCTCCAAGTAAAGGTTATCTGTTTGATGTAAAGGTTGAGAATAAAGGTGGATATAAATATTTTAATAATTTGCAGTTAATACCTTTGAGAGAGAGTGATTTCGAACCTTCCATTTATGATTCGGAAACCGGTCTGATAAAAGATAAAGACTATATTCCGGCAACTGCGGCTCGTTCTATTGTATTGGAATCAGG
>CAKUYM010000309.1 GCA_934716785.1 uncultured Bacteroides sp. | reverse complement strand
CTTCCTTTTGAGTCTGACGGACGTAAACTCTTTAAAATCGGTATCAACTTCAGTGCCGAAACCCGTAATATCGAGAAATGGGTTGTTGAATCCTGAAAAATCAGAATTCTTGCATGGCGCTTTTCTGAATGATTTCTCCAATGTGATATACATCATCGTCAAATCATTAGTTTTATTGCGTTCACTCGTTGCACAGCACTTACTCCTCTACCGCTCAACTACGTCGTATTCCTAATGGAATAACTCTTGCGGAGTAGACTTATTACTTCCCTATATTCTGTTTTAATCTGTTTTGCTGTTTTTTACAGAGTCTGTCTTGCGTTCGAGTTTTCCACCTTTCTCTATATATCGCTTTCGTTCTGACTGCAAACGGAATGAGATGTTGTTACGTTCCAATTGCACACAGTCGAAAGTGTGGCTATCATTATCGGAGCGAAAGGGACGGATGTCTTTCATCGTCCAATACTGTAAGTTATTCCTTTAGAATGTAGAGGTTGATGCAACAGGGCAATGTGTTCTTGACAGAGGCAAGAACCTTAAAGGCATTGCGCCCCAATCTTGGCGGTTTGTTGTAGGTGCAAGTCTTCAAGAATACAATGAAGCCTTTGCAAAACTCCATATCCCAATCCACAAGACCTTTTCTCTGAATGTTAAGAATGCGCTGTGCCTTGATTTGTTCTGTCAACTTTCTTGTATTGGCATTCTGCAACTTTGTGGCAGTGTTCCGGTATAAGATAGAGTTTCAAAGTCTCTTTTTTCTCGATCCATTGTAAATATCGAGATAAAGGCTGATGTTACCACCAGAATCCTTTTATTTTCGATGGTTGGACCCGCTTGAGATAATTTGGTGGTTGCTGTTGGTTAGTAGTAAATCGAAAAGGAATATTCATCTGACAAATCGTGGAATGTCATATTCTTTGAATAATCTGACAATTAAGTTAAACAACATATCCATATCTTTTTGTGTATGGCTTGCCATTACGCTTATTCTAAATCTTGTCAAATTGGCAGGCACAACAGGAGGAAAAATAGAATTTATTATAAATCCGTTGTCAAAAGCCTCTTTGGTCATTTGAGTCAGAGCAACTTGGTCTCCTACAATTAATGGTATTATTGGTGTTTCTGTATTTAATATGTTAAATCCTTCATTTCTAAATTTGTTTTGTAGGAATTCTGCATTTTGTTTAAGGCGTTCTACTATGTCTGTATTTTGCATTATTTTTATTACTTCGATAGCTGCCGCACATACATTGGGTGGCAAAGATGTGGAGAACATATTGCTTCTTGCATATATTCGTAGATAATCGATAATATCTTGTGAAGCTGTAATATACCCACCTACTGTTCCGATAGCTTTACTTAGCGTTCCTGTTATAATAATATTCTTCCTATCAGAAATACTATAATGTGATAAAGTGCCGGAACCTTTATCACCTATTACTCCCGTAGCATGCGCTTCATCAATAAGTAGCATGGCTTTATATCTCTTTGTCATTTCACAAATTTGTGGTAGTTTGGCTATATCGCCATCCATACTAAATACTCCATCTGTAACGACCAAAATACCTTTGGGGTATTTAGGACTATTTTCTTTTAATAGCTTTTCTAAATGATTGATATCATTATGTTTATATCTCAGCATTTGGGCACCTGACATCACTGTTCCATCAAGTAAACTTGCGTGGTTAAGTTTATCATGTATAATGAGATTATTAGCCCGCATTAATCCGGTGATAGCTCCTAAATTGGCTGTATAGCCAGAAGAAAATAGAATAGAATCATCCATTCCTGACATTTGGGCAATGCAGTGCTCCAGCTTCTCCTGATATATTAATGTGCCTGACAATAAAGGCACTCCGCCCGAGCCTATGCCGAATTCTTTTGTCACCTCAATGGATTTCTGAATAGCCTCGGGAAATGTCGTAGCATCTAAATAACTATTTGAACCAAACATAATGGCTTGCGTTTTTTGTTGAATATGTCGGTTATAAACTGTAACTTCTCTTCCGCAAGCAGTTATTTGCGGATGTTTCTTGTATACGTTCAAATTGTTTTGTTCGTGTAAACTCATTTCTTCCTTGAAATCAAGTACTTTACCTATAATAGAACCATCTTTGCTAATTCTATTTTTTGTTATGTTTATAACGTATTTCATAATATTATGTATTAAACAGTATATACGGTACAAATATACATTTATTTTCTTATTATATGGTATTAAAAACAGATTTTCTAAAAAAAGAAGCATATTTATTTGTATTTGATAAATGTTCAATATCTTTGCAGACAATCATACAGAAACCGTGCGTTATGAGAAATGGAAAATCTACGAAGGACAGGCTTCTAATCGAGGCTTTCAAATTGTTTACATCAAAACCTTACGATCGAGTAACATTTGCAGATTTGGAGCAAGCTACCGGATTGAGTCGGGGAGCAATTTTGTACCATGTCAAGACTAAGGAGAGTTTGTTTTTGTCTGTGATTGAAAAGTTTATTTTTGAAATCAATAGTATTTCTTCTATTTCTAACGATTCTCAATCTGATCTAAAACTAATCTTGGCTCGTTTCATTGATTCTTGTAGAAAGGAAAAAAAAGAAATGGCAGATTATGGAATTTGCAATGTGAATAATGCAATGTTAAATATCATAATTTCAGCATTTTATTCATTGCCGAAAATGAGAGAGTTTGCTTTTAAGTGGCTATCTCAAGAAAAGGTTACATGGATGAATATTTTAGAAAAAGCAAAAGCTCAAAAGGAGATACGAAGTGATGTAGATGTAGAACTTTTCGCAGGTTTATTTGAGAATGTTTTTTTAGGAACTTATTTGGGAGGCGTAGCTTATATTGGCGGATATCAAATAGACCAATTGGAGAGGGAAATTATGCAACTTTATCAGTTAATTAAAATTTGACTTATTTATGGAGATATATCCAATAACTGTTGATATGCAGTAGATATCTCATTTACACGTTCATTGAGAAATTCTATGGTTGTACGCTCTATGGACACTATGGTACGGCACTGAATTCATTTATGAAAGGTATTATCGTGTTTGTTGTGGCACTCAATGTAGAATAAAAGTTTTCAGTGTAGTATCAGATATTAAGTTCTTCCTTTTGAGACTTTCTAAAGTTGTGCATAGTCCCTATGATTTTGATAGACCACAAAAAGGTTGACTTGAAAATGTATCTGACTGATTTCAGGCTCTAACATGCAAATTATAGAAGTACATATCTCATCTTTGTTTTGTTAACAAACCATTTATAATAGGTGTATATAGTTAATATATACATAATATTCCATAATTAAACAGTCTATACTGTTTAATTATGGAATTAATATTTAGATTTGTAGACCACGTGGATAGAACCAATACTATAAAATTGGAAGAGGTACCGAAAATCTTAAAGAGTAGGGCAAATTTAATAATGAATAATATGAGAAACTATTTGTACTTAGCGTCCTTGTTCTTGGCATGCTTGTTTATTTCATCGTGCTCGAATGATCAAATGGATACACAAGTATCTGTTAGAGATTATCAGACTGATGCACAAGTATTAGCTCGATTCGTAGATGTGAATAAAACCATAGGTGAATATTACATCAATGAGAACCAGAAGAATTCTCCTCTGTCCTATTTGACAAATAAGGATTGGGAAGAATTGCAATTGGTAAATCCTGCCAATAGAGCTAAATTTGAAAATGATTTAGCTGCTCTTAATGAACAACTTATGGTTGCAACTCAAAATCCGGATGTCAGCCAAATTGTTTTCAATACTTATGGTGAGACATATATTAAAGAAATTGATCATAATTCACCGATAACTATTACTAAAAGTACTCCTGAGGAAAAAACAAGGGCTGCTCGAAGTAATTATGGTAGATTGAATCTTCTTTATAATAGTGAACAATGGCTGAATTTTTATGCAGGAAACCAAATCCGAACAAGAATTGATATCAATTTGTATAGCTATACTTATTATTTTTTTGAGATAATTTGTGATACTAATGCATCTAAAACCGGTAGTGCTGGCGGTAGCAATCCTAAGACAATTGTAATGTCGGGTACGACATCTATGGAAAGTTGGGAATATTCTTGGAGAGAAAATACTGGCTCTTCTAATGTGGCATGGAATTTTAGAGGAAAAAGAAGTGCTCCTCAAGCTTTTAATGCACAAATAACGGCTGAATTCTTTGATTAAAAGATTGTGCTAAGTGATATTGAGCCACTAAGGGGATACTTGAGTTTTCCTTTAGTGGCTCAATTGTTCGTTTCATTTAGAATGCAAAGTGGCTTGGAACTTTTGATAGTCTCTATAGGGCTGTCCATGTACGGTTACTGGATCATTATATGTCTCATAAATGTGTAATGTATTGGGCGTTAACTCGTCTATTTCCCAATATAATCCATAGTCCATATAAATAACACTGAAATCGGGTGTCGTGAATGACCATTGAAAATAGGTTAAGTTATTGTGTACTTTGCCATCAGTGTAAGTAGTGGTTGATCTATAAGAACCTTTTGCATTATCTTTAAATGTCCAGATTTCATGAATGTCCATCTCATCTCCGTTTTCTAATTTGGCATGATAATCCCTTTCCCAACTTTTGTTATTGGTGAGGTTACCAATAATTTCTTTCTCTCCAGTTTCATAATAACCTGTTCTTTCAACGCAACTATTAAATAGAACAAGTAAAAATACATAAAATAATTTCTTCATATTTGGTATTTTGAGGGGTGAATAAATTAATATTTAGTCTACATCTGAATAATATGAATTTTGATTTAGTATTGCTTGTTAAATGTACTCGCTAAAATTAATGCTCTTAAGCATAGATGATACAAATATAACGAATTAAACAATATATACTGTTTAAAATGCGTTTTTATTTGTGTCACAGGGATTTATTAGATATTTTAAACTTTCATGTTTATATTTGTTTCATGTAATTCAAATCGCATAGAAAAAAGTAGTATAGGTATTGTTCCAATATAATTTCCGTGTAGCCTTTTCTATTTATCTTTCCTTTTTTCTTTTCTTTCTCTTCTTATTCCTGTTTTTGTGTTTCGTCATCCGCATATTTACGCCATCGCTCTTGCGCATTCGCTCTACGCGCTCGCGCGCAATATAATATTGTATCCCCTGTTTGCACCTCTTTTCCTCCCCGCATAGCATCTCAAAAAAAATATGTTCTACAACATCCTTGCAGTTCAACGCTTTAGCATACCCATCCAAAAATAAATGAAAAAAAGTCCG
>CAKUYM010000308.1 GCA_934716785.1 uncultured Bacteroides sp. | reverse complement strand
CCTTTGATATTGCTGATTTGGCGCGTATAAAAGATAACCTCGTGAATGTCTCTGCGGTCGCCTTCGCTATCCATGACACCGCCTACCAGGTGCCACAATGTGTCACCCTCAGCGGCAACAGTTTTTACTACATATTTTTCTACCGGACGGCTATAATCCCATGCAGCCCAAGCGCAGCAGAGCGCCAGTAGAATGAACAATACTTTTTTCATCATCGTTTCCCTCCTTTACACAACGCCCTTACGGATTTGCTCCAGACGAGCAAGGTAGCTATTGGCAGCATTAGCAGTGCGGATGCTGACCTTCGCCGGCTTAATCACCGGTGTATATTCAGTCATGTGCTCTTCGCAAAGCTGTTCCAGCAGCTCATCAGCACGCTTCACATTGATACGCCAGCCGCCGATTTTTACGGCCGGCAGTTTGCCCTTCCGGCACATATCGTAGATGGTGCCTACGCTGGCTGATACGTGCTTAGCGTAGTCTTTGATTGACATGTACAGTACCTCAGCCATGTGGATCACTCCTTTCTTTTACTTTCTTTCTCCGCATCAGTGCTATAATAAAGACACAGGAAGGAGGTGATTGTTATGCAAAGAAATGAATATATTTATATTCTTAATGGCATCATTGCCGGCTTAAAGAAGAACAATATAAGCAATGTTAATCCGCCTCTTTCAGATAAACAAATTGATGCTATATCAACAGCCATCATGAATGCTCTGTCAAGATACGACTCTCTAAATCGAACTAAATAATATCCACCTTAATATCGGCGTATTCAAAAGGCATTTTCAGATCTTCTAAAGCTGCTTCCAATTCTGCTTGTGCCTTTTGGACGCGCTCCAGCTTACGGCCAAGCTCACTTCTTTTGTATTGAGCCTTCACTTCAATACAAATTGGTGAGCTTTTACTTTTTTTATCTTTCATTTCATTACCTCCCTACCGCCAGCGTGACGCTGGCTTTTCTTTTCCACCACCTCGCAGCAGTGCTATAATGGAAGCACAGGAAGGAGGTGTTTGTTATGTCAAGTTTGCCAATTCCACCAGATGTATATTTTTCTGATTTTGCTTTTGATTTAAAGTGTTATTCTGTAATCAGAAATGGTATTACAGTCTGCCAATACTCCGGTTTGGATAATACAGAAGGTCGTAAATCGTATGTGCATTTTCAACTTCCCTGTGATATTAAAGTTGGTGATTCGTTGGAATGCAACGGCGATTGCTTCTTAGTTACCAAGGTTGATTTTGATACTTTTGATGGTCAAAAAGCTCTCCTAAAGGCTTTTATCATCAATAAAATCTAAATAAAATCTTCTTGAGAACAGTGCAATCCATTTTAGTACATCTCTAGTTTTTTGAAGCCCTAAGATTTGTACTTTAATATGCATTACTAAAATATTATTTTGATAATGTTTTTCTACTATGCCTCTGCAATCTTGGTTATCAGCCAAATTGTTAGAGGCTTTTTCTTCTTCCATGTCCTAGCCTCCGTTTATAATAACCATTAGCCAGCCTATTTCATTACCCCCCCCTACCGCCAGCGCCACTTAGTAAGCCGATTGTTCTTCTTGCATTTTTGCAAGTTTGTTATCAAAAAAAATAAGCAAGAATTTGTCATCATTCAGACACAACACATCTCTAATAACCTGTAATTCGTTGCGATAAAATTCGCTCTTACCAGTCATTTTTCTGTAGAGAGTTGCATTATTAACGCCAATTCTCGATGCGAGTTCTTCCAAAGTCACTCCATGACGAGTACACTCTGCTTTTAACTCGGGAATATTTGTAGCCATTGTTATCACCTCTTTCTTGCATTTCTGCAAGTCCATAATAACATTTTCAGAAACTAATGTCAACACTTTTTGCAAGTTTTTATTGCATTTTTGCAAGGTTGACTGTATACTATAAGCAGAAAGAGGTGTTCCAATGAATATAAAAGATATCATCAAACAAAAACGCTTAGAATGCGGTTATACAATGAAAGAATTAGCTGAAAGAGTCGGAGTAAGTGAAGCAACTGTTTCCAGATGGGAATCTGGAAATCTTGCAACAATGAAGCATACTAAAATCATGCTATTAGCCAAAGCTCTCAAAATCTCACCGGCTATGCTTTTTGACGCTCCAGCTTCTCCCTCTCTCTCCCTCACCCAGCAGGAAGAAACACACATAAAAAAATACCGCCAGCTGGATGCTGACGGCAAGGAAGAAATTGACGATATTATTGATGTTAAGCTGGCCAAGCTCCAGCGCAAGGCAGAAGAAGACGTGGAGAGTTTAGGATAATAAGAAAGGAGTAATACAATATATAGTGGTGTATTCGTGGTTCTATACCACAAAATCCGCTAAAAGTCAAATGTTTTTTCTATTCGTATTGACAACCAAGGAAAATAATATTAAAATATATATTACAAAGAACAGATTGTTCTGGTTATATGCTAATAACGTCCTTGGTAGTAAGTCTCCCGCCGATATGGGAAGCACCGAATCCAGGGACATTTTTATTTTAGGAGGTATTTATGAAAGTAGCAATTTTTGTTGATGGGGGCTTTTATCGCAGGCGTTCTCAAACTGTCTTGGGAGATATCCCAGCTATAGAGCGAGCAAAAGAGCTGGAAGATTATTGTCACAGGCACCTACATAAGAGCAAGGGCAAGAATAGCAACAAAGAAGTAGAACTTTATCGAATTTTCTATTATGATTGTCCTCCTATGGAGAAGAAGATATATCACCCATTACTAAAGAGGCAGGTTGACTTCTCTAAAACAGAACTGTATACATGGTCCATTGCCTTCTTCGAAGAGCTAAAGAAAAAGCGCAAATTTGCTCTGCGAATGGGTAAACTGGCTGATGGCCAAGCTCATTATACATTAAAAGAAAAGGTCTTACGTGCATTGTGTAACGGTAAAACAAAATTCGAGGATTTGACAGAGCAAGACTTTTACATAAGTGTTGACCAAAAGGGCGTAGATATGAAAATAGGTATCGATATTGCATCTTTGGCATATAAGAAGCAAGTAGACCAAATAGTTTTGATTTCCGGGGATAGCGATTTCGTTCCTGCTGCTAAATTAGCCAGAAGAGAAGGTATAGATTTTGTTTTAGATCCACTTGGTGCTCCTATAAAGCCAGATTTGTTTGAGCATATCGATGGCTTGCGTTCTTGTGACAAACAGTATATTGAACACTTTAAAAAACAACAATAAAAACAAAAGCACAAACTGGTCGAAATCGACCAGTTTAGACTTGTAAAAGCCAGATGAAAAGCGATATATATTTTTTGCATGTGGAGAGTTTAGGTTAATAGATTTTGAAAGTGAGGAATGAAGACATGAAAGATGTAAAATTATTTCAGAGTGCGCAAATTCGCTCCATTTGGAACGATGAAGCCGGAGAATGGTTCTTTTCTGTTGTCGATGTTGTCGGTGCATTGACCGACAGTGCAGATAAATCAGCTTATTGGCGCAAGCTAAAGCAAAGAATGAAAGCAGAAGGTAATGAAACCGTGACAAATTGTCACAGGTTGAAATTGCTTGCAGAAGATGGGAAAATGCGCCTCACTGACACCGCAAATACAGAAGGTATTCTGCGTATTATCCAATCTATCCCCTCTCCTAAAGCCGAACCATTCAAGCAGTGGCTCGCGCAACTCGGTGCGGACCATATCCACGACCTTGAAGCAGCAGAAGCTTTCAACAAAGAAATAGACGCTCGCATTGAAGCACGAAATAATATCAAACAGCATAACGTTGCTCTCGCTGATGCAGCCTTTGCCGCAACCTTGACTTCGCCAAATTTCAAAATAGCGGTTACATGGGACTTTATGGCGGTGAAACCGCTGGCGATATAAAACGTCGCAAGAAGCTTAAACCTAATCAAGAGATTTTAGACCACATGGGCAGTGTGGAACTTGGTGCGAACCTGTTCCGCATCACGCAGGCAGAAGACAAACTGCGCCGTGAGAATATCAGTAGCAAAGAAGCTGCCAACAAAGTGCATTACGAAGTCGGTCGTACCGTTCGCAAAACTATTGAAGAACTCGGCGGCACAATGCCAGAGAAATTGCCTACGCCAAGCGAAAGTATTAAGCAGCTCGATAAACCTAAAAAATAAAAAAATACCGCCAGCGGAAGACTGACGGCGGGGAAGCAATTGACGATTTGATTGATGTTAAGCTGGCCAAGCTCCAGCGCAAAGCAGAAGAAAGCGTGGAGAGTTTAGGATAATAAGAAAGACGCCCTCGTAAGAGAGCGCCTTCAGGATCAGTATTCTTTCAAAATATACTCTTTCAATACCATGTCCTCTCCACGCCAAACAATAGCGCGGAATTCTTGCAGGTCTTCCATGGTATAACCTTCAATTCTTCGCAAGGAAAATGATTTTTCGTTATTCAGAAAGTGCTCGCCCCAACCGGAAGCAATAAGATTACCTGCTTTATAAACTTCATAGTAATGAGGCCTGTTGTCGCAGCCAACTTTTTCCAGAATCGTTTCTTCAACAAATATCGGATTTTTACCGAAACGCTGATTGATAATGTTGGCCAACACTACAGCCTTATCACGCAGCCATACAGGCCACAGCATTCCTAACGCTCCGGCAAAGATAATAGCGCAAGCTACTCGCACCATTTCGCTGAGTTGGATACCTAACAGCAGACAAATATTGCTCAGCACCAATGCCAGCAACCAAGCTGCTGCAGCAAAAAGAAAGTAAGCAAGAACCTCATTATTTAACTTTTCCTTTTGTACATTGCCGTTCATCAGCTTGCAGGCTGCCACGCCTACAAACCCCGGAGCTGCCTGCGCAATATTTTGCAATAAATTTAATTCCACAATATCCCTCCATCCCGAAAGAAGGTGAAACAATGAATAAACCGAACCCTGCGCCGTCCAGCAGTGAAAGCAGAAGCGACCAATTTACCATGCCTCTGCCACCTGCTAAACCAGCGCCATTACCGCCAAAACAGAAATGATTCATCTTACCTTCTGGCTATATTATATCATGTGTTTTTCTTTATAACAATATGGTCAGTTTTAGAATGCCGCCAGCAAATGACAGGCAAATTGCCAGCAAATAAAAAGTAATATGCATTTTTTGCATATTGCAAATTCAGACAAACCTGTAGGCGGAAGAAAAAACGCCCCCGATATGGGGGGCGCAACGATAAATATATTAGTTTACTGCGATAAAGCGTTTAGACAATGCTTCTTGTAATATTTTGGATAAGCTCAGACCTTCTTCAGCGGCCTGTTCATCCATCCAGC
>CAKUYM010000307.1 GCA_934716785.1 uncultured Bacteroides sp. | reverse complement strand
CCACTCACAGATAGCCATCTGCTCCGGTTGAGGGCGTTTATACAGTCCGATGCTGTCATGCAGGCCACTTGCAACAATCTCGATAGCCGGCAGGTTCTTGAGATAAGCGCGGTGCATTTCAGGACTTACATAACCGATATGTTTTTTTATTTCCCAGATACTTTCCCCTGTTCCCCTTTTCCGTCCGAAAAGGCTAATGTCACAAGCATACGATTGTGGATTATCTGCGCAGACCAAACTCAATAAAGTAGACTTTCCTGCACCATTCTCTCCGCTCAACGCCCACTTCTCTCCCCGATGCACCGTCCAGTCCAATTCATTCAGAATGGTACGGTCACCGTAACGGATGCTTACCTTGTTCAGTTTCACTACTTCATCCGAATCATAGTTGTTGCCACCATAAGGCAGATCGATAATCCGTTTCTGCAATTCATCAAAAGAGGCTATCACATCACTGTTGCGGAAAGCAGTCAGATAGGCCTCGCGTTCCATCTTGGGGAACACTTCCATTTTATCCACCGGAATAACGTGAGTGATAAAGGAAGGTATATCATCCAGCATGGAAAGCACCAAGATAATCTGAACAGATGACATCTTTGTCAAACGTTCGAGCAAAGAGAACAAAAGTTCGCGAGTAGGTGCATCCAGTCCGATAAACGGATTATCCATTATCAGCACACGGGGAGCGGTGAGCAGCGTCTTTGTGAGTTGGAACTTGCGCAATTCTCCGCTCGAAAGAAGAATTATCTTTTTATCAAGAAGAGGTTCGATGCGGAAGAGCTCGAACAATTCGTTTTTCAGTTTCTCATCCTTAATCTCTCCCAACATTTCGCGGACATCCGGTGCCTCATCCTGATCGTGCGCATTCCAACGCTGTTGGTAGTAGTAATTGGCATCCGCCGCTCCGTAGGTATCACGGAATGCAATATATTTCACATTATCATAAACGGTTTGAGTGTCGGAGGGAGAAAAATCATACTGAAGCGTTCCTTCACGCAACGGGTATTTCCCAATTAATGTATCGACAAAAAGACTCTTGCCTGCGCCATTAGGACCAACAATAGCTATATGCTCATCCGCACCGATAGCTACCGTGACAGGCTTTTCCAAACGCACAAGCGGGTTGCGTGCAACGCCCCCCACCATGCAAAACGTATTCTGACTCATTCTATATTCTGTTTTTTATCCTTACTTATACATGATTAATGCAGACTGACCGGGAATAATGACTTCTGAGCCGTTTTGCGTTCCCAATCCACGGACATCCATCATGCCATCTTTACACACGACAGTGTATTTCCCTACGGGAACTTCCAAACGAGCAGGAGTAGTACGGGAGTTGTAGGCCACAACAATATCCTCCCATCGATCCCCATTAGCATGGTCTTTCAGACGGAATGCAATCAAGTTCTTGCCTTCAACGGGAAGAAACTCCAAATGCCTCCGAACCATATCCGCATCCCCCATACGAAAGGCTGGATGAGATTTACGAAGGTCAATCAGCCGTTTATAATACATGAAGACATCTCCATTCGCAGTTTTCCGTCTCCAGTCGATGGCATTGATTGCGTCAGGGCTCTTATAACTGTTTTCCACTCCCTGCTTGTCGCGCATCACCTCCTCGCCGGCATAAATAAACGGAATGCCCTGTGATGTAAAGACTACTGTCTGCGCCAATTTATCAAGTCGTACAAGCTGTTCGGGAGTAATCCCCGGCATAGCTGCTTTCAAGCGGTCTACCAGACATAAGCCATCGTGGCAAGAGGCATAGCCTATCATCTGCACAGGCTGTTCCGCCCACGGCTTCCGACTATAATTCACCGAATCATAACACACCTGCAGATGCTCTACAGCTCCTACAACACCAAATTTTACGCTATTCTCCCCACCCGGAACACCGGCAAGAAAAGCACCCTTGTCTTTCTCCCACACAGGTCCGCAAAGCCCGTCGCGCAACTCATCGGAGAAAACCGCTATTCCCGGCATACGGGCAGCATTCTCTTTCATCGCCAACGAATCGGCAGAATACTGGGGAGCTTCGGCCGCCCACCCCTCTCCGTAGATGCAGATAGTAGGATCCACTTTGTCCACCGCCTTACGTATCTCGTTCATCGTCTCAATGTCATGAACTCCCATCAAATCAAAGCGGAAACCGTCTATGTGGTATTCTTTCGCCCAATAAAGTACAGACTCTATCATAAACTTACGCATCATGGGACGCTCGCTTGCCGTCTCATTACCGCATCCCGAACCATTTGCCAAGCTTCCGTCTTCCTTCTGACGGTAAAAATAACCGGGAACTGTACGTTCGAAGTTGCTTTCTGCTATATTAAAGGTATGATTGTAGACAACATCCATTACTACCCGTATACCGGCTTTGTGCAACGCCTGCACCATTTGCTTGAATTCCTTCACACGGGTGGCAGGCAGATAAGGGTCTGTTGCATACGAACCGTCCGGAACATTGTAGTTCAGCGGGTCATATCCCCAATTGTACTGGTTCTCATCCGGCTTTGCCTCGTCTACGGAAGCATAGTCATAAGAAGGAAGGAGATGCACGTGCGTCACGCCCAACTCAATCAGATGATCAATGCCTGTCGGCAGTCCATCAGAATTTGTTGTTCCGTGTTCAGTCAGTGCGAGGTACTTCCCTTTGTTCTTTATCCCCGAAGTAGAATCGACAGAAAAGTCGCGATGGTGCATTTCATAAATAATCATATCGGCAGAAGATTTCAACGGCGGACGTCGGTCGCTCTCCCACCCTTCGGGGTTCGTTGTTTTCCAGTCAATGATAGCGGCACGTTTTCCATTTATTCCGACGGCATGGGCATTGATGCCCGGAGTGTCTCCTTGCCATTTATCATTGATTTTCACATTAAAAGCATAGAATTTATTGAGCAAGTCCTTGCTAACGACAGTCGTCCAAGTGCCGTCCTCGGCAGGTTTCATCTTCACCGTCTCGTAGGCATGTCCGCCCTCGCCTTCATCATAAAGCATCAGGCGCACCTCTTCTGCTGTCGGCGACCAAAGTGTGAACTTGGTTGCTTCCGGTGCATATTCCATCTCTGTAAGACTGCCCGCACGAACCGGATATAACTCGAAGGAAGCATATTCCTTTTTGGCGGAAGAACATCCTATAACTGTCGCCACTGTAGCCACCCCTAATATTGCCGAATAATTAATTCCCATCTTATGCTCTCCTGTGATAACGATTTTCGTTGATGATTAGCTACTATTTATAATCCATACGGTCACTTCACCTTATCCGGGTTCTTCGCAACAAAATCCTTCCAACTGCTGTATCCCTTCTCTACAACTGGGCGTCCCATTTGCAGGAAATGACAATAGGCAGCAGCCAGACCGTCCGTTGCATCCATAAAGACAGGCATATCCGCTTTTGAAAAATGAAGCATCCGTTGCAACATATCCGCCACCTGCTCTTTCGACGCCTGTCCGTTTCCGGTGATCGCCATCTTTATTTTCAACGGAGCATATTCCGTGATAGGTATGTCACGACTCAATGCCGCTGCCATCGCTACCCCCTGTGCACGCCCCAATTTCAACATAGACTGAACATTCTTTCCGAAAAAAGGAGCTTCAATAGCCAGTTCATCAGGTAGATAACTTTCAATGATACTCAATACCCGTTCGTGGATATGACGCAGTTTCAAGTAGTGGTTGGCAAACTTACGCAAGTCGATAATCCCCATGGCAATCATCTCAGGTTTGGTTCCTTTAATTCTCAGAACTCCGTATCCCATGATTGTCGTACCGGGGTCAATCCCCAAGATTATCTTTTCCTTTACCGGCTGAATCACTCTACTATCTCCATTAATGTCGGGAATCCTATCACTTTATCTTTAAAGATCTTTGTCAGCTCGTCATTCAAACGCGCTCCCTGTTCCAGATGCCAACGATGCAACAGCCCGCTGCTCTCTACCTCCCACTGCAAAGAATAAGCACTTCCCTCATCACGATGACTGAGAATCCGGCAAATACGCGGTGCTTTCAACGTTCCGTGTTTCTGTACTTCAGGGATATATGATTCTTTTATCCAAATCAAAAAATTATCGTGAACGTCATCGTCCACCTGAAAAGTAGTATTATAAATCAGCATATTTTTTTCTCAATACAATTATTTACCGCAAACATAGCAATTATTTCAGAATATTGCATTATATTTGCAGCAACAAAAAGGATTCGTTTACAAACGTTATCATAAAAGATTGAAAAGGGGCGTTAGCTCATCTGGCTAGAGCGTAACACTGGCAGTGTTAAGGTGATCGGTTCGAGTCCGATACGCTCCACTTAAAAGGCATAGAGTAGTAACTGTATGCCTTTTTTCATGTCTATATACGGGGGGCTACTTACATCAATCAGCCAAAACAAGAGAAGCAGGCCACGGAATACACTCAAACTACAAACGAACAACTTATGAATATGAAACTGAACGTATCACTCTAAAGCATCAACAAAACATGTGTACCCGCAGCCTGCCGGTTGAAATTGAGATGATGCCAATAGAACAAGATTTCTCCAAGAATGATTAGAAAGTCAGCTTAAAGAATGCAAAGGAATTAAAAGAACTGTGCCAAACGAGGGGAAAACATCTTAAAGTCGGAGAAAACAAATCTATTATGCCGGAGAAAGCCAATCATTATATATGCATAAATATGAATATACATAAAGAGCGATATTGCATAAAAAAGAAGCACCTCTACACTCTTCAATAGGAGTATAGAGGTGCCCATTTTATAAATGTTCTATTATTTCTATTCTGAAACCATCAGAAAGGAGTGGGACTGAATCAGATGCTCAATGACTTCTTTACAGCTTCAATCTTTTCCATTGCAGCAGCTTCGGCAGAAGCATAACAGTTGCGACAACCCATTTCGCCCTTAACTTCCATATAGAACTTAATCTTAGGCTCCGTACCTGAAGGACGGACAGAAACTTTGCTGCCGTCTTCTGTGAAATACTGAAGAACGTTAGACGGTTCCGGCATGTCGATGGCAGTTTTATTTCCCTTGTCGTCAATCTGCTCCAAAGTTTTGTAGTCTTTGCTCAAAACGACTTTAGAACCACCCAATTCTTTCGGCAGGTTAGCACGGAAGTTTTCCATCATAGCCTTAATTTCTTCAGCACCGCTCTTACCCGGTTTCACTACATTTACAGTAAATTCTTTAGAGAATCCGTATTCAATATAGATATCGAGCAGCAATTGATACAGTGACTTGCCATTGTCCTTTGCCCATGCGGCAACTTCAGCAATCAAGCAGCAA
>CAKUYM010000306.1 GCA_934716785.1 uncultured Bacteroides sp. | reverse complement strand
AAATAGGCAAGAAACCATGTCGTTTTTTTATGCCATTATCTCAAGAATATTTAACTTGCGAAACTTAAATCATTAATAATGCTTTTGGCTTGTGGAAGTAATCTGCAAGCCCAAGAATATATATTTCGTAATGTCATTATGTCCGACGGCCTTTCCGGACTGTTGGTGAATGCCATTTACAAAGATTCGGAAGGTTTTGTGTGGTTGGGGACGGACAACTGTCTCGACCGTTTCGATGGCGTGAAGGTGCGCCATTTTGAATTTCGGGGCATTGAATCGGGAAGAAAGAAACGAGTGAACTGCATTGCGGAAACTTCCAATAAGCAACTTTGGGTAGGAAACGGAATCGGGCTTTGGCGGCTGAACCGCACAAACAGCCGGCTGGAGAGGATTGTCCCCGAAAAGATTGACTTTGCCGTAAATGCCTTGCTGGCCGACGAGGATATTCTTTATATCGGCACGGAGAAAGGATTGTTTATCCAAAAGAACGGCCAGTTGCTTCAAGTCTTGACAGACCGCAATATGCTTGCCGCCTGCAACAAAATCATGGGTATTTGTCTGAATGAAGATAAAACGATGCTATGGCTTGCCACAGTGCAAGGACTGTATTCTTATTCGTTGAAAGATGGCAAGACCGCTTCCTATCATTTCAAGGAGAATGTGCCCGAAGCCGATTATTTTCGTTGTCTCACCCGTATCGGAGAAACGCTTTATTTGGGTACGATGAGTCAGGGAGTGGTGCGGTTCGATACGAAAAACAGTGTATTCTCTCATACCGTATCTTTGGGATGTGACGTTATATCAGATATTTCCAGTGATGGAAAAGAGACGGTTTATATAGCTACGGATGGCAATGGAGTCCACTTCCTCTCCCATAAAGACGGGCTGGTGACACGTAGCTTCTGCCATGATGTCAATGATAAGGATGGAATCCGTAGCAACTCCGTCTACTCCTTGCTTGTAGATGACAGAGGAGCTGTCTGGGTGGGGCATTTTCAGGCAGGGGTGGATTATTCACTCTATCAGAACGGTCTTTTCCACACTTACGCCTATCCGCCCTTGTTCAATTCGGCAAACCTCTCCATCCGTTCCTTCGTGAGCAGAGGGGTCGAGAAAGTGATCGGTTCGCGCGACGGCCTGTTCTATATAAACGAATCTGCCGGGGTGGTGAAGAGTTTTGTAAAGCCCGTCCTTACCTCGGACCTGATACTGACAATCTGCTTCTATCAGGGAGAATATTACATCGGTACGTATGGGGGAGGCATGATGGTGCTGAATCCGGAGACGCTGTCTCTTAAATACTTTACACAAGGCAATGCGGAGCTTTTCCGGAAAGGACACATCTTCTGCGTGCAACCGGATGCAAAGGGAAACCTTTGGATAGGAACTTCGCAAGGCTTGTTCTGCTATGACGGACAGACAAAGCAGATAAAACACTTCACCAGTGCCAACTCCCAATTGCCGGAAGGCAATGTGTATGAGGTCAGTTTTGATTCCACCGGCAAAGGATGGATCGCGACGGAAACAGGTATGTGCATTTATGATCCGGCTTCCCTGAGCCTGCGTTCCAATGTCTTTCCCGAGGGATTCGTGAACAATGACAAAGTGCGCACCATTTATGAAGATACTGAACACAACCTCTATTTTATCCGTGAGAAAGGAAGTCTGTTTACATCTACTTTATCGATGGACCGCTTTCAGAATCGCTCTGTTTTTTCTACTCTGCCGGACAACTCGCTGATGTCTGTAATGGAAGATAACCAAGGCTGGCTGTGGGTGGCTTGTAATGACGGACTGCTGCGTATAAAGAAAGAGGGAGAGGAGTATGACGCTTTCACTTTCAATGACGGAGTGCCCGGCCCGACTTTCACCAACGGAGCTGTCTACAAGGACGATAAAGGAATGCTATGGTTCGGCAATACGAAAGGATTGATATACGTTGACCCGAAACGGGTGGATGAAGTGCGCGGCAAGGCTTGCCCCATTGTGTTTACGGATATATTGGCTAATGGCGTTTCTTTTACCGGTTCGTCTTTGAAATATAATCAGAACAATCTGACTTTCTGTTTTACGGATTTTGCCTACGGTCTGCCTTCCGCCTTACTGTACGAATATCAGTTGGAAGGGGTTGACAAGGACTGGAAGCTATTGACGGCACAGAACGAAGTTTCCTATTATGGGCTTCCTTCCGGAACGTACACGTTCCGTGTCCGCCTTCCTGGCAATGAGCAGTCGGAAGCTACCTGTCAAGTAACGGTACGCCCTATGATACCTTGGTGGGGATGGATGCTTTCTCTCCTGATGATCGTGGGAATTATTGTCTTTATACGCTATTATGTGTGGAAACGTATGCGCCGCTTGCTCGTTTCCCCTGCAACTTCTTCTGTTGCTTCTGCTGCTGCAACTTCCTCATCTGCTGCTGCTACTACTGTTGCAGTTATTGCCGCCCCCTCTACAGAAGTCGTTTCCTCTTCAGCAGAGGAAGTGCGTCATAGAGAGCAGCCGATGGAGCAGCCGGAGGTGGTTCAGGAACAACACACGGTTGTTGCCGAAGAAAAATACAAGACCAATAGGCTGACGGAAGAGGAATGTAAAGCACTCCATAAGAAACTGTTGGCCTATGTGGAGAAAGAAAATCCATATATCAACCCCGATTTGAAGATGGGCGATTTAGCTTCTGCTTTGGACATCTCTTCTCATTCGCTATCCTATCTTTTGAACCAGTATCTCAATCAGTCTTACTACGACTTTATAAATGAATACCGGGTCGCTCAATTCAAGAAAATGGTGGCGGATAGCCAATATTCCCGCTATACATTGACTGCACTGGCAGAACTTTGCGGCTTTAGCTCGCGTGCCTCTTTCTTCCGCTCATTTAAAAAGAGTACGGGAGTCACTCCTAATGAATACATCCGTAGCATTGGTGGTATTGCAAAAGAAGAGTAGCTGCTTTGGTAAGAAAGAGAGTTTGAGTTGTCCCATTATGTAGTAAAAACAGACACCTCCTGATATATGTAAATCAACTTTAGTTATATTTATAATTACTACCCTTACATGCCGCTATAAGATAATTGCCCTTCACCGGTTTCACCCGACTCTTGAAATGCCGATGGATAAGGCAATAGCGGGTGAAGGCGAGGGAGTGAAATCGGGTGAAACCGGGCATTATAGGTTTCACCTTGTTTTTTTCAAAATATCCCTTGAGCTAAAACAAATATCATTATAGCATATCCGAATATCATTATAGCTAATAGAAATATGATTATAGCAAATCGGCTGTCAGCTATTAGTTGCCAACTGTTAATAGATGAAACATCAACTATTAACAGCCTAACCTTTAAGTATTAATAGCCTGACTTTCAAGTATTAATATCCTATTTCTCTACTATTAATACTTGAGTTGGCGTATCTATATATCCGACAAATGATATGGGCAAATTCCACAGGTGAAAGCGATAACGATGGGGTTCACCTTATTTTGCCCTCCCCCTTCACCCATAATTCATTAATCAACAAGAACTTAAACTGCAGGTGAAAGTGGTGAAACTTATAAATTGAGAAAAACGGTGTCTGCCCCAATATCTATCCTTTACGAGGGAGGACAGAGTTTTATAAGTGTCAGTAACTACTGACAGGTAGGAAAATAGTTACTGATATAATGAACGTTAAACGACATGCTCGGATATGGTAATTATTGCTTATACTTTTGGGGATGCCTTTTGATATCATTGCTAAACCGACTTTTTAGGAGCACGCAAAGCCGGGTTGGAGCGTTGTACTTTACCGTTTAGAGTCTCATTTTATAAAGTGAGACTCTAAATAATATAAGTGTAATGCATTGATAATTAATGATATATTTGCAAATGAGTCTATCTCGATTCAATGAGATTGATACACCCGTTTTTTCGGCAGTTATATAAAGAATCACCTCTATATTTGCATTGTGATTAAAACCGAAAAAGATAATATTATGGATGCAACAACTCACATTTCCGACAGTATCATCACCCGTTCTTATAAAGAATACCATCAGGTGATTCTTACCTATATTACTTATCGCATCGCTCATCGCTATGAAGCTGAGGATTTGGCTCAAGATGTATTTGTACGTCTGCTGGACTACCAACAGATGCTTCGTCCGGATACCGTGAAGTATTTTCTGTTTACCATTGCCCGTAATATCGTGACCGACTATATCCGCCGTTATTATAAGAAACAGGAGATAGACAGTTATATATATGATACAATGTCCACCTCTACCAATGAAACCGAAGAAAAAATTATCGGCAATGATTTGATGGCAATGGAACGGACGCGTCTGGCTGCCATGCCCGAACAGCGCCGGTTGGTCTATACATTGAATCGCTTCGAGAATAAAACCTCACCGGAGATCGCCAATAAGCTGAATCTAAGCCGCAGAACGGTAGAAAACCACCTGTTCATCGGGCGTCGTGAAATGCGCGATTTCTTTCGGAATTGTATATAATCTTATTCATTAATAAATAAACCTTTGTGCTTATGGAAAAGAAGCCGGAATTTACAAAGAGACATCAGTATGCCTCAATTTATTTTAGAGAACAAGAATTTAATACTATTTTTAAACCTCAAACTTTAATGTTATGAAACAAAGAGGATTGATTTTTAATTCGCTCCCTAACAAGACAGCAGTGTTTGCGTTAGGATTAATGCTGGGACTTTGTCCTGTTTCAAGGGCTTGGGCCGATACAAACATGAAAGATAGTCAGGTAGTGGCACAGGCTCAGAAGAAAGTGAAAGGTCAAGTCGTTGATGCGACAGGCGAACCATTGATTGGTGTGAATATTACTGTAATAGGAGGAACAGAAGGAACTATTACGGATATCGATGGAAATTATACAATTAATGTACCCGCGGGTGCGAAACTGAAATTCAGCTATATTGGTTATAAGGACCAAATAATAGAAGCGGGTGAGCAGACTGTTATCAATGTGAAAATGCTGGAAGACAGTGAAGTACTGGATGAAGTTGTGGTAGTGGGATATGGCGCGCAGAAAAAAGAGACACTAACAGGAGCTGTAACAGTAGTCGGAGCAAAACAATTAGAAAGTAAAGGAGCTATATCTTCTCCTTTGCAAGCTATACAGGGACAAGTGCCTGGAGTAAATATTACTCGTAATTCTTCGGCTCCGGGAGATGAAAGTTGGAGCATGAATTTTCGTGGTTCTGTTTCAGCCAATGGTGCGAATCCATTGATCATTATTGACGGGGTAGCTTATGAAAGCACGAATGCTCTGCGTAATATAAACCC
>CAKUYM010000305.1 GCA_934716785.1 uncultured Bacteroides sp. | reverse complement strand
CAATAGTTTGTAAGCTTCGGACTTTTTAAGAACTGGAGAAGGATCGTCATAATTAGCTTCTGCAGAAAAGGCCAAAGAGGTACCATCCTCAGCATGTAATCTAACCAAATCAAACCACCGCTTTCCCTCCCATACAAATTCTTTATCACGTTCCTTCAGAATTGCCAATTCATTATCAGCATAACTTCCATTCTTATATCCATTCCTCTGTTCTACATAGTTATCTCCATAAGCCCTTTCTCTAATCTGGTTTAGGTAATAAGCCACATCACCTCCTTGAGCATTCTGTATTTCAGCCATCAACAATAAAGCATCTGCATACCTATACATTACATAATCATCGCCATATGAACGGTTACCGTTGCTATTAATAATACCCATAAATTTTTTAAGAACTATACCTGCCGGTGAACCATCTTCATTGTAACAATCAAGAAATGTTCCTCTTTTTCTACTATCTTCATCATCCATTGCAGAAAATAATCCCCACTTATACTCATGACGCAATAGACCTGTACCTTTCAAACTCAAAGGATCTGTCAGTGCATTTCCTTCCTTATCATAAAACTGCCCTTTTAATGAACCCGAATAAACAAAATTCTCGACCCAATTCGTTTTTTCTCCATCGGCAAAACGAATTGCAAAAATAATTTCATCATTACCTTTATATGCATAGTTAAATATATCTGTAAATTCCGGTAACAAGGAAAACTTTCCGATTACCTTGAGCAATGCTTGCTCAGCAGTGTGGATATCATTCATATCTGGAAGTTGATTTTCCGTTTTAACCTTGGCAGACCATAAGTAGATCTCAGTTTTCAACATTAGAGTAGCGTATCTGGACCACATGCTTTTTTCCTTTTTCATTGTATTATCTATACCAAAAAGTTCTTCAGACTTTTCGATGTCTCGTTTTATAAAATCAAGTGTAACTTTAGCCGAACTCCTCTTTAAATATAAATCTTCGGCATTAGTAACTCCTTTCATTATTCGGGGCTGCTCTATTATTGGAAGCCCACCAAATGTTTTGTATAAATGAAAATAATAAAAAGCTCTTAAACCATAAGCCTGTGCCAACAAATAACTTCTGCTATGCTGCTCCAAAAAATCACATTCCTGTTCCACCTTTTGTATAAACAGATTTACATTCAAAATATTTGAATATAACCCATCCCAATTGAATACACCGGTAAGATGTTTTGAAAATGTATTTGTTTTGATCGGTGAACTTTCATTGATACTTGTGCCAATAAATGACGTTCCTGATTTGGAAGTACCGCCACGTGCTTCTCCCAGTATATAAAAGGTTTGATATTTATCACGTAGGTTACTATGCAATCCTATCATATAGCCTTCAACTTGTGCAGAATTCTGCCAGAAATCTTCTGTGCCGTAATAATCTTCCGGATATAAGTCGAGAGCATCACAAGAAGATAATAATCCAACTACTATTAATAGTAGGGAAAAATTATGTATATATTTCATGATTTTATCTGTTTAATGATCAAAATGTTAAATTAACTCCAAAAACGATTGTCCGTGGCAATGGATATCCGCCATTTCGGGGGAAGTCTGCTATTTCATTTGATACTTCCGGTGAAAAAGCATTTTTTGCAGCAGTCAGATATCCCAAATTCTGTCCTGTAATGCTCAACTCGAAATTCTGTATCAGCAACTGATTAATCCACTTTTTCGGAAAAGCATAGACCAATGAAATTTCCCGAAAGGCAAGATAGCTACCGTTATAAACAAACATGGAAGAATTACGGGCATAATTACGCTTCTCAAGTTGGTCTGCCCATGTATAAGTTGGGTATTTACCATTGGGATTATTTTCACTCCAACTATCTTTTGTTTTAGTCAAAGTATTATAATATCCTACCATATTTCCCATGAACCAAGCCGAACGTCCGTCACTGATTTTGAAATCAAGAGCGTAATCCATACGGGCATACAGTGTGAAATTCTTATAGGTAAGAGTTGTGTTGATACCTCCGGTCCAATGTGGAGTACGATTTCCCATCTTCACCATGTCATAATTATCGATCACTCCGTCACCATTCACATCTTTCCATTTCACATCACCAGGTTGTATAGGTAGAGCCGCTGCATTTCCATTTGCTTTTATTTTTTCCGATTCCGGCAATTTAGCCCAAGCATCCGGTCCGTAAAGTACTAATCCATTACTACCATTATTACCACTGGTCTTATCAATTAAATTGTCTGGAATCTCATCATAACTTTTGTAAATTCCTTCTGCTTGAAAAGCATAAAATACACCAGGTTCCTGTCCTTCCTGATAGCCGCCGACCCACATCAACTCTCCTGTTTTAGGATTATAGACCTGATAGGAATTTTGGCGGTTACGCTCCAAACCGTTATAGGGCAATTTCAAAATCACATTTTTATTATATGCACCATTTACATTTAAGTCCCAGTTCAAATCTTTACTTCGAATAACCTTAAATCCTAATTCAAATTCAAAACCACGATTTCTGATTTCACCGTTATTCGTTCTAAAACTTGTGACTCCCGAAGAACCCGGCAATGGTATATTAGCATATTTATCCTGAGTGATGCGATTATAAAACGTGAAATTAGTATTTACCCTATTTTCTAAAAAGCTCAAATCTATACCAATTTCAAATGTATGAGACTTTTCCCACTTCAATTTAGCGTTAGGGATCTTATCCAGCAAATATCCTATATCCCCGCCATAATTGTTTGTTACGAAAGAACCTTGCAAGTCATAAGCCCCATTTCTTATATCTTCACCACTAATATTAGATACGTTGCCGTTTAAACCGTAACTCGCTCTTAATTTTGCAAATGAAACTACAGGTTTTAAACTCCTCATAAACTTTTCTTGTCCGAACAGCCAACCTGCAGATACTCCGGGAAAAGTACCCCAACGATTCTCTCCCAATAATATAGAATATCCATCTCTGCGCAAAGTTGCGGAAAACAAGTATTTACCTTTATAATCATAATTCAAACGTCCGAAAAAAGACATAATGCGATAACGCTCGTGCCAAGAATCTATATCCCGCATTTTAGCTGCTGTGGAAGTCAATCCCAAATTGGAAAAATCATCTGTCGGTGCTCCTGAACCTGCAGCACTAATCCCCTTTGTGTATTCATCATAAAATTCAGTTCCTGCCAACAAATGTATGGTATGATCTCTCCAAAGTGTCTGATTATAGGTCAATATAGCATTATAAGTTTGTTTATGAGTACGTTCATAATTTACAGAAGAGTCTCTTGCCCTATTCCATTCATCCGACCAAGTAAGATGGTCTTTATTGAAATGCTCTTTAAATCCCTCATCATACATCCATATAGCATTCAGACTTAATGACAGTTCTTTAAGAAAATCAACTTTCAAACTCTGCCCAAATGTTATCTTATCACTATTATTATCGCGGACAAATTTATCTAAGTTTACCCCCATACTTCCATTTTCTAAATCATCCCCCAACAGAAGTTCCCCGTTAGCATTATATCCTCTCATTGTAGGAGGTGCCGACAACATCGACGTAAAATAAATATCTTCTTGGCGTGCATTACTCTCCCTACCATTGGGCAAACCGTTATATTTGGAACTTACCAAAGAAAAGTTCGTATTAGCAGTCAACCAATCCTTTATTTTATATTCTCCATTAAAAGTAGCAGAAAGACGTTTATAAAAATTATTCAGTGGCAAACCCTCCGTATGGTTGTACCCTAAACCAACATAATAGTTTCCTTTGTCATTACCTCCCGAAATACTCAGATTATAATCCTGTGAAATAGCAGGGCTTTGTATATTAGCTTTTGCCATATCCCAATCTTTATAAATAAGCTGATTGCCATATACAGGATCAATCATAGTCTTCCAACCTTGGTCAAGCAAGAATGCCAAGTCAGAACTATATATCATTGGACTCCAGAATGCTCTACTATCAACATTTCCATTTGCAGGTATAGTTTTGGCATCATCAGCCCAATATATATTACCAGTTCCATATGCTTCCGCTCCTTTCAAAGATGCCATGTTAGTAGTACCGACCCACTGACCAGAAGAAGACTGAAAGATTTGTGAAGAACGTTGGATAGCTGTCCTCATATAATATAGATAGTCACCTCCATTCATAAATTGATAAGGACTATTAAAATAGTTAAGCCCAAGCTTTGCTTTCAAATTAATAGAGGTCCTTCCTTGCTTTCCTCGCTTAGTAGCAATAAGTATCACACCATTATTTGCCCTGGCTCCATACAGAGCCGTTGCTCCTGCATCCTTTAAAACATCAATTGATTCAATATCCTCAGGATTAATATCAGCCATACTCTCTCGCTGTTGCCCGTCAACCAAAATCAATGGCGATCCGCTTCCATCTAAATTTGTACCACCACGTAATATGATAGAAGGGATAGCATTCGGATTGCCGGAAGACTGAATAACACGTACACCGGAGATAGCACCGGACAGTGCTTGAGCCGGATTGGAAAATAGTCCGATAGCCAACTGTTCATTATCTACATTGGCAATAGAATTTGTTACCTTACTTCTTAGTTGAGTCCCCCCATATCCTGTTACCACCACTTCTTGAAGAGCAATGTTATCTTCTTTCAGAATAATAGTTAATACATTCTTGTTTCTTAAGGGAATACTGATTGTGGTATACCCAATATAAGAACATACAATCTCTTTATCGTCAGCTGATATTGGAAAACTAAATGCTCCATTTATATCTGTGATAGTTCCATTATCTATACCCGAGCCACTAACCCGGACTGTTGCTCCGATAATAGGTTCTCCAAATATATCAGTCACTTTTCCGCTGATTTTCTTTTCTTCTTTTTGTTTAATCGTATTTTTGGTATAAATATTTATATGTCTATCATTTATTGAAAACTGAAGATTGGTATCTTTAAACGCTTGGTTCAAAACATCTTTCACATCTTTATTCTCAACATTCACATTTACATTTATATTTTTCACATCTCGATCGACATAAAAAAACAAATAATCACTCTGTTTTTCTATTTGCAGGAAAAGCGTTTCTAAAGATATCCGTTTTTCATGAGTAGCAATAGAAACTGTCTGTGCATATGAGGTGAAAACAGAAAGTCCTGTATAAAAAAGAAATACTAATAAATATTTCCTGATAAATAATGTATTTTTCATATCTTTGCATTATAAGAAAGTTATTAAAATCTTTGTATCTATGTTTGAAGGTCATCATACAAAGTGTTTTTTGACTTTACTTCCAGCCGGCAATAATCATTTGCCGGCTTTTGTTTCTACACCTAAGGAGCTCGTATTGACATGGACACATTTTTTTAATTAAACATCATATTCTATATAATAGAT
>CAKUYM010000304.1 GCA_934716785.1 uncultured Bacteroides sp. | reverse complement strand
GCAATAAATCGGCAGTGACTCCGAAGCGGGTACCGGGTGCGCATGGGTTATAAAGTTCCGTCTCTACTTCCGAGTATTCGGGATTTACGCGGATACCACAAGAAATGTCGCTACCTTCGGCTACCGTCATCGGATAGAAGCGTGCAAACTGCGCCATGGAATTGAATGTGATATGGCTGCTGCAATGCATAATTTCCGGGAAATCCTGTTCTGTGTAAGCCGGAGAATATGTATGTGCCTTGCTGCCGAACTCTTCCAATGCCAGTCGGGCTTCATATACCGAACTGGCCGTTGAATGGCTGATATATTCACGGAATATAGGGAAAGAACGCCACATGGCGAATGACTTGAAAGCAAGAATAATCTCTACGCCAGCCTTGTCGGCTACGCTTTTTATCAAACTCAGGTTCTTTCTTAAAAGTTCTTCCTCCATAATATAGCAGGGAGAAGGGAGCTGGGTAAAATCTATCATATAAAATATTATTAATAACGCCTTATGAACGTGGGTGCAAAAATACGAAAACTCTGTGACATAACAGACTTTAACAATAAAAAGAGGAGAAATGGTGAACTTTATTTTACTTGAATTTGTTGATAAGTTGTGTTTTTCATAGTATTAGATATAAGATTAATTAAAAGAGATTGTACTCCACTTGTGAAAGCTAAAGTACGTCCGAAGCAGAAGCGTCTGTTTTTTTGATAAATGTGTTTGAGCATCGGTTTACCAGACCGATGCTTTTTTTTATCCCCTTTTATCCTCTTTTGTAGTTTATATGAAATAAAATTTGTACGTTTGTAGGATAATAATAGAAAATGATAAAGATGAACATAGCCGTTATCTTTCAGTTTTTAAAAAAACTTTCAGCGCATAATGATCGTGAGTGGTTCAATGCCCATAGGGCAGAATATGAAGCGGCTCGTGCTGAATTCGATAAATTCTTGGCAACAGTGATTGCCCGCATTTCTCTGTTTGATGAAACAATCCGGGGAATTCAACCCCAAGACTGTACTTATCGTATTTACCGGGATACCCGTTTTTCTGCGGATAAGACACCTTACAAGATACATTTTGGCGGTTATATCAATGCGAAAGGAAAGAAATCAAATCATTGCGGATACTACGTGCACTTGCAGCCGGATGGTTCCATGCTTGCCGGAGGCAGTCTCTGTCTTCCTTTCCATATATTGAAAGCGGTCCGGCAATCTATTTATGATAACATCGAGGAATTTGTCTCCATTGTAGAAGACCCGGAATTTAAGGAATATTTTCCGGTGATAGGAGAGGACTTCTTGAAAACAGCTCCCAAAGGTTTTCCGAAAGATTTCGAATACATTGATTATCTGAAATGTAAGGAATATGTCTGTTCCTATAATGTCCCTGACGACTTCTTCACCCAACCTGATGTGTTGGAACGGATAGATAAGGTATTCCGCCAATTCAAGCGGTTTGCCGACTTTATTAATTATACGATTGATGATTTTGAATAATACCCGAAATATAAACTTTAAAATTGAACTGATATGGTAGTAGATACTTTAGAAAATTTGGAGAAATACGCATCCTTAAATCCTTTATTTGCACAAGCTATCGAGTTTCTGAAATCTCATGACCTTCAAGCCATGGAAATCGGTAAGACAGAATTGAAAGGAAAAGATCTGTTGGTGAATATTGCGCAAACCAAACCAAAGGCTAAGGAAGAGGCTAAGTTGGAAACACATAAAGAGTTCATTGATATTCAGATTCCACTGTCGGGAACAGAAATCATGGGGTATACTGCCGCCAAGGACTGTGTTCCTGCAGATGCTCCTTATAATGCAGAAAAAGATATTACTTTTTTTGAAGGATTGGCTGAAACTTACATCACCGTGAAGCCGGGAATGTTTGCTATCTTCTTTCCTCAAGACGGACACGCTCCCGGCATTACCCCGGATGGTGTCAAGAAAGTGATAGTAAAAGTAAAAGCATAATTTAATTTAATTCTAAATGGAAAAGACACTTAATCTTATTAAAAATGACCCTTGGCTGGAGCCTTTTGCCGATGTTATAGCAGGTCGTCATCAGTTTGCGTTGAACAAGGAAGCTGAACTGACGAACAAGGGAAAACAGACTCTCTCGGACTTTGCGTCAGGCTATCTTTATTTCGGATTGCATCGTACGGACAAGGGGTGGACTTTCCGTGAATGGGCACCGAACGCTACGCATATATATATGGTAGGTACGTTCAATAATTGGGAAGAGAAGGCTGCCTATAAGCTGAAAAAACTAAAGAATGGCAATTGGGAGATCAATTTGCCTGCCGATGCTATCCGGCATGGTGACTTGTATAAATTGCATGTGTATTGGGATGGCGGTCTGGGCGAACGTATTCCGGCATGGGCTACACGCGTAGTTCAGGATGAGCAGACCAAAATATTCAGTGCGCAAGTATGGGCTCCGGAGAAACCCTATAAATTCAAAAAGAAGACATTCAAGCCCAACACTAATCCTTTGCTGATTTACGAATGTCATATCGGAATGGCGCAGCAAGAGGAGAAAGTGGGGACTTATAACGAATTCCGTGAGAAAATACTTCCGCGCATCGTCAAAGAAGGATATAACTGCATCCAGATTATGGCTATCCAGGAACATCCGTATTACGGTAGTTTCGGATATCATGTATCCAGCTTTTTCGCTGCTTCTTCCCGTTTCGGTACTCCCGATGAGTTGAAAGCGCTGATTGATGCCGCTCATGAGGCTGGCATTGCTGTGATTATGGATATTGTTCATTCGCACGCTGTAAAGAACGAAGTGGAAGGATTAGGAAATTTTGCCGGTGCCCCGAACCAATATTTCTATCCGGGCGGTCGTCGTGAACATCCGGCTTGGGATTCTCTTTGTTTTGATTATGGCAAGAATGAGGTAATTCATTTCCTTTTGTCGAACTGTAAGTATTGGCTGGAAGAATATAAGTTCGACGGATTCCGTTTCGACGGGGTGACATCAATGTTGTATTACAGTCATGGACTGGGTGAGGCTTTCTGCAATTATGCAGATTATTTCAACGGCGGTGAGGATGATAATGCGATTTGTTATTTGACATTGGCCAATGAACTGATTCATCAGGTTAATCCTAAGGCAATCACCATTGCGGAGGAAGTTTCAGGTATGCCGGGACTGGCTGCGAAAGTGGAAGACGGCGGATACGGATTCGACTATCGCATGGCTATGAATATTCCCGATTACTGGATTAAGACAATCAAAGAAAAGATTGACGAGGACTGGAAGCCTTCCAGCATGTTTTGGGAAGTAACCAACCGTCGTAAGGATGAAAAGACCATATCTTATGCCGAAAGCCATGATCAGGCTTTGGTAGGCGACAAGACAATAATTTTCCGTCTGATTGATGCCGATATGTACTGGCATATGCAGAAAGGAGATGAGAACTATATTGTCAACCGCGGCATTGCGTTGCACAAGATGATTCGTCTGCTGACGGCTTCTACCATCAATGGCGGTTATCTGAACTTCATGGGTAATGAATTCGGTCATCCTGAATGGATTGATTTCCCGCGTGAGGGTAACGGATGGTCTTGCAAATATGCCCGTCGCCAATGGAACTTGGTGGATAATAAGAATCTGACTTATCATTATATGGGTGACTTTGACGTGGAGATGCTGAAAGTAATCAAGAGTGTGAAGAACTTTCAAGCAACACCTGTTCAGGAAATATGGCACAATGACGGAGATCAGGTTTTGGTTTATGGACGTAAGGATTTGATATTTGTCTTTAACTTCAATCCTAAACAGTCATTCGTCGATTATGGCTTCTTGGTGGCTCCGGGAGCTTATGAAGTAATATTGGATACCGATGATGTGGCATTTGGCGGAAATGGCCTGTCGGATGATTCGGTCGTTCATTTTACAATTGCCGACCCGCTGTATAAGAAGGAAAAGAAAGAGTGGCTGAAACTCTATATTCCTGCACGTACGGCTATGGTGCTTAGAAGGAAGAAATAAGTAAATACCCCTTGCCGCAGCTCTATAGGCGGTGAGGGGTATTTCATTAACGGTGAGGGTATTTCATCATTAATTGCTTAAGAACGTGCCCGGTCCGAGAATATCATACATATAACTGACATTGCGCGTTTTCAGCAGTATCCCTTGTGGGGTATAGAATAGCTGATATTTGATGTCTACATTGTCTTGTCCCACTTTAATCACTATAATGGCCTGCCATTGGGGAAACTCCACCATGGTGACGTCATCTACTACCCAACTTGCGTACGGACCGGATAAAAATGCGTTATAGGCAGTCGGCGACAGGCGGTCGAGACCGACGAGATCTGTCTGCGTCATAACCCATTTTCCCTGTGTGCTGAACCATACACTTTTGGTAAATCCGTTCATCACAAAGTTTGCGCAATAGTATCCACTATCCTGTGACCATGCTATGCCAGTTGCTTTCGGATACATTTTTTTGAAAGTGGTTTGCACGTTGCCGGGTGGTGTGCCTGCAAAGGCAGACATGGCTAACAGCAAAAGCGATAAGAATATCCCAACCTTAAATATCTTCATAAGCCTTGAATTTAGAGAATCATTCATCTACTTAAAACAGCTTTGGAGAATATTTGTTTGAGAGAGATGCCAAAATATAACCCGGACACCATTATAACGGGCGACCGGGTTACAGCATAAATATATAAATCTTATTCTTTTACTTCAAAAGTGATTTTCAGTATCTTTCCGTTGTAGGCTCCGACTGATACGTCTGTCGGCTTGTACGGCAGCAGGCTGATTTCCTCTTTCGCACCGGTCATCAGGTCTGTAGCTTCATAAGACTCCATTTGAGGAATCTGCAGGAAGTCGAAAGCGTGTGACGGAATGTTGATTGCCACATCTACCGGTTGGCTGTCGAAATTGATAACGAAAAACAATAATTCATTCTCATATTTCCGCATAAAAGTATATTGCTTGCGTTCGTTGAAACGCCAGCCATTTATGTTGGCGTACATTAAATCGAAGAATGCTCCTTTGGCAATTGCTGCTTCCTCGTTGCAAAGGGTCAGCACCCTCTGATAAACATCATAAAGCCATTTGTGCTCATCGGTCAGCATCTTGCCGTCAAATTTCCCACCATTGCGCCAACGGCGGATAGAGTCTACGCTCCAGTAATCAAATATAGTAGTTCTTCCGTCTCTTCCGCTGAAGCCTTCGCTGTCCATTCCCATCTCTCCAAATTCCTGACCGAAATAAATCATCATGGGATTTGTATTCATGCAGGCCGAAACGATAAGCGCAGGGATTCCTTTGCGCGGGTTGCCGGCGAAGAAGTCGGAAGCGATACGCTGCTCGTCGTGATTCTCAAGAAAGTTGAGCATCCTTTTCTCTATTC
>CAKUYM010000303.1 GCA_934716785.1 uncultured Bacteroides sp. | reverse complement strand
ATATTGCTATACATATCCACCCATCCGCTTTGTGACTCAGAATTGTCGCGCTGAGAAATGTACTGAATACCGTCGATGTGACGATTCTGATAGGCCAATTTCGCATAATTCGTATAACTTCTTCCTTCTTGAACGGCAGTCAGAGAAGCCTGAGCCACCTTATCTTTCACACCGGCTATTTTTCTTGGAGTCGTATAGCTATGCTGAACAGTTTCCGCCTTCACATCATAGCTACCTTCAAACAGCAAATTGAAAGACGATGTGCTGTAGTTATACTGAAGAGCACCGCCGAAACGGTCACCGATATAATTGCTGGTCACACCGCTGCCGATACCTTTTATAGCTGTTCCCAAGCCAAACAATGTGTAATAGTCCTGATCTACATAAACGTTGACATTGCTCATTCTTGAATCTTCTTTAATGGAAGTATATTTGAAGTTCACGCCCAACTTATGCGAATCATTCACCTTGTAGGCAACACCGGGAGTTAATTGCAATATATAAAAGCGGGTATCTACACGCGGGTCGCGTTGCTTGGCGGCCAGTGTAGCCACATAATCTCCTCCGATACCCAATGTCCAATGATTGCCGAGCAAAGGAGTGGCAGCCCGAAAACTCAGGTCATAATATTGGTTTCTCCAATCGCTCAGATGCTGGTCGGCTACATAATAGGGCATGCCTCTGAATGGGTCGGCAATGGAAGCGTTATACCCGGCATCAGTCAGATTCTCATGTGAGAAATTGAATGCACCCCATACATATGCATTCTTCAGATTAATGAATCCCTCGCTGGATACACCTACAGTGGCCTCCTTTTGTCCTTCCTGCGGACGACAGTAGTTCCCGTCATGTAAGTCATATCCCAATATGACGTTGGAATAATTCTGCACGTCATCAAACGCCGTACCGGCAGCATTTTGTGACTGAAACCACAGTCGTTTCGCTTTCAATTGCTCCATAGCGGCAGGGGAAAAGCCTTGTGCCGCCCCCCTCATACTTGCAAGGCAAACTATCATCAGCAAGCCGCTTTTCACATAACTCATATATTGTTTTTTCATTGTCATATTCTTTTAATTAATTATTGCAACGTATGATTCCATGAAGGCATTTTTGCGCCATTGCGACGCAGCATCGGGACAACGCCACGCTCAAAGTCATCAGTACTATTATTGGTATCTTGGTAGAAATACGTACCGGTTTCTTCACGAATGACCGGATTTCCGTCATCGTCCGTGGCCAGTTTGCGGGCAACGCCCAAGCCACAATAAGTAGCTCCCACCCAAGTAATTCCGGCATCAAGCACAGCGGGAACTCGCTTGGCATTCATCATGGATTCGTTGTCTATCGCCTCAACGGCATCCAGCACGTATTTAATAGGTATTTTTGCATAATAAGTAGTGCTGTTCGGTTTGCTTTGGTCGGTAGCTTTCATATTTGCATCATTGACCGGATCCCAAGTTTCCCCTTCAGGAACACTGAAAATCACATAAGCTCCCCCGAATACGGATGTCAGATATTGTGGCACAGTACCCATCTCAGCTTTTCCATTGTAGAATACATGCAGCATATCATAGGCCGGTTGATCCGGAAAGTTTTTATTGTTCATATTGAACTCAAACTCGGAGCTGCTGCCGTCTATAGGACTTAGCGGATTATAGATATCCAACTGATGGTTGGCGGCAAACTGAGAAATGACGCATGATTCACCAGGCTTCAACGGATATTCGGTTCCGTTTCCCGGGAATTTCCATACACGTTCTGCATACGCATAATTGTCACCATCTTCTGCTGGCCAAACCGGCAACTTGGTTGTAGACTTGCCGGGGGTAAGGTTGGCAAAATAAATGCCATCCAAATACTGGGTCTCGGCCGAGTTATTATATATCTCATAGAACTGATCACGGAAGTACACTCCTCCTGCTTTCGGACGGCTTCCGCAATAATAAATTTCCTTGAATATTAAAGGACTCCTCTTAAGTCCTTGTACTTTGATATTCAATGTACTTTCATTCCGGAACAGCGCTTCATTGATAGAGTTTCCATTGATAGTATATTCGCTGTTCTCGATATCGATAGCCGTACCGGATACTGTTACCGAATAAATTCCCGGAATAATTCCATTTACTTTCACACTGTTGGTGGTCACCTCTTCCACATAATGCAGATCTTCGTCATAATTGTCGAATTTGATTTTCAAATCTTTTAAGACAGCTACGTTTTCAACGGCAATATCCAAGTCTACATTGACATCGATAGCTTCCACTTCTGTCGCATCAGATAGGTCTTTGAATGAATCGCACCCCACGATAAGTGTAGTCAACGTAAATAAATATATCAAATATTTTTTCATAAATTTCTGAATATTATAAGGTAAGTGATAATTCCAGTCCAAAGAAGAACCGGTTGTTCAATAAAGTATATGAACCCGGATTACGTTTGGACTCCCTGCGCGGGTAACTTCTGAACATATTATTGGCAAAGAAAGAGACGCGCAACATGTCGCTGATTTCCTTGGTGACGTTCAGGTTGAAGCAGAAGTAGGGGCTATACGATTCTTTGATAGCGCTGTTATGGCTTACATTCTGCAACATATATCCGTATCCTGCATCTTTTACTTGCTGAGTAGTGGTGAACTGTCCTTTCTGAAACATGTTGACGGATGCATCTTCCAAGGCCAAGTAACCTACAGGTATAGAATCATTTCCGAAGGTATTCCATCTGGACTGTTGCCAAATGGCTTGTGCAGTCATAGTCACAACAAAACCGATACGGGGAATATTGTGAGTGGCACGCAGCGTCGTTACAAACTGTTGACGATAGCTGGCGTCACCGTCTTGAGAATATATCGCCACCGGTTTGCGAGCAGAAGCGGCTTCTCCACTGTTGTCATAGAAACTGTAACCGCTTCTCCAACTTTTAGTACGCATCCATGATCCGTTCAGTTGGAAAGATGTACGGATAGCATCGATACGTCCTACATTCAAGTCAAATTCCAACCCCTTTGTTTCCAGATTCAGATTGTTGGTAGGTTTGACATAGGTAGACAATACCGGCAGACTGCTGGCAAGTTCAATCTTACCATCTGCTGTACGCTGGTATTCATTATACATAAAGGTATTGAATGTATTGCACGTCTGGTTCATTGTATACCCATCTTTCAGACGCTCTTTATAAGCTGTCACATTCAAGTTCGTTTTACCAATCCGCAAGTTGATGCCAACTTCCGCTTTATGATTTTTGGCAATCTTCAAATCAGAATTGTCTACCTTTCTCACCTCTGTGGTCGTAATAAACAAACGTTCGTTTTCCGGAATATTTTCATTGGCGAGTTCATTCATGTTGGTATACTCAAAATAGGCATCTTCCGGATAAAGATAGAGCAGAGAAGGCATCTTGGCTGCAATACCATATCCTCCCTGTATACTTAATGTATTAGGGATCAAATCGATGGACGCATTTACACGCGGTGAGACGATACCGCCTACTACTGATGCGTGATCATAGCGTGCACCTGCTTGGATATTTAAATCATGTGTGCCACCGATTGACCATTTGAAATTGTCTTCCGCATATGCGCCAAACTGATTGACGAAAGGAATATCCTTATAGCTACGTGGACGGAAAGATTGATTATGACCGTATACGCTGCGGTAGGGAGGAGTGCTCGGATCATACGTTTTTCCTTTACCGAGGTTGCCGTCGCTCCGGAAGTCTGCACCGATCAAGAGACGGTTGTTCACCTGACCGCTTGCCTTGAATAAAGAAGCTGCTACTTTGGCAAACAGATTTAACTCACGGCTATCTATTTCATAGTGCCCGAAATAACTGCTCGGCAGATAAACGGCATAATGGCCTGCATCCTCCGGTCCGAAATTAGTAATTTCCTTGCCCTCAGCATCATAAATATGCTGTCCAGCAATATTACTAAGTACCGTACCGTTCGTAGTAGTCATGGAATAGGGTGACGTGGCAGAACTGTATACCGTTTCGTAATAGCTGTCCTTATCCGTATACGTACCGGACAACACATAGCGCAATGTTTTCAACCATCCTTTATTGATATTCCATGTACCATTAGTATTCAGCGTGAAACCGGCGTCGCGTCCTTCCGAAGCTGTTTTGGTTTGCTCATCGTCCGGATTGCGTTTCCGTTGGTCCTTACCGTAAATAAAATCAAAACTGGAATTGGTGCGCAACCTATTATTAAATAAGGTATTGGAATAAAGCACCTTTGCTGTGGCACGCTGATAGTGCTGATAGCTGGACACCGGATCATTTGTATTGTAAGCGTAGTCTGCACTGACATTCAACGCTCCTTTCTTTTTTCCCAGTTCAAAACCGGTACCCATAGAGACTTGATAAATATTCGGATTGGCCTTTGCTTTAACGCGTAAGGGCTCCCGACCGGCTTTTGTATGGATAATTACCGCACCCGAAGTCAAGTCACCATATTCCACTGAAGGAATACCACGGATAATCTGTATGGATTCAATATTCTCGGTAGAAATACTACGCACATCAGTACCACCTGCGGGAGAAGCACCTCCACCCAATGCAGAAGGCGTTTCCGAGCTGCTCAATACGGTGGGGCTCATTGCCGACAGATTAGCATTGTTTGAAACCGGCGCGCCATCACGGATAATTGCCGTTCCCAAGGCATTCATCGGAGCTTCCGGACCAGTCGAACTGGAAAGTTGCCGGATATTGATTTGCTGTGCCGAACTCATGTCTTGATTTTGTGAGATTCCACCCGGCATCAGCGCCATCAAATCATACAAGCTGGTTGCCTGCATATGATCCATGGCCGAACGGGAAATGTGAGAAGCAGTAGACTTCCCTGAGGCGCTGTTGGTGGCAGTTACAGTTACCTCTTTTAATTTGAAGTCCTCGTTCTTCATTGTGAAATTAAGAACCAAGTCACGGTTTACATTTACCAGTGTATCAATAGTTATTTTTCCCAAATAGTGAACTTGCATACGGACTTTGCCGGTAGGTACATTATCCAGTGTATACCTGCCGTTCGCATTGGAAGTGGTTCCCAAAGAAATTTCCGGAATAGATACTGTGGCAAATCCTAAAGGTAGACGCTTGTCGCGATGATCGTACTCATAAACAGTACCCGTCAGTTTTACTTTTCTATTGCTTTGTGATTTGACAGGAAGAACCGTTCCTAAGCCAATAAGCACAAGCAGCATACAAGTGATAGAATGTCTAACACCAATTCTCATTCTTCTATTCATACAATAATATTTATATATCTTTATATCAAATGCAAAATTATGTAAGATACTATTGATTACAAAAAGATGTATGTTAAAAATCGAGTTGAACACACGGCTCTTTCATTTAAGATTTCGTTGTTCACTTAAAAATGTTGTTATTTTATAGCGAGTGTTTCCTTGGATGGT
>CAKUYM010000302.1 GCA_934716785.1 uncultured Bacteroides sp. | reverse complement strand
TTCATCGTCTTTTGAGTCAATTTGCAGAGATAGTCGGGAGTGATGAATAGCTTGTCCGCATAGAACTTCACATCTCGGTTTATGTGGCAGTATTCGGATAGGAGTACGGCGAATTTCCCAAGCAATGTCCATCCCCTGTCTTTCTTGAACTTATCATTCATGTTGGCCGTGCTTTTTTTAATTTCATTCTCTATTCCTATTGCGAGATTGTAGAAATTGTTGCTTGAGAGTGCCAGCCGATATTCCGAGTTGAACTCCTTGATAATCCATTTGGTTTGCAGATACCATGAATGCAGGAGGGTGTATTGTTGCTCTGAAGTGTGGCAGATGGCATAATCATATATATAATCCCAAAATGCAATGGAGGTTATTTTGTACATGGTGTCTTCTACGGCTTCATTGGGCAGTGAAATATAAAGCGCAGAAAAGGATTCCGAAACCCTGATAGCTTCGAAAACTATATCGTAGAAAAGAATTGCGGCATCCCCTCTCTTCATTATTTGTTTCTGAAAATTGACGGATACGATGGCGCTTCCCGACGTGCATAATAGAACAGTACACCCTTTGGTATCCAAAGGAAGCCCTAAGTTATCTTTCAGATTCGTTTCTCCGGCTCCGTATTCCTGCCCCTCAGGGCATAATGAGTATTTTATATTTGGCATATCTTTCATGAAAAATCCTGTAAATGTAGGACTTTTTTGGTTGATATTGCCAGTTTTGTATTGAAAAGTACCCGAAAAGGTCGGTTTCTGCTACTTCCTGAACCAGTTAATCCTCCTAACTTTGCACGCTCAATTGAGATATGCCCGATTGAGCGAAGAGAGTTAGCAGTGAAAATGAGAATTGATTTAGAAAACAAGTACAGAATCGTATGAGAAAATTATTCATCTTTATTTTATGCTCCATGTTGTTGGCGTCTTGTAAGAACGGACAATACGGAGAGTTTCAGCAAGAGTATCCCGTGCTGACCGTCAGCACTGATTCGGTAGAGTTTGCCGAGTCTTATTCGGCTTCCATCAGGGGGCGGCAGGACATAGACATCTATCCGCAGGTGTCGGGCACGATTTCCCGGCTGTGCGTGCAGGAGGGGCAGACGGTGGAAAAGGGAGAGATACTCTTTGTGATAGACCAAGTTCCCTATAAAGCTGCCTTGCGGGTGGCAACAGCCAATGTGCACGCTGCAAAGGCACAGGTGGAAACGGCACAACTGGACTACAACAGCAAGAGTGAACTCTACAAAGCAAATGTAATTTCCGAATATGAGTTGCTGACGGCACGAAATGCGCTGTCCATCGCCAAGGCCGGACTGGAACAGGCGGAAGCGCAGGAGATAGATGCCCGCAACAGCCTTTCCTATACGGAAGTGAGAAGCCCGTCGAATGGCATTGTCGGTACGCTGCCTTACCGTGTAGGTGCATTGGTGACCCCCTCGATACCGCAGCCGCTTACAACCGTATCGGACAACAGCACCATGTATGTCTATTTTTCAATGACGGAGAATCAGCTCCGCGCCTTGGTGCGCCAGTACGGCTCGCCGGACGAAACAATCCGTCGGATGCCGGCGATTCGCCTGCAACTGAACGACGGAACATTGTATGGAATGGAAGGACGCATCGAAAGTATCAGCGGAATAATCAACTCGCAGACGGGAACGGCTTCGATACGTAGTGTATTTCCCAACGAGAAGCGGCTTCTGTTCAGTGGAGGAATCGGCAATGTGATAATTCCGCATACGGAGAAGGATGCGCTCATCATTCCGCAGGCTGCCACCTCTGAGTTGCAGGACAAGATATTTGTCTACAAAGTGGTTGATGGCAAGGCGGTGTCTGTGCCGATCAAAGTTGAAAAACTGGACAACGGCATTGATTATATCGTCCGGTCGGGACTTCAGGCCGGTGATGTGATTGTGAGCGAAGGAATAGGCTTATTGCAGGACGGCATGGAGATAGTCGTCAAAAAAGCCGGTGAGGAAGGGTGATAAAGAAAAGAAAGGAGTAAAAGAATGAATCTAAGATATTTTGTAGACCGTCCGGTTTTATCTATCGTAATTTCTGTTACGATTGTCCTGATGGGAGTGATTTCCATATTTATGCTACCGGTAGAGCAGTATCCCGATATTGCCCCGCCAACGATACAGGTGTTCACCAACTATCCGGGAGCAAATGCGGAAACGGTTCAAAAGAGTGTGATTATCCCATTGGAGGAGGCCATCAACGGGGTGGAGAACATGAATTATATCACGTCCACGGCTTCCAACAGCGGTGATGTATTTCTCAATGTTTTCTTCAAGCAGGGAAGCAATGCGGATATGGCGGCGGTGAATGTGCAGAACCGGGTATCTACGGCTCTGAGCCTGCTGCCTGCCGAAGTGACCAAGATCGGAGTGACGACGATGAAACAGCAGAATGCGGAGCTGAAGACGTTTGCACTCTATTGCCCGAATGATACGTACGACCTTCAGTTTCTCAATAACTATATGAAGATTAACGTAGAACCGCGTATCAAGCGCATTGCCGGAGTGGGACAGGTGATGCAGTTCGGCTCGAATTATAGTATGCGTATCTGGATGAAGCCGGATAAAATGGCGCAATACAAACTGATTCCCGGAGATATTGCGGCAGTATTGGAGAAGCAGAACATTGAGGCGGCTACGGGAGCTTTTGGTGAGAACCATGACAATACGTTTCAATATACGATGAAGTATCGCGGACGTTTCTCCACTCCCGAAGAGTTCGGCAATCTGGTGATCCGTTCTCTGCCGGGCGGTGACGTGTTGCGGCTGAAGGAAGTGGCAGATATTGAACTGGGTGATGAGGCGTATAATTATTCAACCGAAATAAACGGGCATCCGGCAGCCATGGCAATGGTCTATCAGACGGCCGGCTCGAATGCTGCGGAAATCATCAACGAGATTGATGCCACGCTGGAGGAGATTAGCCAAGGACTTCCGAAAGGCATGGAGTTCGTTACGCTGAGCGATACGAACCGATTCCTGTATGCGTCTATCCGGGAGGTGATTATGACATTGCTGGAAGCTATCTTGCTGGTGGTATTGATTGTGTACATCTTCCTGCAGGATATTCGTTCGACGCTTATCCCCACCATCTCGATATTCGTTTCTATCATCGGTACGTTTGCTTTTATGCATGTGGCAGGGTTCTCGATCAACCTGCTGACGCTTTTTGCGCTGGTGCTTGCCATCGGTACGGTGGTGGACGATGCCATTGTGGTGGTCGAGGCTGTGCAGGCAAGGTTTGATGTCGGCTACCAATCCTCCTATATGGCAACCAATGATGCGGTGAAAGGGGTTTCGTCGGCCATCCTGACTTCCACGCTGATATTCATGGCGGTCTTTATCCCCGTGTCTATGATGGGCGGCACGTCCGGGGCATTCTATATGCAGTTCGGCATAACGATGGCTGTTGCGGTGGGTATTTCCGCCATTAATGCGTTCACCTTGTCGCCCGCGCTTTGCGCCATGCTGCTGCGTCCGTATATGGACGAGGCGGGGAATGTGAAGAATAATTTCGCCGCCCGTTTCCGTAAAGCGTTTAATGCGGCGTTTGATGCATTGACTCAGCGATATATGCGGGGAGTATTGCTTTTCATAAAGAGACGTTGGCTGATGTGGGGCACGTTGGCCACAGCCTTGGCATTGCTCGTCCTGCTCGTTATGCACACCAAGACAGGGCTTGTTCCCGATGAAGATACAGGCACGGTGATGATTAGCATGAACTCCAAACCGGGAATGTCGATGCAGCAGAATCAACGGGTGATGCAGCAAATCAGCAAGCAGTTGGAGCAGATTCCCGAGATCGACTATGAAGCGAGTGTGACGGGTTATTCGTTCACCGGTTCGGGACCGTCCATGGGGATGTATTTCCTTTCGCTCAAGCCTTGGGACGAACGGCGGGAGAAGGGACAGTCGGCTTCGGACATAGTGAACCGGATTTACGCATTGGCTCCCGGTGTTCCCGATGCGCAGATGTTCGTACTGACACCGCCGATGATTCCGGGTTATGGCATGGGCAACGGGTTTGAACTGTATGTGCAGGATAAGGCTGCCGGCGATTTGAACGCATTCAAGAAGGTGACGGATGATTTTGTGGCGGCTCTTTCCCGACGTCCGGAGATAGAGGCGGTCTATTCTGCATTTGAGACCAGTTATCCGCAATATTGGGTGGATATTGATGCGGCTCAATGTGAGCAGGCGGGGATTTCGCCCGGTGAAATATTAGAGACGCTTTCGGGATATTATGGCGGAGGATATGTCTCTAATTTCAATCGGTTCTCTAAATTATACCGTGTGATGATTCAAGCGGATCCGGAGTATCGTGTCTCACCGGAATCTCTCAATCATCTGTTTGTGAGAGTGGGAGAGGAGATGACGCCGCTTGCCCAGTTCGTGAAACTGACGAAGACATACGGGCCGCAGGACCTGATGCGTTTCAATCTGTATAATGCCATCTCTGTCAGCGGGATGCCGGCAAGCGGATATAGTTCCGGTGACGCATTGAAGGCTATCAAGGAAACCGCGGAGCAGGTGCTGCCCAAGAATTATGGCTATGAGTTTGGAGGAATCTCACGCGAGGAGAGCAAGACTACCAATAATGTGGTGATTATTTTCGGAATCTGCCTATTGCTGGTTTATCTGATATTGAGTGCGTTGTATGAGAGTTTCTTTATACCGTTCGCTGTCATTCTGTCTGTGCCATGCGGTCTGTTGGGCAGTTTCTTGTTCGCGCAGTTATTCGGGTTGGAGAACAATATCTATATGCAGACAGGGCTGATTATGCTGATAGGACTATTGGCAAAGACGGCTATCCTGCTGACCGAATATGCCACCAAGCGGAGGGAAGCGGGGATGTCGCTCGTACAGGCGGCATATAGTGCGGCGAAAGTTCGTCTGCGCCCCATTCTGATGACTACGCTGACGATGGTGTTCGGACTTATCCCATTGATGATAGCAAACGGAGTAGGGGCAAATGGTAGCCGTTCGCTCGCCTCCGGTGCGGTAGGCGGTATGCTGGTAGGCACGTTGGCATTATTGTTCCTCGTCCCTTCCCTGTTTATTGTCTTTCAATATTTGCAGGAGAAGTTCAGGCCGGTGCAAGCCGCGAAAAGTAATGCCGACTGGGCTATACAGGCGGAATTAGAAGAAATAGAAAAGAAATGAAACGTATGAAACGATTGATAGTAATAGGTTGGGCAGCTTGCCTGATGACGGGCTGCGGAATATATAAGCCGTATTCGCGCCCGGAGGTTATGACGGACAGTCTATATAGGGATATGCAGGCGGCAGGAGAGGACACCTCGTCGTTGGCTGCCTTGTCGTGGCGAGAGCTTTTCAGGGATGAATTGCTACAAGGACTGATAGAGCAGGGCCTGAGGCAAAATACGGATTTGCGTATCGCTCGGCTGCGCG
>CAKUYM010000301.1 GCA_934716785.1 uncultured Bacteroides sp. | reverse complement strand
CTCTTTCTCTTTATTTTTTCCTCAGTGTTCTCCGTGTCCTCTGTGGTGAACTATTCTTCGAAGTCGAAATCAAAGTCAAAATCATCCATAAACTCAGGGGTCGTGAACTCTTCCAACTCCCGACGATCTTTCTTGGTCGGTCGTCCCGTTCCGCGTGCCCGGTCTACGAATCCGCTGATTTTACTCATCTCCAATATCTCGTATTGATCGGGAGTAGTTACATTCTCCATTATCTCCGGTACGAGCTTTGCACCGACACGTTTTTCTATCGCTTGCAGCACTTTGAATGAATAAGTGACAGGTGGCTTTCTTACTTGAATGACATCTCCCGGTTTTACCATGCGTGCTGCTTTGACCAAAGAGCCATTAATGGTGACACGTCCTTTTTTGCAGGCTTCTGCCGCAATCGTTCGTGTCTTGAAAATACGGACAGCCCACATCCATTTATCTATTCTTGCTTCAGCCATATTTTTAATGGTTTATAGGGGTGATTACTATTCACAATTCTCATTTTTTATTGAACTGATTCATTGTGATGTCGATACCAGCCAGACAGAAGCTCTTGATGATTTCTCCTGCCGTACTCAATCTTTCGTCCATTGTTTTCCAGTCCTCATCGGTGAAGTGGCCGAGCACATAATCAATCTGGCCGCCACGTGGAAAATCATTTCCGATGCCAAAACGCAATCGGGCATAGTTTTGGGTGCCCAAGGTGGTGGCGATATTCTTAAGACCGTTGTGGCCGGCATCGCTTCCTTTACCTTTCAGGCGTAATGTGCCGAAGGGTAGGGCCAAATCATCCACTACGATCAACACATTCTCCAAGGGGATATTCTCCTTCTGCATCCAGTAGCGGACTGCCAACCCGCTCAGGTTCATGAAGGTCGACGGCTTGAGTAGTATCAACTGCCGTCCTTTGATGGAGAAGTTGGTGGTGAACCCGTAGCGTTTGTCAATGAAAGGAGGTGCGTTGTTGGCTTTAGCCAATGCGTCCACCGTCATAAATCCGATATTGTGTCGGGTTTCATGATACTCCGGACCAATGTTTCCCAGTCCGACAATTAAATATTTTATCATTGTTTTGGGGTAAAACAGTTTGTTAATGTCAATTCAATAAAATATAGCTTATAGATAAAGAGAAGCGCAGATTAATACAAATTAATGCAGACTGAATATCTGCTTTAATCTGCATTAATCTGCGCTTGCAGTGTATCTCTTTTTACAGGGATAATCTCAGATTACTTGCCTGCTGCGGCTGCTGCACCTCTTGCTGCACGAGTCAACTTAACGGCACATACAACGGCTTCTTTAGCGCTGATCAGTTCAAGTCCTTCGAAGTTCAGTTCGCCAACTTTGACAGTCTTGCCCAATCCTAAGTGAGAAACGTTGATAATCAGCTTTTCAGGAATTACATTATACAGAGCTTTAACTTTGAGTTTACGCATCTGCAATGCCAATTTACCACCGGCTTTAACACCTTCTGCAAGACCTTCCAACTGTACCGGAACCTCCATTACGATAGGTTTAGATTCGTCGATCTGATAGAAGTCAACGTGCAGGATATTATCTTTTACCGGGTGGAATTGGATATCCTTCAAGATAGCGTTTACTTTTTTGCCATCGATATCCAAGTCTACTACGTAGATGTGCGGAGTGTAAACCAGGTTACGAAGTCCTTCGTTAGTTACAGTGAAGTGAACAACTTCATTACCACCATAAAGTACACAAGGTACACCACCGTTCTTACGGATTTCTTTCAAAGCTCTTGCTTGTTCTGAAGAGCGTTCTGCAATAGTTCTTGCAGTTCCTTTTACTTCAATTGATTTCATTTCTTAAAAATGTGTTACTCTAAATTAAGTTATTTTGCTTAATTCACCATCACACGATGTGGATTATCACACGATGTTGCAAAAAAGCGGTGCAAAAGTACATCTTTTTTCTGAATTATCAAAGATTTACTTCCTTAAAAGTTGATGTCAATCTTAATTTCGTCCCCTAACTTGGTCTCTTGGGCGTCCTGGTCGGCTTTTTGTTCACCTTCTTCATCGGCTTCTGCATTGGAACGACCGATATATCCATTCATGTCGTTGCGCTCAATGAAGTTGACAGCTTCTTCGAGTCCTGTCATAAATTTCTCAAAGTCTTCCCGGTATAAGAAGATTTTGTGCTTCTCGAAACTTACTTGAGAATCATCACCTTCTCCCGTTATCACTTTTTTACTCTCTGTAATAGCCAGGAACATCTCATCTTTACGATTCTTTTTTACGTCGAGGTAGTAGATGCGTTTACCTGCTTTGATGGACTTGGAAAATACAATCTCCTTGTCATTCATGTCTGCACTCATTTTCTTTTTTAAATCTTCCATATCTTACGATCCGTTTATAATCGGTCTCAAAATTGGATATTTTTTTTAAACTGTCAAAAGAAAAAGCGCAGAGAATGAAATACTGCATTAAAAAATGTGATTTATTTGGGGAAACTCGCTAAAAATATCTACTTTTGCAGTTCGATAATAACAGTATTAAATAGAATTATGATCAACAGAGTTCTTATTCGTCTTAAGATTATACAGATTGTGTATGCCTATTATCAAAATGGCAGCAAAAATCTAGACTCAGCGGAGAAAGAGTTATTCTTTAGTCTTTCAAAGGCGTATGACCTTTACAATTATTTGCTGATGCTGATGATAGCATTGACAGAGTATGCACAAAAGCGCATTGATACAGCTAAAGCCAAGCTGGCACCCACGGCAGAGGAACTATATCCCAACACGAAGTTTGTGGAAAATAAGTTTATCGCTCAGTTGGAGGTCAACAAGCAATTGGCTGAGTTTATCACCAATCAGAAAAGAACTTGGGCAAACGACCAGGATTTCGTGAAAGAGCTTTATGAGAAGATTATAGAAACCGATATTTATAAAGAATATATGGTTTCTAATGACAACTCGTATGAGGCCGACCGTGAATTGTGGAGAAAGCTATATAAGAACTATATCTTCAATAACGATTCTCTCGATCAGGTATTGGAAGACCAGAGCTTGTATTGGAATGACGATAAAGAAATAGTAGACACATTCGTTTTGAAGACAATCAAACGTTTTGATGAAAAGAAAGGTGCAAATCAGGAATTGCTTCCTGAATTCAAGGATGACGAGGATCAGGAATTTGCACGTCGTCTTTTCCGTCGTACTATATTGAATTCCGACTATTATCGCCATTTGATAAGCGAGAATACAAAGAATTGGGAGCTGGACCGCATCGCCTTTATGGATGTTATTATTATGCAGGCGGCATTGGCGGAAATTTTGAGTTTCCCGAACATTCCGGTCAGCGTTTCGTTAAATGAATATGTGGAGATTGCAAAGTTGTATAGTACAGCCAAAAGCGGTAGCTTTATCAACGGAACATTGGATGGAATAGTTAATCAATTAAAAAAAGAAGGTAAGTTGACCAAAAACTAATACCTTTGTATATATAAATAGAAACTAAAACTGATTATTTATGAATGTATTGACTGTATTATTGCAAGGTCCTGCTCCTGTCGGCGCTGGAGGTGGAAGTATGATGTGGATCATGCTGATAGCAATGTTTGTTATCATGTATTTCTTTATGATTCGGCCTCAGAATAAGAAGCAGAAAGAAATCGCTAATTTCCGTAAGTCTCTGCAGGTAAACCAGAGTGTGATTACTGCTGGCGGTATCCACGGAACAATCAAGGAAATTGCAGACGACTATATAGTACTTGAGATTGCTTCCAACGTGAAGATCAAAATAGATAAGAATTCTATTTTTGCTGACGCTTCGGCGGCTAACAATCAATCTAAGTAAAAAGTCGGTAAAGAAATGCCTATGTTTGATCGTAGGAAGATAAGATACACATATTTGAAACTATCTAAGAGAATTAAGGATTTTCTGCTCAGTGACAAGAGCAGAGAGTTCTTAATTTTTTTATTTTTCTTCTTGATAGCCGGAGGATTTTGGCTGCTTCAGACATTGAACAATGATTATGAAGCGGAGTTTTCTATTCCGGTGCGTATCAAAGACCTTCCCAATAATGTGGTTCTGACCTCGGAACCCGCTTCCGAACTTCGGGTCAGAGTGAAAGATAAGGGTACTGTTCTTCTCAATTATATGTTGGGGAAAAGTTTTTTTCCGGTCAATTTGAGTTTCCTCGATAATAAAGGCAAGAATAACCATGTGAAGATTGGTGCAGCTGATTTGGAGAAAAGCATCCTGAGCCAGTTGAATGTATCTTCCAAGATTCTTTCCATAAAGCCCGATACAATAGATTATATTTACTCGGAGGGTAAATGTAAATTAGTGCCTGTCCGGCTTCAAGGAAAGGTATCTGCCGGACTTCAATATTATGTCTCCGACACGATTTATACTCCGGATTCCGTATTGGTCTATGCTCCGAAAGGGATTTTGGATACGGTAACTACAGCTTATACCCAGAAAATAAATCTGGAGAATATATCCGATACCACTCGTCAGAAGGTTGCTTTAGTTTCTGAAAAAGGGGTGAAGTTTGTCCCCGGACAGGTTGAAGTGACATTTCCGGTTGATATTTATACGGAGAAAACGGTTGAAGTACCATTACATGGGGTTAATTTCCCGGCGGATAAGGTGCTGCGTGCTTTCCCCTCAAAGGTTCAGATTACTTTTCAGGTGGGCTTGAAACGTTTTCGGAGCATAAAAGCAAGCGACTTTGTGATAAATATCTCCTATGAGGAGTTGCTTAAACTGGGGTCGGACAAATATACGGTCAAATTGAAAACTGTTCCGAGTGGTATCAATCAGATACGCATAGTTCCCGAACAAGTTGATTTTCTGATAGAACAAGTATCTTCAAATGACGATTAAGATTGGTATAACCGGTGGCATCGGTAGTGGGAAGAGTGTTGTTTCCAGATTGCTGGAGATAATGGGGATTCCTGTTTATATCTCAGATATAGAAGCGAAGCGCATCACAAATACCGATGAGGTGATTCGGAGGGAACTTTCTGCCTTGGTAGGGCAGGACGTATTTCGAAATGGGGAACTGAATCGGCCGTTGTTGGCTTCTTATATATTCGGACATCCGGAGCATACAAAAGCGGTAAACGGAATCATTCATCCACGGGTAAAAGCTGATTTTCGCCAGTGGGCTGCCCGACAGACGGACAAACCATTGGTGGGCATGGAATCTGCCATTCTTCTTGAAGCCGGTTTCAGAGATGAGGTCGATTTTCTCGTTATGGTCTATGCGCCATTAAAGCTCAGGGTGGAGCGTTCCATAAGGCGTGACTGTTCATCAAAAGAGCAGATAATGAAACGAATAGAGGCTCAGACCAGTGATGAAATCAAGAGGAAACATGCCGATTTTGTGATTGTGAATGACGATGAAACACCGTTGATTCCTCAGGTTTTGGAGCTTATTTCTTTGCTATCTAAAAATAATCATTACCTTTGTCACACAAAATTATAATTAATAAACAAAAGTATAT
>CAKUYM010000300.1 GCA_934716785.1 uncultured Bacteroides sp. | reverse complement strand
CCGCAGATGTAACCGATAACGATGCCGATAGGAGCAATCCAAGCGTAGTTTGCCGCACCCTCAAGTCCGAGTTCTTTTGCGTAATCGACCAATGTGCCCAACGAAACAGTCTCAACGCCTACATAAAGGAACAGAGCCAAACAACCTAACAATAGGTGTGGAAACTGGAATACGGAAGTTTTTCCGGCAGCATAGGGGCACGCTTCGGCTTCGTCTTCGCTTTCATCCTCTCCGGCGGCTTTTACTTCAGGTAGCGGTGCGAAGAATGCCATGACGCCCAAGGCTATAAAGGCACAGATAATGATGATAAACGGTTTGCTCAAATCTTCAACACCAATCAGGCTGACATCTTTGCCCAATAGCCACACGATGAAGATGGCGGGAATGGGCCATGCCAATTTATTGCAGATGCCCATGATGCTGATACGTTTTGCTGCGCTATCCATCGGACCTAAAATCGTGATATACGGATTGACGGATGCTTGCAAGTAGGCGTTGGCGGCTCCGCTGATGAAAGATGCCAATAGGAATAACGTGAAGCTTTCTTGGGATGCCGAGAGAATGAGCAGGCAAAACGCTATGGCAAAAATGAAAAAAGACAGTGACATGGTGCGCTTATAACCGATTGCTTTGATGGTGAGCCCGGCGGGATAGCCGAATACCAGAAACGGGATAAAGGTAGCGGCAATAATGAGGTAAGATGCCGCGTTTGAAATTCCCAATGATTTCTGCAATACGGGAACTAACAGTGAATTGATTCCTAATGCGAAACCAATCGCGAAGAACATAATGCCGATGAATGTCAAAGGCAATACAAAACTTTTTGTTTGTTTTGTCATGGGGTAAATGTATTAGATTAATAAATTATGATTTCACCACAGATTGCACAAGTACGTGCAATCTGTGGTGGGCTTTTTAGTCTATGATGTCGAAGCCGCAATACGGAACCAGCGCTTTCGGAATCTTGATTCCTTCCGGAGTCTGGTTGTTTTCGAGCAAAGCGGCAACGATACGTGGCAATGCCAAAGCCGAACCGTTCAGCGTGTGGCAAAGTTCGGTTTTCTTGTCTGCGTTGCGATAACGGCATTTCAGACGGTTGGCCTGATAGGTGTCGAAATTGGAAACGGAACTTACTTCCAACCAACGCTTCTGTGCTTCGGAGTATACTTCGAAGTCAAAGCACAGCGCAGCGGTAAAGCTCATGTCACCACCGCAAAGGCGAAGGATACGATACGGTAATTCCAATTTTTGCAACAGTCCTTCCACATGGTTCAGCATTTCCTGATGAGATTGTTTGGAGTGTTCGGGTTTGTCGATACGCACCAGCTCTACTTTGGAGAACTCGTGCAAGCGGTTCAATCCGCGCACATCCTTGCCGTAAGAACCGGCTTCGCGACGGAAGCATTGTGTATATGCACAGTTCATAATCGGCAATTGTTTTTCTTCCAGAATGACGTCGCGGTAAATATTAGTAACCGGCACTTCTGCTGTCGGGATCAGATACAGGTCGTCTACTTCGCAATGGTACATCTGTCCCTCTTTGTCGGGAAGCTGTCCTGTGCCATAGCCGGAAGCGGCATTGACTACTGTAGGAGGCATTACTTCGGTATATCCGGATTTGCGTGCTTCATCGAGGAAGAAGTTGATAAGGGCACGTTGAAGTTGTGCGCCTTTACCTTTATATACTGGGAAGCCTGCGCCTGTGATTTTAACTCCTAAGTCGAAGTCTATCAAGTCATATTTCTTAGCCAATTCCCAGTGGGGGAGCGCATCTTTGGGCAGCTCGGTCTCCATACCACCCATTTTCTCTACCACATTGTCTTCTGCACCTACTCCTTCGGGCACTTCTTCATAAGGAACGTTGGGGATGGTATAAAGCAAGTTTTGCATATCCGTGGCAGCCTGTGTCATGGCAGCATCCAGTTCCTTGTTGCCCTCTTTTAGTTCGGCAACACGTGCGCGTGCAGATTCAGCCTCTTCTTTCTTGCCTTCTTTCATCAACTGACCGATAGTGCGCGAAAGCGTGTTGACTTCTGCCAGGTTTTTATCTAATTGATTTTGGGTGCTACGTCTCTTGTCGTTCAGAGCAATAACCTGCTCTATCATTTCTTTTGCATTTTTGAAATGCTTCTTTTCCAGTCCGCGGATTACCGCTTCTGTGTTCTCTGTAATTTGTTTAATGGTAAGCATATCTATACTTTTTATGAACTTTCGTTTAATGGATGCAAAGATAAAGAAAAAACGAACATTCAAGCAAATATATATGGTATATATAACACATATATATCATATATATGTATGTTATGATGAATTGGATAAAAAAGAAAGGAGACGCAATCCTTTCAGATTACATCTCCTTCTCTTGATATTTTGGGTTATGCAATTATGCTTCAGTTGCAGGAACTTCAGAAACGTATCTTCTGTCTTCTTTACCAACTTTGTAGCTAACTATACCATCTACTAAAGCGAAAAGAGTGTGGTCTTTACCCATTCCGATGTTATTACCCGGGTGGAATTCAGTACCTCTTTGACGAACGATGATGTTGCCTGCTTTGCAAGCTTCGCCACCAAATATCTTAACGCCTAATCTCTTACTTTGTGATTCGCGGCCGTTCTTAGAACTACCTACACCTTTTTTATGTGCCATTTCTTCTTACTTTTTAAATTGATTAAGCTACTACTTCTGTGATTGTTAACTCTGTGAACTGTTGACGGTGACCGTTCAGTTTTCTGTAACCTTTTCTTCTTTTCTTGTGGAAAACAAGAACTTTGTCGCCTTTAACCAAGTTTGAAACAACCTGGCAAACAACTTTAGCGCCTTCTACAACAGGAGCACCTACAGTTACGTTTCCGTCTTTGTCTACCAAAAGAACTTTCTCAAATTCTACAGTTGCCCCGTTTTCTGCACCTTCAATGTGGTGAACGAACAACTTCTGACCAGCTTCTGCTTTAAATTGCTGACCGTTAATTTCTACAATTGCGTACATCTTATATATAAATGTATAAGTTAGCTCCGGCGGGTGGTCTCTAATCACTTAAAGAACTCTTTGTCGAACCCGTTGCGGAATAATCGGGCACAAAATTACTATATTTATTCAATCCAAGCAAATCTTTGTTCTCTTTTTTGTTTAAATAGAGCTGTTTTTCCTTTCTTTATTCTCTTCTTGCTATATTTTTTATATAACTTCGATAGTCACAATAGTAATAATTGTGCGGGTAATTATATTATTTCGGAGGTTCAAGGCAACTAATTCATAAATGGTAACCATTTAATGCCACGGCATATCCATCCGTATTCAGAAAAGGGTACGGATAGCTATGCACATTATTTAAACCCTTTTTCATAGGAGTGTGGGGTTGATCTCATGTACATCATACTCTGATATTCAGTACTCGATTCACTGAAATGTAGTATTTGACTCACTGAAATGTAGTACTTGACTCACTCAGATGTCCTACCTGTTTCTGTTCTTTTTAGTACTTGTTCTGCCTTACTCATATGCTTATTCGGATTTTAATCCGTATTTGTTTATATTTTGCACCATTAACGTTTCTGCTTTCTACTGACATCACTGACAACTGACACTTAATGCCTCCTTGTCAGTGAATTTGTGAGTGAAATTGATTGTTATGTATTGGTAATCAGTATGATAACTTGATATTTGAATGCGGTTGAAAACTCTATGTTATTTCATCTATAAACTTTTGTCAGTAGCCTTTTACCTTTGGTAATGTTGACATAAATTGATTATGTGATATTTGCAGGAAAATGAGAGGTAGTATAGAGCAAAAAATGAAAAAAGTAATATAATGCAACATATATTCTTAAAATACAACTAAACCTGCCTACAAAGAGACCATTAAGTGTCAGTTGTCAGTAGTGTCAGTAACTTTGGGATGTGATATTTTGTAATGTGTTGAAATATAATGTTCTATTGCTGTATGGCTGTATGTGCTTACAGACAATTGCATAATCTTCTACTGACATAATAAATGTGAAAGAAGTATTTTGTTGTAGTAATTATTGCTTATACTTTTCCCCTGATGTATTAGATGTGATTAATTCTCTGAGATTTTCTATAATCATCCGATGCGGATAGGTGCTAAGCTCGTCAGCAGTAGTCATTCCGTTGAGTACTCCGGCAAAATCGACTCCTGCATTACGTGCCGTTTCCGCATCTACTGTGCTGTCACCGATATATAATGTCTCTTGTGGGGTGCTTCCCAAATGTTTCAATGCAAAGAGCACTCCTTCGGGCGACGGTTTCGCTGTTTTTACATCCTCTTCGCCCACCACGATATCGAGAAATTTCTCCGGTTGATACTCCTTCAGAAAGCTAAGTATGCGAAAACGGTACTTGGTAGAAATGATTCCCACGCGGGCACCTTGTGCCTTTAATGCTTTCAGAGTGGAAAGAGTGTCGGGGAAAAGGCGGGTGTTCATATTCATGTACACATCAGCTTCCTGTCCGTATTCCTGACGGAAAGCCTTTAGCTGTGCAAGGTCAGTGACTCCTGTGAGAATACTGAACGAATCTTCCAATGTTTTGCCTATAGTGCGCTTGATAGCTTCATCGGTGACATTCAAGTACCGGTGACGAGTCAGTACATTTCTGAAACATTTGACGATGCCACGTGACGAATCAGCCAACGTATAGTCGAAATCGAATAAATAAGTGTTGTAGCTCATTGGAAAACTTTTTTGCAAAAGTAATAAAATACTTCCTTATTTTACCGGTTCTACCGTGTATCCTTGTTTTTTCAGTAAGTTCAGCAATCCTTTATCACCGGGAAGATGCAAAGCGCCGACGGCAACAAAGGTGGGAGCCGTCTTCATGATAGCCGGCAGCTTCTCCGCCCATGCCTTGTTGCGCTTATAAATCATGGCTTCCTCTTCATCGGGAGTCGGGTCGCATAGATTGCCTTTGCGCTCTTCACTGATTCGAAGCATCTCGGCCAAGTCCTGCTTCATGTAAGCATTGGTGAGCCTCTTCAGGTTTTCTACTTCGGCGTCGATATTGTTGATCGTACACATTAGCAGTTGCGCTTGGCGTTGCAGGGAATAACCGTTGAACAGCAGGTCGAATTGAAACTCGGCAGTCTCCAGTCCGTCCGTTTTCTTTCCGTTCAAGGTGGCTTGCGACTGGAAGAATGTATCGAGCTGCTCTTGCGGGTTGAATTTGCCGATATGTTTCACGTATGCCGCTACTACCACATTGTTCAATAGGAATGCCGGCTTCAGCTTTGGTGCAGCGGTTAAATCTATCATCAGGTTCTCTTTACAGAACTTGTTGGCAGTTGCAAAGTCTTCGGGCGATAGGAGCGAGGTCAGTGTGGTGTCGTTGGCAATCATCATTGCCTGCTGCATCTTTTGCATGGTGGCGGGCGACTGCATTTCGGACATCTTCAGCTCTCCGTATACCTGTCGGGTCTCTTTCATCGCTTTCTGAAGACCGGCAATGCTGTCCATGATACTGAATGGAGCCAAATGG
>CAKUYM010000299.1 GCA_934716785.1 uncultured Bacteroides sp. | reverse complement strand
GTCAAGGCAATGTTTCCGCGACCTTGAATGTTTGGATGGAGAAGATTGCAGCCGACAGCAAGAATGATTTTAACGGCAGTCCCCGGTTATGGTCGTCTTCGGAGTTCTCGGGCAGCTACGCACGGTTTTGGCTCATGGACTCCGATGGTGACGTGTGCTGTCACTGGGTCTATAAAAACAACTACGGCGATGTGCGTCCCGTCCTTGCTTTTTGAGTATGCTCCTCCATCTGTTGGGATAAGAAGATATATGAGCAACGGCAGATGCGGGAGGATCTTCCTACTAAGAAAGATTTCAAGCAATCATTTCTCATGTTCTCATTATTTTGAGATAAACAGCAGATTACTAATAGCATAGACAATGAGAAGCACTTTCTCAAAAAGGTATCTCTCATCATTTTACCGCATAAAGGCATCAAGTTTCGTCATTTCTCATTGCGTTTCTATGTATATCTCATGGTCTATCATCTTTCTTATCTCATGTCTCAGCCAACCTTACTTCATACAGCGACAAGCTATCATCTGCATGAAAGCAAGTAAGTATTGGCGTGTTCCGCTATAAGTATTACAGTTTCATTGAAGCTATATATCAACCGTTCCACTGTGGTGCACAGTTCTGTTCACTATAGTGCAACGATCTGTTCACTGTAGTGCAACGATCTGTTCACTACAGTACAACGAAAGATATGAAAGCTGAACAACACGATGATAAAGGCTAAATGACATGATGACAAAGGCTGAACAACACGATGATGAAAGCTAAATGAGACGATGATGCCGGCAGCATGACATATCAATCTGCATCAAACCGGAGCTGTGATGGCAACAGAACGAAGGTCATAAGAATGTAACATCTATGTCTCATTGTTGAAAAACCAACAGTATTTCTTTGCACCGGATTTATAAAAAGAAACAGTTATTGGTTTTAAAAAACATATATTTTATGAAAACAACAACATTTTTTATGAGAGCAGCAACACAATTTCTATTATGGCTGGTTTTAGCCATTTTCTTTCCATTGTTTGCATGTAGCAACGAAAACAATCCTGATTTCTCTGCAGACGATTTTGATGTAAGCATCAGTCTGCCCCAACAGGCTACTATTACAAAAAGCGAAAGAGAATGCACTTTCAGCATAATAAACGGCAAATCTCCTAAAATATCAGACACGTTCATTTTAGAATCGGACAGAGGTATATCGTATATATGTCCGTTTGTAACAGTAGAAGACAACAATTTCACTGTCAAGATTCCTAAAAGTTGCGAAAGCGGTTATTATAATGTCTCCATAAAACGTGACAACCGGAAGAAACAAGAAGGACGTATCTACCTCAATCTCATAGATGAGCTGGATTTTACTCCCGATAAGGGAACTACGGTATATGGTGTCGTAGCATCGGGAGAAGGCGGAGTGAAAGGTGTAGTCGTATCGGATGGCGAAGAGGTCACCGCAACCAATGAGCAAGGTATATACCAACTGAAATCGAAAAAGAAAAACGGATATGTATTCATCTCTATTCCATCAGGGTTCGAGGTGCCTGCCGACGGAGTATTGCCATTGTTCTACAAAACGGTGAAAGACAAAAACAATGAAAGTTCTGCCGAACGCATCGATTTCAGCCTGACTAAAGTGTCCGGACAAGACGATTATAAGGTATTCATGTTGGGAGACATGCACCTTGCCAACCGTACCAACGACAATAATCAATTTAAAGATTTCACAACCGACTTCAACAGTTATAGAGACCGGTTTCCAAACCAAAAGATGTATGCCATTACATTGGGCGACATGACTTGGGACCTGTATTGGTACAATAACAAATATTCCATCCCCGAATATTTGAACACGATAAACAGTCAGGTGAAAGGTATCCAGATATTCCACACCATAGGCAATCACGACTTCGATTATAAAGCGACATCCGACTTTGAAGCCGGTTCTAAGTTCCGGAGCAACATCGCCCCGCTCTATTATTCCTTCAATATCGGTGAGGTGCACTACATCGTGATGGATGATATCGACTGCAATAAATATGACGGAACTACCGCCAGAGCCTATGAGAAGCGGCTATCGGCCGAGCAGTTGGACTGGCTGTCAAAGGACTTGTCGTACGTAGACAAAGGCACTCCGCTGATAGTCGTTATGCATGCCCCGGTATTCTACCCGGCAGAAAAAGGCGGATTCAAGATTGACCACGACGAACTGAATACGGCACAGCTATTCAGCATTCTGAAAGATTATAAAGTACATTTCGTCAGCGGACATACGCATGAGAACTATAACGTATTGCCACAACATGCCGTGACAAACGGATATGAATTTTACGAACACAACACTGCCGCGATATGCGCCTCCTGGTGGTGGTCGGGATACCTCACTCCCGGTGTGCATGTCAGCTTGGACGGTACTCCCGGCGGATATGGCATTTGGGATATATCCGGAAAGGATATCCAATACCAATATAAGGCAACCGGTCGCAGCGAAGATTATCAGTTCCGCACTTACGACTTGAATAATGTGCACTTCTCATTGGCAGATGTTCCGCAAATGCCATCCAATGTGCCCGATGCCGTCAAAGAGAAATTTATGCAATACGTAAATGCTTATCCGGCTAATACAGACAACGAAATACTTATCAACATATGGAACTGGAATCCACGCTGGACACTGACTGTGACAGACGAAAAAGGAAAGACACTGACACCGACAGAAGTATGGGCATACGACCCCTTGCATATAGCAGCCCTTTCGGTCAAACGCTTCAATTCGGCAAGCCTCAAGTCGGTTCCGTCTTTCATTACCGAGAAATTCACTCACTTCTTCAAGGTGAAAGCCGATGACGCCGACACCGACCTCACTATTACCGTAAAAGATGAATTCGGACACACATGGACAGAAAACATGCAACGTCCCAAACCATTCTCTACTGACATATATAAAGCTAATTGACACTTATGAACAGCATCAAAACTTTTATCATTCTGCTTTCTTTCATGATTGGAAGTATCGCCACACTTTCGGCACAAAGCAGAACCGTATCCGGAAAAGTACTCGACGAACAAAAAGAGCCGCTCGTAGGAGTAACGGTAAAAACAAATAACGCGCAGGCAGGAACCATAACGGCGGGTGACGGCTCTTTCAGCCTGCAGGTTCCTTCTCAAGGCGGGGTATTGGACTTCTCTTATGTAGGTTACCAACCGCAAAAGATAAAACTCTCTCCCTCTCAGAATAATATCACGGTCATAATGGTCGAGGATGCCGTTATGCTTGGCGAAACGGTCGTGGTGGGCTATGGCACACAGAAAAAGGTCAACCTTACCGGAGCCATCTCCACCGTAGAGAGCAAATCTCTGTCGGGCAGAGCATCACACTCACTGACGAATATGCTGCAAGGTTCGGTAGCCGGACTTAATATCACCACTTCATCGGGGGTTCCGGGCAGCTCGCCCAGCATCAATGTGCGTGGTACTACCTCCATCAACGGAGCCAGCCCGCTGATTCTTATCGATGGAGCCGAAGGAGACCTAAACCGCATCAACCCGAATGACGTAGAATCCATATCTGTCATAAAAGATGCTTCGGCTGCGGCGGTATATGGCGCGCGGGCTGCTTTCGGTGTCATATTGGTCACAACCAAATCGGGTAGCGCACAGAACGGAAAGGCTACCGTGAGGTATAGCGGACGGTTCGGATGGGAATCACCAACCACTTCCACCGATTTTGAAACAACCGGATATTGGTCTGTATATACCATCAACAAGTTCTGGAAAGCTGAATCGGGCACACTGTATGTAAACTATACCGACCACGACATGCAGCAACTGCTTGCCCGGGTAAACGACAAGACCGAGAATCCGGACAGACCGTGGGTGGTGGAAGAAGAAAGAAACGGACGCAAGCAATGGGTATATTACGGCAACTACGACTGGTGGCACATGCAGTATCGGGATACGCACCCCACGCAGCAACACAACATTTCGCTGAGTGGCGGGAATAAGGATGTGAAGTATCTGGTATCCGGAGCGTACGACTACCAGAAAGGGATACTGAAAGAGAATCCGGACATCTATCGGAAATACAACTTGCGTTCTAAGATAGATTTTAACATAAACAAGTATGCAAAATTGATTAACAACACTTCATTCTACGGCTCCCAGTATACGTTTCAAGGAGACGGAAGTGTGCAAAACACGTTGGCTTATGGCGCACGACACGCCTTGGCTTGCTTCCCGATGAAGAATCCGGACGGATCATGGCTATATAGCACGCCGTATCTGAACTATAAAGTAGGAAACGGACGGCATATCATATTGGGAGAAGGGTCACACCGCAACGTAAACCGTGCAACCGACTTCTCGAACACGACCCGATTGGTCATCACTCCGATAAAAAGTCTGAGCCTTACCGCCGACTTTACCTATCGCCTCTATCAGACTCGCAACACAAGTCGTTCCAACAATATCTATTTCCGCGAGTATCCGGATGCCGAGTTGGGAGTTTATGCAACCGGCGCCGGAGCAAACCAACTGGACGAATCGGTAAACACACGAAATTATTATTCGACTAATGCATACGCCAACTACGACAATACATTCGGCGGGGCACACCACTTGTCGGGGGTAGTGGGTCTTAACTATGAAACCCTAAGAATCAAGAACGTCGGTGCCTACGGGCAGAATCTCTCTTCCACTACACTGGACGACCTCAACCTGGTGGGACAAAACGAAAACGGAGAAACCATTACCGGAGTTTCCGGAGGACAGAATGAGTATGCTTTGATGGGCTTCTTCGGACGTATCAACTACGACTATAAAGGGCGCTACCTTTTCGAGGTCAGCGGACGATATGACGGTACATCACGTTTTGCCAGAGGCAGCCGTTGGGGGCTTTTCCCTTCGGGTTCGGCAGGATGGCGCATCTCCGAAGAAAAATTCTTCAAGCCCCTGCGCAAGATAGTAGACAACCTGAAACTCCGTGCATCGTTCGGTAGCTTAGGAAATCAAAACGTGTCTTCTTATTATACTTACATGCGACTGATTTCTGTCAGCAACTTCAGCGCATTCTCCTTCAACGAGGGTAGCGCAATGGCCAAATATTCTACATTAGGCGCTCCGGTGGCATCGAATCTGACTTGGGAGACCGCACAACAATGGGATGGCGGACTTGACCTGTCTATGTTCAACAACCGACTGAGCCTTACAGCCGACGTGTATGTGCGCAACACGAAAAACATGCTTACCGACGGTGTAGAACTGCCATCGGTTTATGGTGCCACTGTGCCGCAAATGAATACCGCCGACCTGAGAACCAAGGGATACGAACTTTCCGCCACATGGAGAGACCGTCTGTCTATAGCCGGAAGCACTTTTGAGTACAGCATCGGATTCAATCTCAGCGACTATAAAAGCCATATCACCAAGTATGACAATAAAGACAAGACGTTCGCCAAAAAATATTACGAAGGCATGCGTTTGGGTGAGATATGGGGATTCGTAACCGACGGACT
>CAKUYM010000298.1 GCA_934716785.1 uncultured Bacteroides sp. | reverse complement strand
GCTAAACCTAAACAAGAAGAAGGCTATGTGGAAAATTAAGTTTGTTGCATGGGTGGTAGTGCTGATGATGACCGCCCTCTCGTTCGGCGCATGTAGTGACAGTGAGGATACTCCGGCATTAGTGCCGCCTGATAATATTGCTGAAGCTCTGAAGCAATTGTATCCGGCTGCACAGAATATAGAATGGGAGATGAAGGGAGGCTATTATGTAGCCGATTGCTGGGTGGCTGGTGACGAACTGGACGTTTGGTTTGATACCAATGCGAATTGGATGATGACCGAGAACGAACTGGATAGTATTGATCAGTTGGTTCCGGCTGTTTATACGGCTTTCCTTAATTCGTATTATAGCGCATGGTTAGTGACGGGTGTTTACGTATTGACATACCCGCAGAATCCGGTGGAATCCGTTATTCAGGTGAAATTGGGCAGTCAGCGGCGTTCGCTCTATTTCTCGCAGGAAGGTGGATTACTGCATGAAAAAGATATCAGTAACGGAGATGATACTAATTGGCCGCCGACTGAGAGTTTAAATTCCCCTTTGTGATTACATTTGTTGATAATCCTTGGCCAGTCCGCCTTCGCTTGTCTCTTTATAGAGTGACGGCAGATCATGACCGGTCTGTTTCATAACCTGCACCACTTTGTCGAATGAAACACGGTGCATGCCATCAGTGAAGGATGAATAGATATTGGCATCCAATGCACGTGCGGCAGCATAGGCGTTGCGTTCAATACAGGGTATTTGTACAAGACCGCAGACCGGGTCGCATGTCATGCCCAAATGGTGTTCGAGTCCCATTTCGGCTGCATATTCGATTTGTGCCGGGCTGCCTCCGAACAACTGATTGGCAGCTGCCGAAGCCATGGCGCAGGCAACGCCTACTTCTCCCTGGCAACCTACTTCTGCTCCTGAGATAGAGGCATTGAACTTGACTATATTACCTATCAATCCGGCTGTAGCCAATGCACGTAAAATACGCGTATCGCTGAACTCGCGACTTTTCTGTAAGTGATAAAGCACGGCAGGCATAACGCCGCAAGAACCACACGTTGGAGCCGTTACAATCTTTCCGCCGGAAGCGTTCTCCTCACTTACGGCCAAAGCGTATGAAAATACAAGTCCTCGGGATTGAAGGGATTGCTTGTAGCCGGTGGCACGTATATAATAGGTGGAGGCCTTACGTCTGAGGTTTAATGGTCCGGGCAACACTCCTTCCGCTTCCAGCCCACGATGGATGGCATCTTTCATGGTGCTCCATACTTCTGCCAGATAATCCCATATATCTTCTTCTTCGCATTCCTTCACATATTCCCAGTAACTTTTCCCGGTACGCTCGCACCATTGCAGTATTTCGGTCATGTAGTTCATGTCGTATACTTCCGGGCTTTCGATGGTCGCGCTATCATTGTTCTCGGCTAAGGCACCGCCGCCTATGCTGTAGACAGTCCAGCTTTCGGTCATCTTTTTATTCGCGTCAAAGGAAGCGAATGTCATTCCGTTCGGATGGAAAGGTAGGAATACTTTAGGTTGCCATACGATTTCCACGGGAGCGGTAGGGCTCAGCGTGTCTATGATAGCGACATCTGTCATGTGTCCTTTCCCCGTGGCGGCCAAACTGCCATAAAGGGTAACTTTAAAAGAGGCGGCGTCCGGATGGCGCTCTAAAAACATTTCAGCAGCTTTGCGTGGTCCCATTGTGTGGCTACTGGAAGGGCCTGTACCTATCCTATATAGCTCTTTGATTGATTTCATGATTGAAACAGTGTTTTTGTTAATACCAATTTTTCTTTCTAAAAAACAAATATACGATAATACCGGTAATTACCATCACTAACCAGGCAGATAAATAACCATATCTCCAATCCAGCTCGGGCATCCACTTAAAATTCATCCCCCATACTCCGGCTAAAAAGGTCAGAGGTATAAAAATGGTAGATACGATAGTCAGCCGTTTCATGATGTTGTTCATCCGCAGGTCATTGTTGGATATATAGAGATCTACCAATGAAGAAAGTGTTTCCCGACAGATTTCGATAGTTTGCAGCACAAACTGTAAGTGGTCATTCACATCATTGAAGAAGGCGCGGTTCACCTTATGGATGAGCAGGTTTTCTGCGCGTAGCAGTTTCACATATTGCTCCTTCAACGGGAGGATGGATTTCTTCATCAGCATATACTGCCGGCGGAGTGCTTGGATCTGTACACCTATGTCATTTCCGTCTGTGATGGTGAGCAGTTCTTCTTCCAAGTCCTCAAGAGCATCGTCGATAGAAGAAATCGTTGAAATATAGTTTGCCATTACGCTGTTCAATAATACGCTAAGCAGATAATCCGTCTGGCGGCTGCGTATCTTCAACACATCGTTGCGTAAAGCGGAATTGACGTCATCGAAAAAGTCTGTTTCCTTCTCAAGAAAAGTAAGCACATAATTACTGCCAAGGATAATACATACCTGTTGCTGAAGCAATTCATCCAGTTCGCTTTCTTTGTGCGTATTAGGAACGAATATCTTCATGATCAGAACAATATATCTGTCGTGTTCTTCTATTTTGGTTGGATGGTTGGAGTTCAAAATATCCTGTAATACGAGAAAGTCAATTTCAAAATGAGTGCAAATCTCCCGGATTGCTTCCGTGTTTTTTAATCCGTGCACTTGCAGCCAGTTGATTCGTGCATTGTCCAATGTATCTTTGACGGATGGAAATGTATCACCGGATTTCTCCTGCATCTCGGTAACATTGTAGGTGCAGAGATGAAGATGGGTGGGAGTCTGACTGTCTCCTGTATAAATTAGCTTTTCGCTTAACAGATTATTTTTCATGTATCATTTTCGTTTTAGATATTTTGTTTACAGATCATTCTAAATCGACTACCGTAATGCCGGCACCGCCGAATTGTACATGTTCGTCTGCATAATGACGTACCCCGGGCACGGTGGATAGATATTGGCGGATAAGTGTGCGGAGTATTCCGGTTCCTGTGCCGTGAAGAATACGTACACGGTCCATTCCTACCAATATTGCATCGTCGATAAAATAAGTGACCGCTTGCAGCGCCTCGTCTCCACGCATTCCACGAACATCGATATCTTGTTTGAAATTAAGTTTCTTTTCATACATCTGGTCGTGCGTCTGACTGCTGACAAAAGTGCTTTTGACAGCTCCTTCAGTTTTAGGAACGGCATTGCTGCGTTCGAGCCGGTCTGTTTTTATAGTTGTCTTGATACTTCCGAAAGCGACGATTGCATTCTTTCCATTGATTTCCATGACTTGTCCGACGCTGGTCTGCCCTTTGATTTTTACATTTTCACCCACTGCGATAGGAGTGACCTTAGGCGTGCTTGAAGGAGATGACGCTGTATCTTTCGGTTCATTTTTTTTGTTCTTCTTTCGTTCTTGCTTCTCTTTCAGCTTCTCCATTTTCCGTGCAATCTTCTCTTCCTGCTCTTTGGAAGCCAATGTATCCAGAGACGTTCGGAAGTCGTTCAACTCCTGACGTACCTGACGAGTTTTTTCCTTTTCGGCCTGTGCTTCCTTAATGGTACGAATTGTATTTTCGATACGAGCATTCGATTCTTGCAACATTCGTTCCGCTTCCTCTTTAGCCTGTCTGATAATTTCCTTTCGCGACTTCTGCAACTCCTCCATTTCCGACTGATAGCGGGCAATTGTTTCTTCCATGTGCTTTTCCCGTTGGCGGATAGTCTGGCGTTTTCCTTCCCAATAACGTTTGTCGCGGACAATGTCCTGCAGGTATTTGTCAGCATTGATATATTCGCTTCCTACAATTTCCGAAGCGTCGGCAATAACATCCTCCGGCAACCCGATTTTACGGGCGATTTCTACGGCAAAAGAACTTCCAGGATTTCCGATTTGCAGTTGGAAAAGTGCCTGCATCAGATGGCGGTCGTACAGCATGGCACCATTCACCACCCCTTCGTGGTCTTCGGCAAAATGTTTCAGATTCTGGTAGTGGGTAGTGATAACTCCGAATGTCCGCTTTTGGTTGAAGCGTTTCAGAACGGCTTCGGCGATGGCACCGCCAATCTGCGGTTCCGTTCCGCCACCAAATTCATCGATCAGGATGAGACTGCGTTCATTGCAGTTTTTCATCATAACCTTCATATTGGTCAGATGTGAAGAGTAGGTACTCAGGTCGTCTTCGATAGATTGCTCATCACCGATATCAATAAAGATACTACTGAATATGCCGGCATGACTGCGCTCGTGTAGGGGTATCAGCATGCCGCATTGTAACATATATTGTAGTAGCCCGACTGTTTTTAAGCAAACGGATTTACCGCCGGCATTCGGGCCGGAGATGATAAGGATGCGTTGTTTTTGATTAAGCTCTATATCCAGCGGCACTACTTTTTTACCATGCTTGGCCAATGAAAGTTGCAACAAGGGGTGCACTGCCATTGTCCAGTCCAGTAGTTGCTCGTTTTCTACAGCGGGTTTCAGGCTATTGGTCTGTATGGCGAAGTAGCTTTTCGCACGGATAAAGTCCACCTCTGCCAAAAACTCATACGACTGTAGTATTTCCGGGATGGAAGGGCGGAGTATATTTGAAAACTCAGTGAGGATACGGATAATTTCGCGTCGTTCGTCTCCTTCGAGTTCGCGGATGCGGTTGTTGGCCTCCACTACTTCGGCAGGTTCTATAAATACAGTTTTTCCGCTTGCCGATTCATCATGCACGATTCCTTTGATTTTCCGTTTCAGCCCCGGTGCGACAGGAATTACCAGACGACCGTCGCGCATAGTGGGAGTTACGTCCTTGTCTACATATCCTTCAGACTGTGCGTTGCGTAGGATACTGTTCAATGACCGGGAGATACTGCCCATTGTGCTGGCGAGTTCACGGCGTATGCGTGATAATTCGGCAGACGCATTGTCCTTGATTTTTCCGTATTTATTAAGGATACCGTCTATTTTGCCAATCAGTTGCGGGAATACGGCAATATCTCCCGCCAATCTTTTCAGACTGGGGTAGGGGGTATCGTTTTCTTCCTCATCCTCATTGCCCCGATGCAGAAAGCGTACGATATCTCGGATTGTTTCCAATGACCGGCGCAGGTCGAATAATTCCTGTTCATCCAGATACATTCCTTCTATCCGTACCCGTTTCAAGGAAGGACGTACATCAAAGAAAAACTGATCGGGAAATCCGTCTTCTTCTTGAATGATGCGGACAAACTCAGTTATCTGGTTTAATCTCTCTTCTACTTCTTCATATTGTTCGGAGAAGGTCATGGAAATGACCTTCTCTTCACCTAAAGTGCTGAGACATTTATCTTTTAATAATTGTCTTATCTGATCGAATCCTATCTTTTGCTCAAAATTCTGAGGGTATATCATATTTTTTTTTCTTGCTAATGAACTGCAAAAATACGATTAATTCGCGAAAAAAATATCAGAATGTTTGCAGATTTAAAAATGATTTGTACCTTTGCACCGCTTTCGACGGGAAGTACTCCTGATAAAGGAGTTTTGGAGAGGTGGCAGAGTGGTCGATTGCGGCGGTCTTGAAAACCGTTGTACTGCGAGGTACC
>CAKUYM010000297.1 GCA_934716785.1 uncultured Bacteroides sp. | reverse complement strand
CGCCTATCGTGACAAGCTCACCCACAAGTCCCGTCAAAGGACCTTTGATGACACGGACTTTCTCGCCGCGCGCCAAGGGAGCACTGTTCATACACACCGCATCTTCCGAATAGTCAAGCATAAAGCGGAATCGCGCCATCTGTTCATCGGGAATCACTGTCGGACTGCTCTCACCTCGCATTACCATGTACCGACTTACTGTAGAAAATGACAGGACCTCTTTACGCTCCTTGGCATCGGCGTACACAAACACCATCATCGGAAGCAACACGGACTCCACCATCTTACGACGGTCGCTCCACTGGTGGATTTCCTGCTGGACCGGAACGAAACTCTCAATCCCCACTTTTGACAATCGTTCCGAAACTTTCTTCTCATGATGCATACGGACCATAGCAACATACCAGCGTTTTGAGTGTGCTACGCCTTCCCCTGTCCCATTTATAGGCCCGGCATTTACTGATTTCGTTTCTGTTAAAATCATGTTTTTTACCCCTTAAGTGTCCGTTACTTCTTAGGTAACGGATAGGTCACAAACTACAATGAAAAAGGAAATCACACTTACAGGCAGGAGAGAAAAGAAAGAATTGCCTGATAATCAACGAAGAGGATTTTGAAATTAGGCAATAAAATCACGGAACATGAAAAACATATGATTTCATGTTCAAGTGTTTCTTTACCCAATATTGCAGGTAAAAACTAAAAAAAGTAGAGGAATATTTGTATGCTTTCTATATTTTTGTCTATCTTTGTCCCAAATTAAAATCCGTTACCTAAGAAGTAACGGCATTTTATATCACTATTGTTCAATGCATTATATCAATTGCATCTGCTTGTGCAGTAATTCTTCACGTAAGATAAATTCCCTCTATTTACCTCTGTGCGTTCTTTTAGGCTGAAACCTTTCAAATATATTTGTGTTGTCTTTATTGATTTGTGTCCCAATGATTCGCTGATCATCTCGATTGATACTCCCCGATACTTGGCGGTGGTAGCCCAAGAGTGGCGGAACGTGTAGGAGGAGACGGGCGACTTCAGATGCAGTACTCTCGCCAATTCTTTCAGGTTATTGTTGAAACGGCGAAGGGCGGACTGATATTCCCGATAAGTTCCTTCGTCTTTCCGCTTTTTATCGCCACGAAGAATATCGAACAGATAGTCCGGGCAATCGGGCAGAGAGTCCTGCTTGTTTCGAAGCAAGCCGATCAGTTCTTTCGAACTATCCAACACCTCTACACTCACGGGGCTCTTGGTCTTGATACGGTTGTAACGCAACACACCGCTATCTAAAGCTGATTTCTCCAGATGTGCCAAGTCGGCGAATGACATTCCGCAGAACTGGAACAGCAAGGAGGCGATGGATTGCGTGCGGCGTAGGCGCTCCGACTTCGGATCTTCATAAAGCAGTTTGTGCAGTTCGTCGGCAGACAGGGCTTTCTTGTGGCGGACATCTACACCCGTATAGACATCACTAAACAGTCGCGGCACGTAAGGGGCATTCCCCGCTTCTACCCCACGGTTGTAGATACTACGGAGCATACGCATATACGTGGAAATGGTATTGGGCTTCAAGCCACACTCGTCAAGATACTGCCCATAGCATCGTAAACGCTCACGGGTGACTTGCCTGAACGACACATTGGATATGCCGCAGAACTTGCTGAATGAAAAAAGAGCATTCTTGTAGACATGCGCCGTAGAATGGCGCCCCTCCTTTCGCAAGCGGCCGATGTAAAGTTCTCCACACCGGCTAAATCCATTTTTACTCATCATTTGCATTATTAGTTGTTTCATTATATATATGTTGCCATGCGGCAAGTGAAGCGGCAAAAAAACGAATCTTTTCGCAGCTTTATTGCACACTTGCCCAAGTATGTTTCAAAATTCAGTATTATTAACCTTTGTCACGTATTTGCGCCATAAACGAATGACGAAGCATATAGCATATTATCTTAAAAAAAGCACGAAAATTCTGTGCTTTTCACAAATTCTTCGTACCTTTACGCTCCGGTAAAACAAGTTCTATCCACATAAAATATAACAAAATGGAAAACAGGAGTTTAGTAACCATTGCCGAACATTCTAAAGAAAAAATCCTCTACATGATCGAAATGGCGAAGCAGTTTGAAATGAACCCCAACCGCCGGTTATTGCAAGGAAAGGTCGTAGCGACACTGTTCTTCGAACCTTCTACCCGCACACGCCTGAGTTTTGAAACGGCTGCCAACCGTCTCGGTGCACGGGTTATCGGATTCAGCGACCCCAAAGCGACCAGCTCTTCAAAGGGGGAAACACTCAAAGACACGATTATGATGGTGAGCAACTATGCGGACATTATCGTCATGCGGCACTATCTCGAAGGAGCGGCACGATATGCCAGCGAGGTGGCTCCGGTGCCCATCGTCAATGCCGGAGACGGTGCCAACCAACACCCGTCACAGACCATGCTCGACCTCTACTCTATCTACAAGACGCAAGGCACACTGGAAAATCTGAATATCTTCTTGGTGGGTGACCTGAAATACGGACGCACCGTGCACTCACTACTGATGGCAATGCGCCACTTCAACCCGACATTCCATTTTATCGCTCCCAAAGAGCTGAGCATGCCGGAAGAGTACAAGCTATACTGCAAGACTCACCACATAAAATATATTGAACACACGGACTTCACGGAAGAGACTATCGCCAATGCGGATATTCTGTATATGACCCGCGTGCAACGGGAACGTTTCACCGACCTGATGGAATACGAACGGGTGAAGAATGTATATATCCTCCGCAACAAGATGTTGGAGAATACCCGTCCGAACCTGCGTATACTGCACCCGCTGCCACGTGTGAACGAGATTGCCTACGATGTGGACAACAACCCGAAGGCTTATTACTTCCAACAGGCACAGAACGGATTGTATGCCCGCGAAGCAATTCTTTGCGACGTGTTAGGTATCACATTAGATGACGTTAAAAACGATATTTTATTATGAGCGAAAATAAAAATAAACAAGAACTGCAAGTAGCCGCTCTGAAAAACGGAACGGTGATTGACCATATCCCGTCTGAGAAGCTCTTTACCGTTGTGCAACTGCTCGGTGTGGAGCAGATGAAGAGTAATATCACCATCGGATTCAACCTCGAAAGCAAGAAGTTGGGCAAGAAGGGTATTATCAAAATCGCGGACAAGTTTTTCTGCGATGATGAGATCAACCGTATTTCGGTTGTCGCCCCTAACGTGAAGCTGAACATCATCCGCAACTATGAGGTGGTGGAAAAGAAAGAGGTGAAGATGCCGGACGAGCTCCATGGAATCGTGAAGTGCGCCAATCCGAAATGTATCACGAACAATGAGCCGATGGCTACGCTGTTTCACGTGATAGACAAGGAGAACTGTATCGTGAAATGCCATTATTGCGAGAAGGAACAAAAACGGGAGGAGATTACCATTTTATAGTTCATCACGGAAATGCGCCCATGAAACAGGACTGGAAACCAGGAACGATGATTTATCCGCTGCCCGCCGTATTGGTGAGCTGCGGAAAAGAGGAAAGTGAATATAATATCATTACAGTGGCATGGACGGGTACGATTTGTACGAACCCGCCCATGTGCTATATTTCCGTACGGCCGGAACGGCATTCTTACGAGATTATCAAGCGCAATATGGAGTTTGTCATCAACCTGACAACGAAGGACATGGCGTTTGCCACCGACTGGTGTGGCGTGCGTTCAGGACGCGATTATCGCAAGTTTGAGGAGATGAAGCTCACTCCGGGACGATGCACCGTGGTCAATGCGCCACTGATCGAGGGGTCTCCCCTATGTATCGAATGCCGGGTGAAGGAGATTGTCTCTCTCGGTTCACACGATATGTTTATTGCGGATGTGGTGAATGTGCGTGCCGACGACCGGAATCTGAATCCCGAAACCGGAAAGTTTGAGTTGGCGGAAGCCAATCCGTTGGTATATGTGCATGGCGGGTATTATGAGTTGGGAGAGAAAATCGGCAAGTTTGGTTGGAGTGTTGAGAAGAAAAAATAGGTACCTTATATGATGACGCTGCGCAAAATCCTTTTTCTCGGTTCGTTGGCTGTAGCCTGCACGGTTTTCGGCCAGGATTTCAATAACTCGGACAGGGTGGACCGCCCCAATACCAAGAAAGTAAATTTCGGTATCAAGGCGGGGTTTAACTCATCTATGTTTATGGTATCCGAATTCAAGATTAAGGATGTGACGATTGATGAGGTGCAGAATAATTATAAGATAGGTTACTTCGGCGCTCTTTTCATGCGCATCAATATGAAGAAGCATTTCATACAACCGGAAGTGTCATACAACGTATCCAAATGTGAGATTACTTTTGACAAACTGGGCTCGCAGCACCCTGCCATCGAACCGGATTATGCTTCCGTGCAGTCTGTCCTGCACAGTATCGACTTCCCCGTTCTGTATGGATACAACGTAGTGAAGAGCGGACCATACGGCATGGCTATCTTTGCAGGACCGAAACTCCGCTATCTATGGGGGAAGAAGAATGATATCACTTTCACGAATTTCGACCAGAAAGGTATCCATGAAAAGTTGTATCCGTTCAACATCAGTGCGGTGGTAGGCGTAGGCGTCAGTATCTCCCGCATCTTCTTCGACTTCCGTTATGAGCAAGGGATAGGCAATATCTCCAAATCCATTATATATGACAATATCAACTCGGACGGCAGCACGGGAGTGAGTAATATTATTTTCCGCCGCCGCGACAGTGCGTTAAGTTTTTCATTGGGATTTATCTTTTAGGAATAAAATATCATTAAATCCCGCTTTTTACTAACATTTTTCTCGCACTTCCTTCATTCTTCATTTATTTTCATTAACTTTGTACGCATCAAATAATCTTACTTATAAAAGAATGAAAAGAGACGACTTAATTTTCGACATCATCGAAAAAGAGCATCAACGTCAGCTGAAAGGTATCGAGCTGATTGCATCAGAAAACTTTGTGAGTGACCAGGTAATGCAGGCAATGGGGTCTTGTCTGACCAACAAGTACGCAGAAGGTTATCCGGGAAAACGCTACTACGGCGGTTGCGAGGTGGTAGACCAAAGCGAACAGATCGCCATCGACCGCTTGAAGGAGATCTTCGGAGCCGAATGGGCAAACGTACAGCCACACTCTGGAGCGCAGGCCAATGCCGCTGTCTTCTTGGCTGTCCTGAATCCGGGCGACAAGTTCATGGGATTGAATCTTGCACACGGCGGTCACCTTTCTCACGGCTCATTGGTGAATACTTCGGGAATCATCTATACTCCCTGCGAATATAACCTGAATAAGGAAACAGGACGCGTTGACTACGACCAGATGGAGGAGATCGCTCTGCGCGAGAAACCGAAAATGATTATCGGCGGCGGCTCTGCCTACTCTCGCGAATGGGACTACAAGCGTATGCGTGAAATCGCTGATAAGGTGGGTGCTATCCTGCTGATAGACATGGCTCACCCTGCGGGACTGATTGCAGCCGGACTGCTTGAAAACCCGGTTAAATATGCACATATCGTCACTTCTACTACACATA
>CAKUYM010000296.1 GCA_934716785.1 uncultured Bacteroides sp. | reverse complement strand
TAATAATGTATGCCGTAACGAGCGCATTGCTTATCGTTTCGTGCGTGAAAGATGAAATTTATAACACACCCCATCCCGACAAGGGGGCGGTTTCCATACACATAAGCATGCCGCAAGGCATAGGAGATTACACGGTGGAGATTGACGGACAATCCATACAAGGTTCAGCGGCGACTTTCGTTTATCCGTTCTTGCTTTCTCCGGGTGAACATGACCTGCTGATGTACAACCATCCTGACGGGCTTACCATTGCGGATGGCATCGCACGTGTCAATGCGACGGTGCCTATTAGGAGCAATGCCAATACGATATTGTCCATGCCCGGTTGCTTATATTCAACCTCAACGACGTATAAGGTAATGGCGGATGATACGGTACGTATAGAACTTACCCCTCTCCGGCGTATGCGTGACCTGCATTTTGAACTGACTGTGACCGAGGGGGATCCGGAACGTATCGCAAGCGTAGAGGGAGTTCTTTCCGGCATAGCAGGAGTTTATACTCTTGCCACAGAATCGTTGGGCGGGGAGCCTATGACCACCGCACTTGCATTTACCCGTGACGGAAACTTGGTGACGGCGGATGCCCGTCTGCTGGGGACGGCAGGCGAAGCACAAATATTGGTGCTGACACTGCATTATACGGACGGCAAGGAGCAGACTATCAGCAATGATTTGACGGAAATGCTGAGGACATTCAATTCCGACATGCAGACACCGTTTAAGATTAGTGGAACATTGCTTACACCCACAGCGGTAACCTCGGGCACGGCAACCATTATCGGTTGGCAGGTGCAGGAGGTGGATGATACAGTCGTCAACTAATTGAATTTAAGTGATAAACAGATTGATGGAGATAGATTATTTTAATACTCATAAAAATGATTGATATGAAAACAGCAAAACATTTAGTGGTTGCCATTGGCTTGATGGCGTTGGCACTGACGGCTTGTCACAACGACGATGAAATACCGGGCATCAATACTCTGCCCGAAGGTGCGGTACACATCACCACCGACATAGAGGGAGTACAGACGCGCGCGCCGCAGCTTGACGATGATGGTGCAGGCTCATTCGAGCCTACCGACGAATGGGGTATGTACACTTTTACGGGAGATGCCACATCTCCAACATACAGTAATGAAAACATTACTTACAAGGCCGACAACAGCAATCCGCTTTATTGGAAAGATCTCAGTGAGACGGAAACGGTGACTTTCTCCGCCTACTATCTGCGCATCACGGATGAGATTGCCGATCCTACAGCATATTTGTATGTACCCGAAGCGTGGAAATATAACAAGGATGACCTGCTCCACGCCACTGCCACGGCAAGCAAGGGTGAGACGGTGGCACTGACATTCAAGCATCTGATGCATCGGCTTGTTGTCAAACTGATTGCCGGAGAGGGCATGGCCGGTGCAGATTTGTCTTCTGCCTTGATAAACTCCGCAACAAAGGATAATGCGCCTACGATGTTTTCCGGCGTGGAGGTTAATCTGCTGACCGGTGCGGTGGACTATGGTAGCGCAACGGGAGCTGTTGCGTTGTCTAACGGAGGCAGTGGCTATGCCGACTGGAAAGTAGCACCGCAAGACCTGAGCGCTGGTGCGGAATGGCTCAAGATAACCGTAGGCGAGGATGTGTGGTACTATAATGTACCTGCCGACCTGAATACTGCCGAACCCGGTAACCAAACCCGTCTCGAAAGCGGCAAGCGGCTCACCCTCAAACTCACGCTGAAAAAGAACCAACAGACGGGAAAGACCGAGGTGGAACTGACCGCTTCCGAAATCTCCGGCTGGGGCGATGGCGGAACGATTACGGATGAAGTGGCGATAGGCGGCGCCACTTCCGGTGTCACTACCTACGAAGCCCTGCTCGAAGCCCTGAAGACAGGCGGTGCTTCGGCAGACGCTCCGACACTTGTCACACTGGGCAGTGATATTACGATACCCGCAGGCGGTGACTACAACACTCCTTCCATGACCGACAACGGCTATTTCAAAATAGACGGTGGCGGACACACCCTGACTTGGGAGCAAGGTAGTTACTATTTTCTCGGCAATATCAATACTATAAATGATGCCGTTTATATCGAATTTGCCAATATCAATTTGGTTCAGCAAGATGTGTACATGGGTGCCGTGATATGTATGTATAATGGTAAAATTACGCTGAGTGGGAATGTGACATTGAACGGGGGTGGTATGATTATGGCTGTTGGCAAGGATGCGGCATTGGAATTAGGTGACGGCTCCGAATTGTCTTATGAGACAGGTAGTTCGCTCTGTGCATCCGTCTGGAATGGCGCCACCCTCGTGCTGAACGGAGGAACGACCGCTGCCGGGACTTACATAGATTTAAGCTACAATCTTGCCTCGCTCGTTTCCTATCCCCTTATCTCCGTTTCGAAAACCCTCACGGGTGATGTGCACCTCAGACTTGGTCTGCCCGGTGTAACCCCCATCGCCCAAGGAACCGGTGGTTACCAACTGACGCAGACGGACTGCGACCGGCTGAAAGTGAGTCCGGAGTCGGTGGTCAGCCTTTATGGAGAACAAACGAGGAAATATGGTGATAAGTTTGAACTTTATCTCGCTTCGGAGGATGGTCAAATCAAGTTGCGCAGAAAAAATCTTCCGTCCGGTATCTCCGGTAATATCGATGTGACCGGCATGACTGTCGAGGAGGCAAAGGCTGCCATTGAGAATGCTCTTGATGCGGAGTTCACCGAGCTTAAGTTGACGGGCGAACTTTCCAAGATAGGAATGGGCGGTAATTGGGGTACATTTGCCAATAACCCTCGAATCACGAAATGTGACCTCAGCGGAGTGACGGGTTGGGGAACGCCGGCAACTTTGCCCGATCGCACTTTCCTGAATTGCACCGCCTTGCAGGAAGTGCTGCTTCCCAATGACGTGCAGGTAATCGGAGTGAATGCCTTTTACGGCTGTGCTTCGCTGACTGCGGTGAATCTGTCGCAGGTTACCCGGATTGAACAAAGAGCATTTCAGGGTTGCGTTTTATTGGAGGCGCTCACATTGGATAATGTGGCTGCGATAGGCTTGGAGGCTTTCTTTGGATGCGCGTCTCTACAGACTCTTAAACTACCGAAGTGTACGAAGCTCGCCAATTATATCGTAACGGGTTGCAGCAGCCTTACTCGGATAGAGGTTACTGCAGCCGGGAATATCGTCCACATAGAAGAAGATGATAGAGATATAGAGCATTACGCTGTTTTTCACAATAGAACCCCCGTTCATTCCGGAGAGAACGCATTCAATCCCGCTAAGTGTGACCTTGTGCTGAATGCGGACAAGCATCCCGATACCGGCGCGGCTCTCCCCAAAGCCACAGCCAACGGTGAATGGACGATTACGGCCGATGCGCATTTCATGAAATGGAAAAGCATTACTTTCCAGCAGTAGTCCATGCATCGACTTTCATCTCCGATCGGGAGAAGAACTCTTCCGATCGGAGGTGGATGATGAACTTACCGGAGATAGTAGCGACGGTGGCGAGAATGAGAATCCGTTAGAATAAAAATAATAAAAAAATATGAATATGAAGAATAAGAAATCAAACATTCCGGCGTTCGTTTCCACTATCGGATTAGCGTGCCTTCTCCTGTTGGCAAGCTGCTCGCAGGACGATACAAAAACTCCGGACGATGGCACGAAAGATGGCAATGTCATCCGCTTTACCTCCACCATTGGCGGCTTCACGGGCAGTGATGCCATCGATAACTCCGGCACACGCGCCACTATCAACGACGAGGATGGTACGGGCAGCTTCACCAACGGCGACGAAACGACGATTATGGGATTCGTCTATGAAGCGATGCCGCCGGTCAAAAAAGAATCTCCCGCCACCTACAAGGACGGAATGTGGACTACCACCATGACATGGGATGAATTCGATGAGGGTGCGCACGTCGCTTTCTCCGCCTTTTTCCCGAAACTGTCTCTGAGCGACTTTAGTGAAATCGCTCAAATGGTCATCAATCTCCCCACCGACCAAAGCACCACGGAGCAGTATGCCGACTGCGACTGGCTTCATGCGGCGGCTAACGGGAACAAAAACGACCAACCGATACAGCTGACGTTCCGCCACTGCATGCACCGCCTCACGGTAAACCACAGCCTGTCAGATAACTCCGGCACATTGACGCAGGCGGATGTAGATGCCGCCACGGTCGTGATAAAAAACATGGAGACCAAAGGCGTTGTAAGTTTTAGCGGCGGTGTAATGCCGCAGGTTGGGAATACCGGAGACTTCACCCCCTTGAAATCCACTGACGGCAACAGCTTTCGCATCCTCCTCCTGCCGCAGAATGTAACTCCAGGCACCCCGTGGATAGAAATCACCGTGGGCGGTCAAACGGTTACCTATCCCGTCCCTGAAGGGCTAACCACGCTGAATGAAGGAGAGGAAAAGGTGGTAAATCTCAAGCTGACCAACGACAGCGGGGTTTCATATTTGACATATCTGGCAGGGTGGTATAGAAACGACAATTATGACACGTTTGTATATACGCTGGTAAACGATGCTCAGACGGTGCTCTCTCCTCCGGCAGGAGGTAGTGATGCTTACCCAAAGGCTATGGTGGTTTCCGACGGCAAAACTTATGTTTCCGGAGGTTATTTCGACACGGATGGTTGGGCAAGGGCTTGCTATTGGGTCAATGGATCAGCCACGAAACTTGAAGTTCCGGATCGCTCAATTGTCGAAGGACCCGACAATTCCGAATCAATCCTCGTTTTGGGTGGTAAAATATACATAGCGGGATCCTACAACAATAATGATTATAGAAATGCTCCGTGTTATTGGGTGGACGGTGTTCTGACAACGCTTACGCTGCCCGCTGGAGCTTCTGATGGCGCTGCCGCATCAATTGCCGTTTTGGACGGGAAAATATATGCGGTTGGGTATCATGCAAACAGCAACGGTACGAGTACTCCGGGATACTGGCTGGACGGTAGTTTCGTGCAGCTTTCCTTACCCGATGGAGCATCTTTCCGGGCTTCCGAAACAATGAACATCGCTATTTCGGACAACAAGGTTTACGTCATGGGCACGTACTTTCAGGACTCTCGGTATTACCCGTGCGTCTGGATAGACGGCACACGTAACGAACTTGTCTCTGCCGGGTCGGCCGCATTGGGATCTGTCGCCCAGTCAATGACCGTTGCAAGCGGTAAAGTATATGTTTCGGGATATTCTATTCCGGAAAATAGGAATTATCGCAAAGGCTGTTATTGGGTAGACGGTGTCTGCACCGACCTCAGCGTTCCCGACGGTGCTTGGTCGGAAGCGGCATCTATTGGCGTTATCGGTGGCAAGGTTTATATCGGCGGTGAGCATTATACCGATGTCCGCGAAAAGCACCCCTGCTATTGGTTGGACGGCGTACGCACTGACCTTGACATCCCGACGGGAGGAACAAGTGCCGGCATCAAGGCGATATATATGAGTGAATAAGGAGATTAAACCATATTAAAACGACCCTGACAATGATATTTTGGAAAAAAGACACCACCGCACCCCAGACATTTGCAGCTCTGATACGCGGATTAGAGC
>CAKUYM010000295.1 GCA_934716785.1 uncultured Bacteroides sp. | reverse complement strand
CATTAGCATAGCTCATACGTACCTTTCCATAGCTCAGAATATCTTTATTCTTCATCAATTCTGTGAAGATAAAGCTACCGCTGACTGACGGATAAAAATAAGAGCGATTATTTATAGGCAATGTAGATGACCAGTCATTTCTTCCCGTTACATCCAAGAACAACATATTCTTATAGCTGAAGCTGATATCACCATAAAGACCAACCAAACGTTTTTTTGAATTGTAATTCACTGGGCTTGTTGTTTTGGCGTTAGTATATGTATACAGTTCGTCGACAACTAAATTCTGTGCCAGCACATTTTGATTTTTCCATTCCTCCTGATAAATATTATGTCCTAACATCACCTTTATACCATAATCTTCGGCAAATGTTTTTTCGTATGATACCATCAAGTCATTATTCAAAATGCGTTTATACAGATTCCATGTCTGGAATTGTCCTTCAAGGTTTCCGATAGTTCCCTTTGAATATACTTTTCGTCTGTTTTCCGTATAGAAGTCAGTTCCGGCATTGTTCGAGATTGTCAGTCCTTCTATCGGTTTATAGGTCAGAACAATATTGCCGATAAGGCGATCCAACTGGTTTGTAAACTTATTCTTGTTGATGATCCAATACGGATTATTGCTTTTCCCTTCCGGATCCAGTGGTATTTGTTTTCCGTACTCATCTACCCAATTATTTTTCACATCATTGATATTTACCGTACGGGGAATGCCATTTATCAAAGGAATAAGCAGGTTGTTGTCATTAGAACCCTGTGCCGGGCGACCTTCAGAATCAGAGCGGATATATTGTGCAGAAACGCGTCCCGTGAAGTTCTTTGTAAAATTCATACCACCATTAACGGAGAAAGCATATTTATTGTAATCAGAACCTGGCACAACTCCGGTTTGATTAGTAGTAGAAATACTAATTCTAAAATCAGAACGGTCGGTACCACCGGCAACAGCGACGTTATTAATATAGCTCATACCTGTGTTGTAGAAATCTTTCACATTGTCAGGATATGCCTGCAAAGTTACCTGATCTCCCTTGAAGTCTGTAAATGTCTGATCTTGCACTGAGGATATTTTAGGTCCCCATCCATTCAACATCTTTACATTATATTTACCATAACTACCTTGTGCATATTCGTTTTGGAAATCAGGCAGCTTCAATACATTTTCAAAACGAGTAGAAGAATTGACCGTTACGGATACTTGTGAGTTGCGGCTACCTTTTTTGGTTGTTATTACGATAGCACCGTCTTTCGCACGCGCACCATACAATGCTGTTGCTGCCGCTCCTTTTAATACGTTGATAGACTCAATATCATCAGAGCTGATATCACCGGCACGGTTTCCAACGTCAATAATACCATTAGTTCTATCCGGATTGTATGAACCATTATCAATAGGTAAACCGTCTACAATAAATAGCGGAGAAGAAACACTACCGATAGAAGAAGCACCACGTATCTGAATGCTTGAACTTCCTCCGGCAGTACCCGATGACTGTCCGATTTGCACTCCGGCAATCTTACCAGACAATGAGTTTAGGACATTACTTTCACGTGCTTTGGTTATCTCATCACCTTTAACACTCGTCACAGAATATCCCAAAGATTTCTCCGAGCGTTTAATACCCATTGCAGTCACTACTACTTCATCAAGATTTTGAGAATCGGATTTTAGAACAACTTTCAATTGAGGTTTGATAGCGACTTCTTGAGTTACCAAACCTATATACGAAATCACCAGAGTCTTTGCAGAACTTGGTACGTTCCCCAAATTAAAATTACCATCCACGTCTGTGATCGTACCATGAGTGGTACCTTTTACTAACACAGAAGCGCCTACAACCGGCTGCCCATCCTCTTCAGAAATCACAACACCTGAGACTTTCTGAGTCTGAGCAGTTACTAAGCATATCCCCGCAAAAAGACATGCCAATAACAGCATCAATTTTCTTTTCATAAATTCTCTCTTAAAGTTTAACTTTACATTAATTGTTTTATATCTCTAACAATTTGCAAAGGTATTAATAAATATTTAATTAACAATCTTTTCAATAAAAAAGGTTGCAAATATTACTTTTTGATACCACAATGGTGCTTTTTGTGCCGATAAACATATTAATCAGTATGTATAGTTTCAAATTTTAAATAGGATAATGATATTGTGTTTTCGCAAAAAGCTTGCTTTAAGACTTCATATTCTTGTTTTTGGGAACAAAACGCATTCAAAAGGATAACTTTTTGCTTATTTCGATAGAAAAGCAATTAAAAAAATGGCATTTAATTTAAAGTTTTGTGAAGATCTCATTATCGGAGATTTATTTTTTAGAGTTATTAATATACGTTTCTCCCGCATGTAATACATTACTACGTTTAATTTGTTCTATTATTAATTTAAAGAACCGAAGTATGGAAAAAATTAGTTACAACTTTGTATTTAATAGAAAAAAGAGCTTGAATAAAAAAGGGATGGCATTAGTACAGGTCGAAGCTTATTTAAACAGGAAAAAAATATATTTTTCCACCAAGGTATATCTCAAACCTGACCAATGGGATTCGAAACGCAAAATAGTAAGAAACCATCCTAATGCGGAGGTTTTGAACCGTATGCTGTACGACCGAATTTCCGCTATTGAGCAAACCGAATTAGAGTTATGGCAACAAGGGAAGAGTATTTCGCTGAATGCGTTAAAGGAGGCCGTTGATAGACCTACAGGAAACGGAAAATCGTTTTTATCTTTTTTCAGGGAAGAAGTGGCCAAATCACCTTTAAAGAAGAATACCAGAAAAAATCATCTTTCAACATTAGAGCTACTCCGGAAATTCAAGAAAGAGGTATTATTCACAGACCTCACATTTGAATTTGTTTCTTCATTTGATACCTATTTACAATCTAAAGGATACCATCTGAATACGATTGCAAAACACATGAAACATTTGAAGCGTTATGTCAATGTAGCTATCAACAAGGAGTATATGGATATACAGAAATATGCATTCAGGAAATACAAGATAAAGAGCATAGAGGGTAAACACAGTCATTTATCGCCGGAAGAGTTGCATGATTTTGAAGACTTGCAGTTGAAAGGAAGATATGCCAGATTACAGAAGACAAAAGATGCGTTTTTGTTTTGTTGCTATGCCGGATTGAGATATTCTGATTTTGCAAGTCTGACATCTGCAAACATAATCGAGTTTCATCAGGAAACGTGGCTTAGCTATAAATCAATCAAAACCGGCATCGAAGTGCGATTGCCATTGTATTTGCTGTTTGAAGGCAAAGGAATTCAAATATTACGGCGCTACAAGAATGATCTTGATGCTTTCTTTAAGTTAAAAGATAATTCTAATATTAACAAAGAGCTTAACATGTTAGGAAAGTTGGCAGGGATTGACAAGCACATATCGTTCCACACCGCCAGACACACAAATGCCACCTTATTAATATATAGTGGTGCCAATATCACCACTGTACAAAAATTATTAGGTCACAAGAGTGTAAAGACCACCCAAGTATATGCGAATATTATGGACATGACCCTTATACGGGATCTTGAAAAAGCAATCTACTCGAATACTAATGACGAGCAGATTTAATTCCAGACAACCCGAGTATCTTTAAAACAATCATTCAGAAATCCTCTTTTAAGTCTAATCATATCGGATATATAAAAAAGAGGAGAAAGTTCCCAATAGGATAACTTTCTCCCTTTTTATCATATCAACTTTTTTGTCAAAGCAAAACCTGCATTAGGCATCTAATCTTCCGTTTCGCCCGATGATATCCAATAGTCATTTTGCGAAAGAGCATCATTTACATCCAATTCCTTAGTCGGGATGGGCAAAAATTGATGTTTCTTTTGAGTGCGCTCTGCAAAGGCGGAAGCACCTTTACATTTATCCGGCACCGATGCCCAACGCGAATCAGCCGTTGCAGCCCCCAGATCATCATGAATGGCTTTTACATAAATTCCCCAACGGACAAGGTCGTATTTGCGAAGTGATTCAAAGCAGAGCTCGCGAGCACGTTCGTTGCGTACTTCTTGCTGGAAATTGGCGTAAGACAAATCACGTAACGGTGTAATTCCTGCACGTTCGCGTATTTCATTGATACATTCGTAAGCTAAATCAGTAGGATGTTGGTTGGCTTCATTCTCTGCTTCAGCAAGCATCAGCAATACATCGGCATATCGCAGAATAGGATAGTTCTCCGGTGTCCAGTTCTTATTTTTATTAACGGCAGTTTCCCATTCTCGACGGAATTTTCCACAGCAACGTTGCACGATTGCTGTCGCTTTCCAGTTAACCTTCACATCTTTGTTGTTTATCTGATAGGGGGCCATGGAAAGATCCCGTCGACTGTCATTGCTGTCAAACAAATCCCAAAGAATAAGGCTGCCGGCATAGAAACCGTAACTATACCCACTGCACGGATTGGTTGAGCAAGATTGTATGTTTCCTATCACGTTTCCAATGCGGCTCAGCGTATAATTTCCATCATCACGTGTCCCTATAAATTCAGCTTCCCAAATAGACTCATTGAATTCGGTGTCATAATTATCCGAAGCCATTGCTTTCCAAATGGCATAGATATCAGGATTAAGATGGTGCTTGTTTGAATCTTTCACTTTCTTTGCCCATTCGGCTGCTTTGGCATAACAAGTAGTTCCGCCATTGGCTGGATAACCGGCCTTCCATAAATAGACACGTGCCAAAATACCCATAACAGTAGTTTTTTTAACATGTGAAGGGCTAAGGTCGTAGCTGCTGTCATCCACCATATCGACACATTCTTCCATCTCTTGTATAATCCAGTCCAAAGCCTCGACATGCGGAGTAGCAGCAAGCGGAGAGTTGTTTACATCTTTGAAGGATTCTTTGCGAAGTGGCACTTGATACCATCCTTGGACAAGTAAAAAATGGTAATAAGCCCGTAAGAACTTAGCTTCGCCCTTAATACGTTTTTTTACATTGTCATCCATGTCGGCACCGTCTACATTTTCCAACAGCATATTGGCATTGTTGATACCTTTATAGAGAGCCGCCCAAGTATCATAAACAGTGGAGTTTCCAGGTGTATGATCATTGCCGTATACATGGCTGACAGTAGCAGATGCAGCACGTTGATAATAGCTGAGATCGTCTACATTAGAAATCATACAAGAATAATAATTTCCATATATTTCCTGATTGACAAGTGTCCAATATACGCCTGCTAACGCCATAGTACATTCGGATTCGTTGGAGTAGAACGTTTCCGGAGCCACGAAATCATAAGGAGTCGTTTCTAAGAAATCATTACAGGAGCTTGTTATGATAAGAACAAAAGCAATGCTAAGATCACGAAATATTTTATAAACAGTCTTCATTTTCATACGTTTTTTAAGTAATTAGAATGTAACGTTAAGCCCGAAGGACATATTGAAAGCGCGCGGATAAGCAGACCAGTCAAAACCGGGGGTGAGGACGCTGTTTCTGGTAGAAACTTCCGGGTCGCTTCCTGAATATCCGGTGATAGTGGCTATGTTTTCAGCCGACAAGAAAACGCGAGCTGTGCTGATATTCAACGGCTTCAAAAGTTTGGGTTGGAAATTGTAGCCAAGAGAGATATT
>CAKUYM010000294.1 GCA_934716785.1 uncultured Bacteroides sp. | reverse complement strand
TTGCAAACGACTCTCTCTCTCTTTTTATCAAAAATACCTTATCACTACACTGCATACGATCACATCCTCCGATACACAACAGACCTTCCGGCAAACTTATTGAAACTCCATAAGCAAGTGGTTGGTCAAGAAAATGATCATAAACAGTCCAAATCTTTGTATTCAAGTCGTAGCTGTATAATGCAGGCCACCACGCCTTAGTGCCTCCCTCCCAAGGATACTTATCCGGGAAATTTGCTCCCCCCAATACAAGCAACTTCCCTTCTACTATTCCGGAATATGCACCTGCTAATCCAACATTCTCCGGCATACCGGCACATCCCGGAAGCGACAATGTATTTTCCCATTGTACTTCTATCTTTTTTTCTCCTTTTTTAAAACAAGATATATTCATTGACAACACTGTTAAGAATAAACATATAATAATTATCAGAGACCGTTTTCTCATATTCCTTTTAGTTTTTCACTTTCTTCCTTCTCCGCCAACAACTCCTGTTCCCGCTTTACCTTGAAAATCTTATAAACCTCAAAATGTCTTTCAATGGCATCACGGTAGCCTTTCTCATCCCCCTTCTTTATAAAGTCCAACAAATCGGCATGAGTAGCGATCTGTCCGCTTTTGCTTATTTCTATATTTATGGGCTTTAAGTAATCCTTGAATTTTTCTTTCACATAAACAAGAATAGGATGAATGATTTCCTGAAATTCGGATATGATTTTATTTCCGGTAATTTTATATAGTTTCGTATGAAAAGCAGATTCACTGATTAAGGCGTATTCATTATTTTCAAATACAATTCCCATTTTTACAATTTCACTTAACTCCTCAATATCCTTGGGAGTTATTTTACGGAAAATGTCACTTGATATACCTATTTCAAGCGCGATTCTGAAATCCAACAAATCTAATATCGTTTCTTCACTTAAAACACGAGGATCTATCACCCTCTTCATTCCTCCCAAAATGGAAGGCTCGGTCAGAACCATTCCTTTACGGGGACGCGCATGAATCAGCCCCATCATTTTCAGACGACTCAACGCCTCTCTGACAACACTTCTTGCAACTCCCAGTTCAGACGCAAGACTATTCTCATTAGGAATAGAGTCTCCACGTCCCAAATCATTCTTTTTGAAGTAGGCAAGTAAACTGTCTTCTACCTGGTCAATTAACGTTGTTTGATTGATTTCTATCTTCATATCATTAGACTTTTACTATTTGTATTATTTGTCAGACAAATAATACAAATGCAATATTAAGGGATTTTTTTTAGAATACAAAGAAGATAATAATAGAAAATTTAGCATCTATGCTGAAAAACATATTTTAGGGGGATGAATAAAAAGAAACCGATATGCAGCATAATAATAACTGAACCGGCATACCAGTGAAAACAGAAGAAAAGTAAAGGCATAAAAAAAGGCTATCTATCCCAGACAGCCAATCTTTTTTGTTAACCTTAAATCTAATACTATGAAAAACACATTGCAAAGGTACGGACTTTTCGCATATCTCCAAATTTTCAGCACCAAGTAACGTATCTTATAACATGGTTTAATAAAAGGAACAAACTCATTAACATTTAACATAACTCCATCGGGTATTAACAAATATCCGATGGAGCGAATCAGAGACTATTCATATCGCAAAGAACGGGCCGGCTTGCTCACGATTATCTTCATTGTCTGGAAAGCGACCGTTATAAATGAGATAAACAGCATCAATAATACAGGCACAATAAAGAACCATGCCTCCAAATCTGTGCGAAAAGCATAATGGCTCAACCAGGCATTCATGCTAAACCAAGCTATCGGCAGGGCAATGACAACCGCTATCAAAATCAATTGGAAAAATCCCTTAACCAATTGATAGAAGAGTATCCGGCGAGAAGCTCCGAGGACTTTACGTATTCCCATCTCCTTAGTGCGTGTGGAACAGGAGAACATGACCAGCACCCAAAGCCCGAGACAGGAAATGAAGATTGCCAGTCCGGTGAACGAGCCAATCATTACCCCAAATACTTCATCCTGACGGTACTGGTGATCAAAGAACTGGTCGAGAAAGAAGTAATCGAAACTGGAATCTGCAAAATACCGGTGCCAAATGTCCTGTACCTGTGATACCAGTTCACGAGGATCACCCGAAGTCATTACAATAGAAATATAGCGTTGTGGCAACCAGTCTATTTTATCTTTATGAATTAGCATGATAGGGGTATAGTTCTTGCTCAACGCCTGTTGATGGTAGTCTTTCACGACTCCGATAATCTGCATCGGAGCATCGGTACATTCAACAGTCACCAACTCCCCTATCGCCTCCTCATTGGTGGTGAATCCTAAGTGGCGCACAGCCGTTTCATTGACCACCAGCTTATCCACATCATCGCCATAATCTTCAGAAAGTCCTCTTCCGGCTACGACCTGCAATCCGTAGGCATCCACATAATCCGGATCGCAGGCAAGCATCTCATACAGACGATTTTGTTTCAAAACGTCATTGGTGCGGCGATTGGATAGGAAAGTAGCCACCTCCTCCCCCGGCACAGCACCGGAAAAAGTGACCTGATGCACTAACGGAAGGCGGGCTATCGTCTTCTTCATCGCTTCAAGCTTGGTATTCATCCCTTCGGTACGCCCGGGAAACTTGACTACCAATGTCTGATCCGTCTTTACACCCAAAGACTGGCTACGCATGAAGTTTAATTGCGCAAAGACAATCAATGTGCCGCAAAGCAATATCATCGAAGCCGTATATTGAGTGATAACTAATACTTTCCGCGTACGTTCACCAGATTTGCTATGCAGGAATTTTCCCTTCAAGAGTATAATAGGTTTGCGGTTCAATAAAGCCTGTGCAGGATAATATCCGGAAAGGAATATACCGACTATAAAAACAAGAACCAACAGAATCCACCAATAATCTGTCAGCCAAACGGAGAAAGTGACAGCACGCCCCACCAATTGGTTAAAGTACGGAAGAATCAATTCTATCAATCCTACAGCCAAGATAAAAGCTATCAAATTCATCACCAATGCCTCAAACAGAAACTGATGAACCAGCTGCTTGCGAAAAGCTCCGACCACCCTCCGTACTCCTACTTCTTTGGCACGTTCCATCGAACGTGCCACCGTGAGATTGATATAATTGATCCAAGCAATAGCCAAAATGGCAATGGCGGCGAAAATCAAAGCAGTCATGGAAGAACGGTTTCCTTTTGTCTCTGCTTCATATCCTACTTGAGGAGTGAGGTGTATGTCTGCCAAAGGCATCAAAGATGCTCCCCATATTTTATTTTGCAGGGCTTCATCCGTCTTGTATTTCTCAGACATTGCGGGAAATCCTTTCTCTATCTCCGCCTTCCTCTCGGGAGAGTCAAGCAAAACATAGGTATAGGCCTCATGTTTGTACCAATATTCCTGCACATACTGAGGCAGGGATTTGTATGAAATCAGAATATTATAATGTATGTGCGAATTGGACGGCATTTCCTTCATCACTCCGGTCACTTCGCACGATATTTTATCATATGTCCCGGTAAAGACAAGTATTTTTCCGAGTGGTTCCTCATCTTTGAAATATTTATGGGCAATACGTTCGGTTATCACCACCTGTCCCGGCATGGAAAGGCAGGTCTGCTTATCACCTTTCAAAAGTTCGAAATCAAAAAGACGGAAAAAGCCCGGCTCTGCATAGGCTATCTGATTCTCCCGCAAGGTCTGTTCACCATATTTCACGATTTGTTCCGGCTGGAACAGGGAACCGATCCGGGCATAATCTTCTATTCCGGCAAGGTTCTCTTTCATGGCCGAACCGTATCCGAAAGAGCTGCTTGCCCAATAGTCGGTCAGCACCTCTCCTTCGTAGAATGTACTTTCTACCCGATAAATACGATCATGCTTTGCATGCATTTTATCAAAGCTAAATTCAAAAGTCACGTAAGTAAGAATCAGTAGCGCTGATGCCATACCTATTGCCAGTCCGAATATATTAATGAAGCTGAACCTTTTCCGCTTCATCAGATTCCTCCAAGCACTATTCCAATAGTTTCCTATCATACGGTTTCTTTTTTAGATGATATATCCTTTTCCAAAGAACGGTTGATATTCTCGGCAACAATCTGTCCGTCCAATAATTGAATGACGCGATGTGCATACATGGCATCCCGTTGGGAGTGAGTGACAATGACGATAGTGGTTCCCTGACGATTCAACCCGCTCAACAGTTCCATAACTTCAACACCGTTCACCGAGTCCAGATTACCGGTAGGCTCATCAGCGAGGAGCAATTTGCAATCCGTCACTACGGCACGGGCGATAGCTACACGCTGTTGTTGTCCACCGGACAGTTGCTGGGGATAATGGTTGGCACGATGAAGTAGATTTACCTTTTCAAGCACTTTATTTACTCTTTTCTTGCGTTCGTCCGCTTTGACGCCAACGTAGACAAGTGGCAGTTCCACGTTCTCATATACGGTCAGTTCATCAATCAGATTGAAACTCTGGAAGATAAAGCCGAGATTGCCTTTGCGGAGAGCAGTCAATTGGTTCTCGTTCATTTTGTCCACCTGTTGTCCATCAAATAGATATGAGCCGGAAGTGGGGGAATCGAGCGTGCCCAGAATATTCAGCAGCGTTGATTTGCCGCATCCCGAAGGGCCCATTATAGCTACAAATTCTCCCTGTTCCACCTGTAAGGTGACTTCGTTCAATGCTTTTGTCTGCACTTCCTCGGTTGTGAAGAGCTTCGTCAGTTTTTCAGTCTTAATCATAATAAGTTCAATATTTATCAGTTATTCATATTTTAAAATGCGCATCGGTCTCAGACTGATAATACGCCACACTTGTTGGAAGACAGTGAGAAAAGCAATCAGCATCAACAGTGCAAAAGCGGCAGCATATACCCACCAAGGCTGTGAGACATGGAAAGCATATGTTTCCAACCAACCGTTCATCAACACAGCCGATACGGGTATGCCTATTGCAGACGCTAATAGGGTAAGTAACATCAGCTCTTTGGTCAGAACAAAGAACAGGCTGCTTTTATTTGCACCGAGCACTTTGCGGATACCCACTTCTTTTAAGCGCGACAAGGTTGAAAACAGGGTTACAATCCATAATCCGAGACATGCCACAAACACGGCAAGCAAAGAGGCACTGACAAAGATCCAACCAAAATTTCGTTCTGATTTATATAGGAAATCGTTCAAATCATTCAAAAAGAAATAAGAGAATAAGGAGGTCGGAAAGTATTCACGATACATCTGCTCTATCTCTGCCAAAGTACTATCTCCTCTTTCGCCTGTCAGGCTGATTGAAATATAAGGTGTCGCAATAAACGGTACCCGCTCTTTCATAAAGAAAATAATAGGCTTGTAGGCTACAGCAAGTGACTGCTGATGATAGTTTTCCACTACTCCGATAATCTCAAGCGGCTCGCCTACCACTTCCATTTTAAGTTGCTGCCCCAATGCCGCTTCGGGCGACTCGTATCCTAACAGTCTGACTGCTTCTTCATTAAGCACGACCCGATTGAGATCGCCGCCAAAGTGCTCGGAGAAACCACGCCCGCAAGTCATTGCCGGGAGATAGGCGGACAGATAATCATAATCTACGGCAAACATCTGTATCAGTTTCACCTGAGAAGGATCACTTCCGTAGGGACGATTGG
>CAKUYM010000293.1 GCA_934716785.1 uncultured Bacteroides sp. | reverse complement strand
AGAAATAAGAGGCAGGCATTTTGCTTTTGAAGTAAATAGCACTTCTAATTGAAGCAAAATAGCACTTCTATATAAAATAGCATTCCATATCAATAAAAAGAGCGGGGATACTCGAAAGCTCCCCGCTCTTTACTTATAATATAATCAGTGTGTATTTACATGACAGCCTGCTGTGACAGCAGTTTTTGAAGTTTGCCGTTCAAGGTTTGGCACATAGCACCGTTTCCCATTGCTTGATAACGTTTGATACGGTACTGTAACATCATAATCTTTTCATTTGCATTCTTTTTCATAATTGTTTCCTCTTTTTTGCCCTCCACCTTTTGAAGAGCGGGTTTTACATCTTGTTTTCTTTATTAACGCTGCAAAGATACGAAAAGTTCTTGAATTATATGCTGTAAAACATAAAAATCTTCTTTTCTCTTTGAATTTTCTTTTTATGAAAAGCTCGAAAGCGGGAGATGTTACAAACCTATTACATACATTTACAGTAACTTGTGCTGCTTTTCAAAAAAAAGTGGTACATTTGTAGATGTGTGCCTCAAGCATGCACGTTTAGTCTGTTATTGATTTACTTATTCTGTTATTGATTCATTTAAAATACATAAATATGAAAACACTCGTCCGTCTTTTACTTGTACCGTTTCTTTCTGTTATCCTATTTTCGTGTAGCAGTGAGCATTTTCTCAAAGAAGAGGCTTATCGCAATCAAGTGTCGCAGGACTTTGAACAAAAACAAAAGGCTCTTCCCAATGGAGAGTTGTTTGAAATCTTCTCGGATGATGACAAAGAGTTGACTCTTTTTGAACGTGAAGCATTGATGTTTCTCTATGCCTATATGCCGATAGGAGACATTACGGATTATCCCGGAAAATACTATCTGGAGAATATACGCCTTTCCGAACAGGCGCGGAGTGAGATGTCTTGGGGGAAAACAGTGCCCGATGAACTGTTCCGCCATTTTGTATTGCCCGTTCGGGTGAATAATGAAAACTTGGATGACGCTCGCGAGGTGTTTTATAAAGAGTTGAAGGAGCGTGTGAAAGGGCTCTCGATGAAAGATGCGATTCTGGAAGTGAACCATTGGTGTCATGAAAAGGTGGTGTATCGTCCGAGCGACGCCCGCACCAGTTCGCCGTTGGCTTCGGTGAAAACCGCTTATGGACGTTGTGGAGAAGAGTCTACCTTTACCGTTGCCGCATTGCGTTCTGTGGGCATTCCCGCTCGTCAGGTCTATACCCCTCGTTGGGCGCATACCGATGATAATCATGCTTGGGTGGAGGCTTGGGCAGATGGCAAGTGGTATTTCTTTGGAGCTTGCGAGCCGGAGCCGGTACTGAATCTCGGTTGGTTCAATGCGCCTGCCAGTCGGGGAATGCTGATGCATACAAAAGTGTTCGGTCGCTATGACGGACCTGAAGAGATAATGCTTGAAACGCCCAATTATACCGAAATCAATGTAATCGGCAATTATGCTCCTACGGCAAAGACGGTAGTGACGGTGACCGATGCGGACGGACGGCCTGTTGCCGGAGCGAAGGTTGAGTTTAAGGTATATAATTATGCCGAGTTCTATACGGTGGCTACCAAATATACGGATACGGACGGTAATGCTTCATTGACGGCCGGAAAGGGGGATATGCTTGTATGGGCTTCCGATAAAGGGGCGTTCGGCTTTTCTAAATTGTCTTTCGGCAAGGACGAAAAGTTGATTCTGACTTTGGATAAGAAGGAAGGAGAAAGTTACACGGTCGATTTGGATATTGTTCCTCCGGTGGAAGGCGCCAATCTGCCGGAAGTGACAGCAGAGCAGCGAAAGGAAAATGATCACCGGCTGGCTGAAGAAGATTCTATCCGTAATGCTTATGTCGCCAATGCTATGATGACAGAGCAGCAGGCGAAAGAAATGCTGTCACAGATTCGTATGAATGATAGTGATAGGGAGATTATGGAGAAGATATTGGTTGCTTCCAGAGGGAATTGTCAGGAGTTGCTCGCTTTTCTGAATACAGCGGCCGACCAGGGAAAGGCTGAATATGCGGTAGCATTGTTACAGCAACTCTCAGCTAAAGATTGGAGGGATATATCCATGCCTAACCTGATGGAATGTTTGCAGACCGCACCGGACATGGAGAAAATGGGAGTACGGAAAGCTGCAGAATTGGCTAACCTTCGCGTTGAGAATGAGATGCTGACACCCTATCGCCATTATTTCCAACAAGCAGTGCCGAAAGAGGATGTGGACAGATTTGTGGAGGATCCCTCTCTGTTGGCGGAATGGTGCAAGAAGGAGATTAAAATCAATAATGAACTGAATTCCCAACGTATTCCTATTTCTCCGGTAGGAGTTTGGAGAGCGCGTGTTGCGGATGAGAAGTCGCGCAATATATTCTTTGTATCGATGGCACGTTCTTTGGGCATATTTGCCAAGATAGATAAGGTGACGGGCAAGGTGCAGTATGTGGATAAGGAAGGGCGTACTTTGGATGTGAATTTCACGGCTGATAGTCAGGCGCAGGCTCCTACGGGGGTGTTGCGTGCCGGTTACAAGCCTATCAAATCATTGCCTGATCCGAAATATTATTCTCATTTCACCCTTTCCAAGTTCAAGGAGGGTACATTCCGGTTATTGAATTACGATGAAGGGGATACGGATATGGGTGCAGGCGCTACTTGGGCAAATCTGTTGAAGAATGGCACTTCGTTGGATGCCGGTTATTATATGTTGGTCACCGGAACGCGCATGGCAAGCGGGGCAGTGCTTTCAAAAGTCACTTTCTTTACGATAGAGCCGGGAAAGACAACGACGGTCGACTTGGTGATGAGGGAAAGCAAGGAGCAGGTGCAGGTGATTGGAAACTTCAACTCGGAATCGCTGTATACGCCTATAGCGGATGATGGGCTGTCTGCCGCGCAGAGCCTTCTTCAAACTTGCGGAAGAGGTTATTTTATCGTTGGCGTATTAGGTGTGGGGCAGGAACCTACCAACCATGCCTTGAGGGATATAGCCGCTTTGGGCGGTGACTTTGAGGAATGGGGCAGGAAGATGGTGCTTCTTTTCCCGTCTGAAGAGCAGTATAGGAAGTTTCATGCTGCCGAGTTCCAAGGATTGCCGTCCACTATTGCTTATGGCATAGACGCGGATGGCAGTATCCAAAAACAAATTGCCAAATCCATGAATCTCTCCAATCAGAATATTCTTCCTATGTTTATCATAGCCGATACGTTCAACCGGGTGGTTTTTGTCTCACAAGGATATACCATCGGATTGGGCGAACAGTTGATGAAGACCATTCATGGATTGTAGCAATCTCAAATTGTCTATAAAGAGTGTATAGCTTGAATCGTATCCATCACTCTCCGGGCGGTCGTCACATTTCGTTCATACTCGTCGATATGTACGGTGCCGCCCATGGATACCGATTCATTCTTGTATTCCATTTCACTTTTAACGCTTTCGCGAGCCGAGAAATGGAATTCATGTATCCCTGTCTCGTGAGCGATCCGGGCGATATTCCTTTCATTCACGCCGCATCCTGCAAGTAGGGTGATTCTTCCATCTGCTTGTTCTTGTAGTTTTTGGAGCAAAGGGATGCCTTGTTCAGCGGTGGCCTGCTGGCCGGAAGTAAGAATCCTGTTGCAGCCAAGTGCTATGATTTCCTCTAACGCTTTCTCCGGTGTGCGGCAAACGTCAAAAGCCCGATGGAAGGTGACCGACAATCCTTGCGATGCTTTCATCAGTTCTTGCATGACGGCAATGTCAACCTCTCCGTCGGCTGTCAGACATCCGAAAACCACCCCGTCTGCTCCGAGTCGCTGTGCCATCTCTATATCTTTCAGCATTGTTTTGACCTCCAGCGGTGAATAGAGAAAATCCCCGCCTCGCGGACGGATGATTATATGCAGACGGGTGCTGCTTAACACTTCGCGTGCCATTGATATTTCTCCATAGGACGGTGTCGTTCCTCCTTCCGGTATGCCGGCACATAATTCTACCCGGTCGGCTCCGCCTGCTTGGGCTGCCAGACAGCTTTCTACTGAATTGGCGCAAACTTCGAATTGATATTCTTTCATTGGTGATATGGTATAAAGGTGTAATTGTATAAACTCCCTTAGTGGGAAGACCGCTGTATACAGAGAAAAGGGCGAATAAATCTATTCGCCCTTTTCTCTGTATACTCTTTCTTATTTTATAGAGTCTTTAGTCTTATTTAGCGAAGCTGACCGCACGTGTTTCACGGATTACGGTGATCTTCACTTGGCCCGGATAAGTCATTTCATCCTGAATCTTCTTAGCGATTTCGCCCGACAAGCTTTCGGTCTGTTTATCGTCAATTTTATCCGCACCGACGATAACACGGAGCTCACGTCCGGCTTGGATTGCATAAGTCTTCGTTACACCCGGATAAGACATAGCCAATTGCTCAAGGTCGTTCAGACGTTTGATGTATGCCTCTACAATTTCACGGCGTGCACCCGGACGCGCACCGGAGATAGCGTCACAGACTTGAACGATAGGCGCCAGCAAACTGGTCATCTCTGTCTCGTCATGGTGAGCACCGATAGCATTGCAGATATCCGGTTTTTCCTTATATTTTTCTGCAAGCTTCATACCTAACAATGCGTGCGGCAATTCCGGTTCCTCATCAGGCACCTTACCTATATCATGCAACAATCCGGCACGTTTTGCTTTCTTCGGATTCAATCCCAATTCAGATGCCATAACGGCACAAAGGTTGGCTGTCTCACGAGCATGTTGTAACAGGTTCTGACCATATGAAGAACGATATTTCATCTTACCGATGATACGGATCAACTCAGGATGCAGACCGTGGATACCGAGGTCTATCGTAGTACGTTTACCGGTCTCGATGATTTCCTCCTCTACCTGTTTGCGCACTTTGGCTACCACTTCTTCGATACGTGCCGGATGGATACGTCCGTCGGTGACGAGCTGATGCAGTGCCAAGCGGGCTATTTCACGGCGAACCGGGTCGAATGCAGAAAGTACAATAGCCTCAGGAGTATCGTCAACAACGATTTCAACACCTGTTGCAGCTTCGAGTGCGCGGATATTGCGTCCTTCACGTCCGATGATACGACCTTTGATCTCGTCAGACTCGATATGGAATACCGTAACGGAATTCTCGATGGCGGTTTCCGTAGCTACCCGTTGGATGGATTGAACAACGATACGTTTGGCCTCTTTGTTGGCTGTCAGCTTGGCATCGTCCATGATATCGTTGATATATGACTGCGCCTGCGTCTTCGCCTCCTCTTTCAAGGATTCCACCAAGCGTTCTTTCGCCTCTTCGGCAGACAGTCCGGAGATGGCTTCCAGCTTGTCGATTTCCTGCTGTTGCAGTCTGTCGAGTTCTTCTTTTTTCTTATCGACAATCACCAATTGTGCTTCCAGATTCTCTTTGACGGCTTCGGCTTCCATCTTCTTGCGTTGGATTTCTTCCTGACGCTGTCCGAGTACCATTTCGCGTTGTTTCAACTTGTTTTCCGCCTGCTGGATCTTTTGATTCCGTAAGGCTACTTCTTTTTCAAGATCCGCCTTCTTGTTTAGGAACTTCTCCTTCACTTCCAGCAGTTTGTTTTTCTTGATTACTTCCGCTTCCGTCTCTGCTTCTTTCAGAATATTGTCGTATTTGGACTTCAGTGCATACC
>CAKUYM010000292.1 GCA_934716785.1 uncultured Bacteroides sp. | reverse complement strand
CTGTTTTCCCCACCAGTGATGTTACGCCTGGATGTTTTTCCCATGAAAACATCTGTTTCGTTTTAACCGATTTTTTCATTGATATGCAGTCTTTCTTTGTAAATCCTTCCATTGGCTGACCGTTATCATCCAACACTTCTACCGCTAAAGTTCCCTTCACATCTGCATTTACAAACAAATAGTTTCCATTTGCCGGAATCTGAGTTTTTATTTCTATATATCCTTCTTTTCTTCCTGCCCGCATCGAAACAAAACCATCACGACGAAGCATCGCAAGTCCTGTGGCAAAATTGGAATCATGTTTCGGCTTGCTGTTATAGCGTCCACTGACATAAAAATAAAGAGAGTCTCCGACTATCAGAGGGCTACCCGCAGTAGACTGTACATTGCCTGCATTCCATGCATGAAAGTCCTCACTGACAGGAAGAAATGGTTTCTTGTTTTCCCGGTTCCAATGAAAACCGTCTTTGCTCCAACCTATCAGGACTTCATTCCTTTTTTGAATGTTCAGACTGTCACAAACGTTGTTCTCCGGTCCCTGCCAAACGGTGAAGTAGCCTAATATACAGTCCTCATACGGCATTGCTTCATGATTGTATATCTGTGGACGCAGTTCGGGAAATTGAGGATGACGCGGATCGTCGTCATCGGCATTAAACCAATAACGGATAAACTTATCACTCTTGTTGTCATATATCCTATGTGCCAGGCTAACCAGCATTTCCGGATCTTCATGTTCCAAATAATTGCGTGAACGCCTATACACTCCATTTATGGTTTTCAATGACAGGACATATTTCTTGCGAAACGGGTCGTAATAAGCCGCACAACGGTCGTACAATTCTCCCGAAAGAGCTTTCGGCTCACTCCAATGGATTCCGTCAGAAGAATATTTGAGTTTCATGCTGACTGTGAAGCGATTATTAAATTCTACAACAAACATTTTATAACGCTTCGTCCGGTCTTTCTCAAATTTATCAAGCAACACGGAAACGCAATCATGCTCTAATGTATCTACGATATTGGTTCCCGGAACAACGTCCAGCTCCGGTTTTATCCAGACTTTCCCGTCGAACGACTCTGCATAGCAAGTGACGAGCCCTAATAACTTCCCGCCACCGGCAGAATACCACATCTTGAATTTTTGCTCTTCCTCATCATACCATACGCCACCGCTAAAAGGGGCGGCATAAGGGTCACCATTTATATTCAACTCCCATTTTTTATCAGCCTTCAATACAGGATTGCCTGAATAATAGACGGGGGAATGATGTATTCGTTGCAGATTTGTTTTCTCAATGAATGTTGTATCCACAAAAAGGATACGTCCTGTTTGCCCGCATACCGAAACATTGCACATTAATAATAAGAAAACTGCCAATAAAGAATATTTCTTCATAATCGTCTACATTTTAAACTACTTACTTTTGCAAACCTGTCCGTTGCGGATTCTGGCCTTTCATCGGCCATGCAGAAGCTGCATAGGAAGTAGCTCCAGATGAGATACATACCATATCAGATGCACCTGCGACAGCTTCTATGCCGATATATAAATATCCTCTTGAATCCATTACCGGACTGGAGGTACATTTAACTCCTAATTCGGCGGATGCAAGCAAACTACCGTCTTGTTTCACAATATAATAGATGGCTTTGTCCGAAATGATGTGGATATATCCTCTGTTATCGATGATTGGCACGCAGTTGCTAACGTCCTCCGTTGTAGCATAATGCCATTTTAAAGAACCGTCCGAATTCAAAGCGAAAACACCTGCCGAAGCTTCACCGGCAACAGTATTTCCACCGTTGGCATAAAGCGTTCCATCCGTACCAATCACAACACCACCGTTAACAATGGCTCCCGGAGTCTTGTACACCCATTTTTCCGTTCCGTCAGGATTCAGAGCTATGATGGCGCCACCTGATGTCAGTTCGGCTACGGTATAAATAGTTCCGTCCGTTCCTACTGTGTACGAGTTTCCTTTCAATGCTGTACCACCCAAATCTTTCTGATAGACAAACTTTTGAGTACCGGTAGCAAAATCATAACCGAAATACCCCGTATTCTTGGAAGAGCCGAAATAGACAGTTCCGTCTTTGGACAGAGACATACCGGACAACACTTCTACATCTAAAGCTATTTCTTTGACTACATTACCGGCAGGACTTAATACGATTAGTTTCTTTCCTCTATGTCCGAAGTAGATATTACCAGATGCGTCAATAGCCGGAGTAACAGCATATAAATTAGAATCGGCAGCTTTGTATGCCCATTTTCTACTACCATTGCTTCCTATGGCAAATAAGAATAAAGCACGGGGATGTTCAGTGGTAGCCGGCTTTAAATCGCGGACCACAATATACACATCTCCATTCGGGCCTACTACCGGACTTGCATATACCATGCTTGCCCCACCACCCGGATTCAGTTCATTCATGTTGGCAGTTACGTCAAATGCCCATTTTTGTGTCCCATTTTCCGTATCATAAGCATAAAGTTTCACGTCAAATGCTCCTGTGGAAGTCTGGTCGGTAATCATATAAACCGTTTTACCGTCAGCCGACAATGCAGGTGAGACTGTACTTTCAATAGGTCCGCCCATTTCTTTCTGCCACATTACATTGATTGCTTTAGCGGGATCCAAGATGGTAAGGTCTTTCTTGGCTGTCGCGCTCAAGCCGTTATCATCAGTCACCGTCAGTTTAATGGTAAATGTACCGTCCGATTGATAAACGAAAGTTGGATTCTGTTCCGTCGAGACGGATTTTTTTGTATCGCCAAACTCCCATAACCATGCTACTATCCGGCTTCCTTCATCGGGTATGGAAGCATCTTTAAAAACAGCGGTCTGTCCCAGTTCGTACATATTCTCACCAATGGTAAAGTCTGCCTTTGCCGCAGTGTGATAATATACCTTATCCTCTTCGCAAGAAGAAAATGCAAGAATACAAATCAATGATAATAAATAAGCTAATCTGTTCATAGTATTCATTTTTTAATTGGTTTTATCTATTCCGGAAATATTCAACCCGGGACCTCCGCCAGCGGTATATCCCATACTCTCTCCATTCGCAGAAGGAGAAATCCAAAAAGCAAATATTTCACCGTTATCAATATAGAATTTCACTTTCAGTTGTTTGTCCTTCAAAGAGGTTAACGAAGCGTTTCCTGTCCATTCTATCTTCGCTTTTACATTATCCCCTTTAAAGGCTTTGCACTCATCTTTTGAGAATCCTTCGATTACTTTATTATTGGAATCTAAAAGTTCCACTTTCATTTCTCCCGCGACATTGGCATTGACAAAGAAGTAGGAACCGTCAAATTTCAGTAAGGAAGTTTGCAACTCTCCTGTTCCTTTCATAGATGCAAATCCATCGCGACGAAGCATGGCAAGCCCGGTAGTGGTAATCTCTTGAGTGCCTCTCAAACGACGACCGCTCAGATAGAAATAGAGTTTGTCACCTACTATTAACGGTGCTCCGGCTACGGATTGCAGGTTACCTTGATTCCATGCGTCCGAGGTGGTCGTATTTACGGCATGGAAAGGATTCATATCCTCACGGAACCAACTGTAACCGTCACGGCTATATCCTACCATAACTTGATTTCTCTTGATTACGTTGTCCGAAGCACAAACATCATTTTCCGGCCCTTGCCAAACGGAGAAGAATCCCAGCATAATGCTTTCATAAGGCGTGGCATCCTGATTATATATCGCAGGCACTATATTCGGATAGTCTGTATGGTGTTGCTCATTAGCCCACGGACCAAACCAGAATGCACTCAATAATGCTTCCGCTTTCTTTGTTCCAGCTTCCGGATCGGCGTTTTCATTATAATCTCTCGCACGTACCAGCTTATTCGCATCCAGCCGAACATTATGCCGCATACTATATACCCAAACGTTTCTGAAAGGATTTTTATATACTGTTGAACGGTCGGCAATCGGTTCCGATTGAACTGCGGCACGCCAGACTTTGCCGTCCGGGGAAGTCTTGTAATGGTATCTCCATTTCCCGGATTCACGGGCAACTAAAAACATCTTGTATCTTTTCGAAGCATTACCTTCCTGTTTATCCAGCCAAATAACAGACGCGTCACGTTCTGAGTTATAGTCAACGATATTTGTTCCGGCTACAACGGAAAGAGTGGGTTTTGTCCAGTGAATACCGTCCGTTGATTCCGCATAACAAGTCACTCCTGCTCCGCTAGTTGCATAGGAGCCACCACCTGCCATGTACCACATTTTGTATTTTCCTTCCTTTTCGTCATACCATACCCCGTCGCTGAAAGGAGCGGCGAATGCCGCACCTTTTGTTCCGGTTTTCTCCCAATCCTGTTCTGGTGTCAGTATCGGATTGCCTGAATAATATTCAGGATAATAGAACGTACGTTTCAGATTAGTGGATTCTATCAAGAAATTGTCTACAAATAACTGGCGTCCTACCGAGATATTAATAACAGAAGGTTTATCCGACAGATAAAAAGGTGACATTCCCTTTTCCAGTTCAGACGAAGATGAACGTACCGGCGGCCACTGTTCGGGCAGACGAATCCCGTTGTACAATAACCGTGAATCTACCGGCTCTTCGTCAGGCGGAACCACGACCGGGGGATTATTGTCTCCACCCGGAGTATCATCACTACCACCGCAAGCTATCAGCATACAAGGCAGGAAGAATAGTAGTATATAAAATAAACGTTTCATAGTTATTTACTTTTTATTGGTTTGTAAGGACATCTATGCCGCTAGCTGACAGTCCTGGCCCGCCGCCGCTTGTATATCCGCAGCTTTCGCCCGTTTGCCACGGAGAAATCCAAAATGCGTATATATCAGCGTTATCCAGATAGAATTTCAGTCGGACAGCCTTCCCGACGAGTGATGCCATATCCCGGTGTTTCTTCCATGTGACCAATTGTTTTGTCTTATCCGTTTTCTTCACCGGCACACAGTCTTTCCGGGTAAATCCTTCCAATGGTTTCCCATCTTCATCCAGGATTTCTACGCTCAGGCTACCTTTTACATCCGCATTGATAAAAAGATGCTTGCCGTCAAAACGAATCTTCTCCGTCAGCAGATAACCGTCCTTATCTCCATGCATGGATACAAAACCATCCCTGCGCAAAGTAGCCAGTCCGGTAGATGTGTAGCTATCCCACATAATCTTGTTCCTTTGGCGTCCGCTGGAATAGAAATAAAGTGAATCTCCTACTACCAGAGGCACTCCGTTGATAGACTGCATATTTCCCCAGTTCCATGCTCCTTCCGTCTCATTCACTGCCATAAAAGGCTTGAAAGAAGGACGGTAGAAATGGAAGCCGTCACGGCTATACCCTAGAAAGATTTCATTCTTTTTCTGAATCCCCAGTTTGGCGCAGACTCCATTCTCCGGTCCCTGCCATACACTGTAAAGTCCCAACATGATACTTTCGTAAGCAATGGCATCAAAATTGTAAATACCGGGGTCGACTTCCGGAAACTCCGGATGACGCGGCTCTTTATCGCTCGGAGTAAACCAGTAGACCATATTCTTGTCCGGCACTCCTTTTCGGATACGATGTGCGAAACTTACTGCCATTTCGGGGTCTTTATTTTCCAAATAGCTGCGTGAACGGGAAGAGACTTTTGTCCCATAACGCATGCTCAATGCCCACACATCACGGAACGGATTGTAG
>CAKUYM010000291.1 GCA_934716785.1 uncultured Bacteroides sp. | reverse complement strand
ATATCAACGCTCCATTCATCGTAACCACCTGTATGACTGCCGACTTTCTGTGTATAGATATATACTTCCGTTTTCTGTCCGGCTCCTTCAAATTCGAGGATAGTGCGGCCATTGGCTGTCGGATTCTGAATATCGAGTAGGGTGCGATACCATCCGGGGCCCTGGTAATAGTTGACATCCGGGTCTACGGCATCTTCCGCATTGAAGCAGTGGGGAAGGGTGACGGGTTGCCAGATGGGTACAGCTTCCGAAGAGCCGGGCGCTGCTGCTCGTACAGCTTCCCATATGTTTCCGAGGTCACCTTTCAGGTATTCCCATTGGTCGGTCAGGCGGATTCTTTGGCTGGCCGGAATCCTGGCACTTGCCGGAAGGGCGAGTGTTATAAGGGCTGTCAGTATATAGATAATTGGTCTTTTCATGGTTTGTATGAGTTGTGATGATTAAAGTTTTTCTCCTTTTTCCAGTTTGTTTTTACGAAGCAGGGCTTCGAGGAAGTAATAGTCGGCGTAAACGATGGACACATCTATCTCGCTGTCGTGAGGTTTGGAACCGGTGCTGTGGAGAAGCAGGAATCCGTTGTCGCCGTTCTGTTGTGCGCGGTAGTTGGCGGTGAGATTCTCCAAAATCCGGTTGGCCTCCTGCTTGTAGAGGTCTTTCTTTTCCGGCACGTAAGTGCTCAACTCGTAGAGTGCGGAAGCGATGCAGGTGGCGGCGGATGCGTCACGTGGCTCGTTGGGGATTTCGGGAGCGTTGAAGTCCCAGTAGGGAATCAGGTCTTCCGGCAGGTTGGGATGGGTGAAGATATATCTTTCGATATGCTTCGCTTGTTCCAGAAATTCAGGAAGTCCGGTTTCACGGTAACACATAGTATATCCGTAGAGCGCCCATGCTTGTCCGCGTGCCCATGCGGAATCGTCGGAATATCCCTGGTGGGTGACTTTGCAAATCGGGCTGCCGGTGATGGTGTCGTAGTTAACGACATGGTACGTACTGAAGTCGTCACGGAAATGATTCTTCATCGTCGTACGTGCGTGGCTGACTGCTATATTATAAAAGGTGGAATCGTTCGTTTCGCGTGAAGCCCAGAACAATAATTCCAGGTTCAGCATATTGTCGATGATAACGGGGCATTCCCATTGGTCGGCGTGGTGGTCCCAGGAACGGATACAGCCAACGTTTGGTTTGAAACGGGTAATCAGTGTGCGGGCGGATTCGATAAGTATATCTTTATAGGTAGGATTACCGGTCAGACGGTAACCATTACCGTAGCTGCAATACATTTTGAATCCCATGTCGTGTGTGGTGCCATTCTTCTTCTCGCGTTCCAACATTTCGGTGTGTTTCTTGGCTTTCTCTTTCCAAAAAGGGGCGTGCGTGTATTCATATACATACCAAAGTTCTCCGGGGAAGAATCCGCTCGTCCAGTCTTTGGAAGGTACAAGGCGTAAAGAGCCGTCCGGTTCCGTGTTGCGTGGGTTGGTGAGTTCTCCCCACTGCTTGGCGATTCTTTTGTCTCTGCTTTCTTGTGACTCGTTCGCGCGTGCTTCATCTATTTTAGGGAAAGCATACTTGAGCTGTTGTTCAGCAAAAGTGAAATTAGAAGCAACCAGATTTTGCTCTTTGGGAGATCGGCAGCCAGCTAAAGTCGCTGCTCCGATACTAAGGGCTAAAAGATAATGTTTCATATTTGTTTCCATATTATTAATTCTAAGTCAGATGTTGCAAATGTATGGAAACCGAATAAAATTGGTTTGTCTGGTAGTGCCGTAAGTTTGCAAAATCATCCCAATTTGATTGGGATAATCGTTGCTGTATCGTTCCTGAAACGATATTTATAACTTGGGATGATTTTGCAAACTCAATAATTAAATGATAAGTTCACTACAGAGGATACAGAGTCTTTCTCTCTCCGCAAATAAAACGAGCGATAAATACGATTATAAATACGTGAGGTTCTGGGTTACTCTATAGTGAATAAAAAATAGTAAACCTTTGTGTCCTTCGTGTCCTCTGTGGTGAAATATAAATTCCCATTTATAGAACCAATTTATAGCTACTCTTCCGGCTGCCCCTTGATGTATTCGGTAGGCGAAACTCCATAATCAGACTTGAAACATTTGGTGAAATAGGCAAGGGTACTGAACCCGGTGGCGATTGAAACTTCCGTCACGTTCATGTCCGCTTCTTTCAGTAACTGCGCAGCTACTTCAAGGCGTTTGTGGCGAATGAGGTCGTTCAGGGATAAGTCTGTCACTGCCTTGAGTTTGCGATAGAAGTTACTCCGGCTGAATCCCATCTCATCGCATATCATGTCGACTTTCAAGTCCGGATTGGCAAGATGGTTCTGTATTATCTCGAATAGCTTCTGCATGAATTTGTCATCGGCGGAACTGGCTTCAATACCCATCGACTGGAGCGAGAAGTTCTTTCCGTACATTGATTTCAGTTTCTCCCGTTGAACCAGGAGATTGTAGATTCGTACCAACAACACATCTACATTGAATGGTTTCACTACATAATCATCGGCGCCCGAAAGGAAACCTTCTTTGACGTGCATCACCATCGTGCGAGCTGTGAGCAGAATCACCGGAATATGACCCGTCTGCAAATCATTCTTTATCATGGAGCAGAGTTCCAGTCCGTCTACTCCCGGCATCATAATATCCGTCACGACTAAATCGGGAAATTCTTTCAGAACAATATTGAAGGCTTCAGCACCATTGTCTGCTTCGAGCACCCGGTAATGGCGTTCAAGATGTTCTTTCACATAACTACGTATGTCCTCGTTGTCTTCCACTAATAGAATCGTTTTACTCTTTAGGAAAGGAAGTTCTTCTTCGGATTCAAGCACTTGTCCGACAACTGCCTGCTCTTCCCGTTCATCTTCGGATATGATATTCCTCACATTCTCTTCTATCGGTTGAGCCTGTTCGTTATTCGGTAGTACGATAGTGAATATACTTCCTTTTGGCCGATTGGAGTCGACACTGATAGCTCCGTGGTGCAGGTGAACGATAGACTGTGTCAGGCTTAGCCCAATACCCGTTCCGTTGACATTGTCATTGGCTGCCTGTGGAGTACTGACCTGATAGAACGGGTCGAAAATATGGGTACGGGCAGCTTCGGGAATCCCTTTTCCGGTATCTGCCACCTGAATGATGAAATATGCATCCGAATCCACTGGAATGGTGAAAGCCGGGTCGCCGGATATCGTCGTGCCGAACTCCCGTTGAAGTACCTCATTATCGGGAACGGCTGTCAGCCTTAAAGAAATTTTTTCTCCCGGAGAAGTGAACTTGAAAGCATTTGAAAGCAGGTTGAATACGGCCTTTTCCAACAGGCTTTGGTCGAAACAAGCCGGGATTTCCCCTTCGGGAGCTTCGTATTGGAAAGTTATCTGCTTGCTTTCCGCTATCTGCTTGAAGGTATAATAGATTTCAAGAAGGAAAGCGTTTAAGTCCGAACGGGTTAATCTCAATGTGAGACTGCCGCTTTGGTTCTTTTGCAAATCCATTAATTGATTGACGAGTAACAGCAGACGGCGGGCATTCTTCAAAACCAAGTCTAGTTTAGTTTTGATAAACAGGGGAACTTCCGCCTGACGTACCAGTTCGTCAATAGGACTGATAATAAGCGTCAACGGCGTACGCAGTTCATGCGAGAAATTGGTGAAAAGCCGGATTTTGGTTTGATGAAATTCTTCCATCCGTTGCTTTTCCATTTGTCGCATCCGCAGGTTCAGTTCCAGTTTGTGCTTGCTATACATATAATAGCCGATGGTGTAGGTGATTCCTATAAATAACAACGCATAGATAATATATGCCCACGTTGTTTTCCACCAGGGAGAAAGGATGGCTATTTCCAGTGTTTTCCCTTGGGTGTTCCACACGCCGTCATTGTTGGAAGCAATCACGTGGAATGTATATTTGCCGGGGGCAATATTGGTGTAGTAGGCTTCTTTACGGGTTCCTACGTAGTTCCAGTCTTCATCATGGCCTATTAATTTATAAGCATACTGGTTCTGTTCGTGCAGGATATAGTTCAGGGCACAGTATGCAATAGAGAAATTATTCTGATTATAAGCGAGGGTAACTGTTGCCGCATCGTCGGGATTGGTTTCCAGTAAGCGGCTCTTGTCGCCCGGTTGTATCACTTTGTTGTTGACCGTCAACTGGGTTAGTACTACCGGCGGCCTCATATTGTTCTTTATCAATGAACGGGGAGTGAAGGAAAGAAATCCGTTGCTGCCGCTGAAATAGACTTCCCCATTGGGCAGGCAGATACCGCCCTGTGGTGTAAACTCCAGTGTTTCGAGTCCGGCAAAGCAGTCATAGGCATATACCTGTCCCGTTTTTGTATTTATTTCGGCAATACCGTTATCTATACTAGCCCATATATTCTGATTATATTCCACCAGGGTATATACTTCTTCATTGGCCAACCCTTCCTTCGTACCGATATGGCGGACGATTCCCTTGCCTTCCTGATACTGGTAAATCCCTGCGCCAAATGTTCCTACCCATATCTCACCGTTCTTTTTTCTCAGAATACCGGTAATGTAATTGTTTTCCAGTTTGCGCGACGGCTCTTTTTCTTCCGTTGAATACTGTATCAGTGTCCTTTTTTCTACATCATATTCGTAAAGTCCGAATGAGCGTGTCCCTATCAGATATACATTCTCACGAAGCGGCAGAAATGCACGAATACTGGAGAAGCTGATTTCTTCTTTTTCTCCGACAGGGAATTTGCGGGTTACTTTCTTATCATTGGTGATTCTAACGAGCCCTTGGCGGGAAGTAGTCCCTAACCAGATGTCTCCCTTGGCATCGCGATAGATAGTATAAATACCTAAGTTTTTCTCATTGAACTGGTGGATAAGCGAGAAGCGTTTCGTGGGAATGTGGAAGCAATACAGTCCGCCGTTATTGGTGCCACACCAAATATTTTCTCCTTCCATCATCAGAGATTTGATAATGTTCTTATTGTGCATCCCGACAGGACGTTCTTCCAACAAATAGTTGGCGTATTCTTTAGTAACCGGATTGAATTGCAGTAAACCGCCGCCTTCTGTTCCTATCCAAAGGGAGTTTGAACCATATACCATCGGGCCGAAAATGTTGTATAGCTTTTGTCCACTGTTTTCTAAAGGATGATAGAATACAAAACGGTTATTAAGCGGATTGTAATAATTGACTCCGCCGGAATAAGTTCCTACCCATAATGTCCCGGCACGGTCTACACACAAGCTGCGGACAGAGAAGTGACTCAGATTATTACGGTTGGCTTCAAACGTATTGTATTTGGTGATGGCATCATCCGTCAGGTCGAGCACACTCAAACCGTCGAATGTTCCGATAATCAGTCGCTGGTTTTGTTCCTGGATACAACGGATATAATTGTCGGTCAGTCCGCTGTTGTGTTTCAGGAAGGTGGAGATCGTCTGTTGGGTCGGATTCCACTTGTTCAGCCCTTTCATATCCGTACCTATCCATATCTGATGATGTGAATCTTCAAAAATACAACTGACGGCATTATCGGAAAGGGAAGGGGTACTTTCTTTATTCAGTTTTTGCAGGATGTTCAGATCCTTGTCGCATATCAGCAGACCTTTATTATGTGTGCCTATGTAGAGCCGTTCCTCTTTGTCCATATATAAAGAGGTGATAGGTTCCCGCTCTAATAG
>CAKUYM010000290.1 GCA_934716785.1 uncultured Bacteroides sp. | reverse complement strand
CCTTTGATATGCACATAGGCTATGCGACCACCGGATAGCTCTTCCACTTTCTGGGCACAGCGTTTCACCCAACGCTTATAGAGCAGCTCGCTTTGGGTATTGTAGCTGATAGCTTTCACTGTTTCTTCAAAACGTTTTTTGGTAGATGGATCATACACGGTGAGTATGACTTTCCGTCCTACTTTACCCTCAAACAACGGGAAGTAATCCGCATTTGCTTCAATCGTTTTTCCATCTACCTTTTCGATGATGCATCCGGCTTTTACCTCTGTCTTTTTCTGCGTAAAAGGACTTTGGTCTAAAATCTCTTTGATTTTCAATCCTGCTCCATCATAAGATTCGTCATAGAATACGCCTAATGCAGCGGTAGGCAATGCACCGCCCCCTCCGCCAAAACGAGCTCCGGTATGCGACGCATTCAGCTCTCCGAGCATTTCGCTCAGCATTTCGGCGAAGTCATAATTGTTGTTGATATGCGGCAGGAAGCGTTGGTATGCTTCTTTGTAACCTTTCCAGTCGGTTCCTTGAAGGTCGGCAACATAGAATTTATCATTCACCTGTTGGTAAACGTGATCGAAGATATAGGCACGCTCATCGTAGGGACGGTAGTCGAAGAAAGCCTCAAAATTAATAGGAGTGACTTTGCTGCCGGCAATTTCTATTTTCTTCAGCTGTCCCCTTGTACACATAAAGATGTTCTTTCCTTCTTTATCGGGTATCAGTGCACCGCCGCCAACTCCTTTCAGAAGTATTTTGGTCGTGTTTTCTTTCAACTTATGTTCCCATAAATCGTAGTCGCCCTCAAATGCGGCAAGGTAATAAACGGCGTCACCTTTGGGAGTAAGTATGGCATCGGCAAGACGAGAGGAATTGACCGTCAGGCGTACAATGCGGTCGAAGCGATTCTCAAGGTCGAAAGTAAGTGGCTTCACCTCTTCTTTCTTATCAGCTTCCTCTTTCTTGTCTTCTTTCAGCTTTCCTTTCTGATCTTTCTTCTTATCGGCTTTTTCTTTTTCTGCCTTTTCCTTTTGTTCTTTCTCAGCTTTCTCTTTTTCCGCTTTCTCTGCTTTTTCCGCCTCTTCAAGCAAAGTGAGATCTTCCTTGCTCATCATAAAACGGTTGTAAGCGTCTACGTCGAAGAACATGATATAAGCATCGCTTTCGCTTCCCCAACTACCATGACTGCGGTATCCGGCACGGTCACTATTCCATATCATCGCTTTTCCGCCGAGCACCCATTTGGCGTTACTGTCGCCATATCCGCTCTCGGTCAGGTTTATCATTTCTCCCTTTCCGTCGGCTTTCAGCAGCACAACATCTTTGTTGTTCCAGCCACCTACACCGATGAAGTCCGAAAGAATCCATTTGCTGTCCGGGCTCCACTGAAACCATTGGTCACCATCTGCATAAGAGTACTGGTATTTGGCATCCATGACGGTGCGCACTGCTTTGCTTTTCAGATTAATGACACGGATGGCGGTACGGTTTTCAAGGAAAGCGATTTCCTTTCCGTCAGGACTGAATTGCGGCTCGAAAGAAGCAACATTAGATTTTGTCAGACGTTCTTCCTTCAATTCCGTGGCATAGGCGAATTGCTTTTCCTCCTTGCGCACGATGGTTGATGTGTATAGTTGCCACAGTCCGTTGCGTTCCGAAGAGTAAACTAATGTCCGTCCGTCGGGAGAGAAGCTCAGGTTGCGTTCTTGGTCGGGAGTATTCGTAATTTGCTTCGTTGTCTTATAGTCAATGGAAGTGACGTACACGTCACCACGCATGATAAATGCCACCTCTTTCCCTTGGGGAGACACGGCGATGTCAGTAGCTCCATTCGATCTGATCTGTCGGATAATGTCTTTGTCGTTCTTATCCGCCAGGATGGTGATGTTTACTTTCTGCGGTTTACCACCCGGTGCGAGTGTGTAGATTTCACCGTTGTACCCGTAGCAGAGTTTGCCGTCGGTAGCTACGCTTAAGAATCGAACAGGATGCTTGGTGTGGAAAGTAATCTGCTTGGCGGAGGTTGCTCCGGGTGCGCGTTGGAATACATTGAAAGAGCCTTTCTCTTCACTCAGATAATAGAATGATTGTCCGTCGGGAGCCCATACCGGTTCTCGGTCTTCACCGCCGAAAGTCGTTTGTTTTTGATAAGCAGGCACTTCCCCCGGAGTCAGTGTCCATATGTCACGGGCAATGGGAGACACTTGGTGTTTGCGCCAGTAGTCCTCATATCCTTTTTTGTCTTGATAAAGTATGACCCCGTCTTTATTGATGGAGATACATTCCATCGGCATAGATGAGAACATGACGGGGCGTCCGCCTGTCACGGCCACTTCATATACCTGCTGGAACTGTCCGGAAGGGAATCCGGCATCTTCGGCAGAGGGTGCGATGTTGGCTGTAAACAAGATGTGCTTGTTGTCTTTGTAAGCAATGGGCTTTTCGCTGCCGGAGTGGGTGGTCAGTCGTAGGGGAGCTCCGCCGTCTTTGGATACGGTGAAAACGTCCATACTTCCCATACGGTCGGATGCGAAAGCGATCTGTTTCCCGTCGGGACTCCATATCGGTTTCGTGTCAAAAGCCGGATTGGTGGTGAGCTGTGTCGCGCGTCCGCCGGTGACCGGCACGGTGTAAATGTCTCCTTTATAAGTAAAGGCGATGGTTGTACCTTCCGGTGAAAGAGCGCAATGGCGCATCCATAGCGGAGATTCTTGTGCTGTGATTGCTCCTGCAAAGCATAGGGCAAAAACGCTGATTAGCAGTTTATTCATTCTTTTTTTATATAATTGTGTTTAAAATCTTCTCGCTATTCAAGGCCGCGCTTTCTTACAAGTCCTTCAGCAGTACCTTACTTGCCTTTTTATAATATTCTTCTTTGGATTCGGTCAGTACTTTCCATTCATCACTGAATTCTTCGTCTTTGTCAATCTTGAAGTTTTCCGAACCGTAGGTATCCAGTCGGTCAAGCAAGATAGCCACGTTCAGTTGGTTGATATCCATTGATGGCTGATAGCCGATTTCCTCGCTTTTCTCATCAGTACCGACTTCATGAATCAAATTTATCTCTTGCAATTGATAAAGCACCTGATGAGTGAGTCGGATCGGAATTTTGTGCTCTTCTGATATTTTTGAGGCAGTATATGGCGGTTCGTTCTTAGCAAACCGTTTGGCGATAAGAGACATAATCAGGATGGAGATAAAGTCGCGATAGCGCCGGCTGATATTCCGGGTATCTTGGTCGAAGCTGAAACTTTGGATGTTCTGTCCGGCGTATGTCAGTTCGGCTCCGAAAAGACAGATGGTCCATGATGTTTGCAGCCAAAGCAGGAACAGTGGCAAGGCGGCAAAGCTACCGTAAATGGCGTTGTATTTCGATACCCACAACTGGCTGTTGATATACAGATACTGGAAAGCCTGATAGGCGGTTCCTGCCAGAATCCCTGAAATAAGTGCATGCTTGAATTTTACTTTCGTGTTCGGCATGAAGATGTACAGTCCTGTGAACATCATCCACGTCAGCACGAAAGGAATAAGCCGGATCGAGAATTTCATGATAGGAGCCAGCAGCACAAAGTCATCCATCTGCTTGAGCATGGTGCTCACAAAAATGGAAAGACCGCCTGAGACTACTATCAGAATAGGCATCAGCAGAAACATGGAGAAATAATCCGTAATCTTGCGATACATAGATCGGGCTTTCTTCACCTCCCAGATACGGTTGAATGTGATTTCTATATTGCTGACCAGATTGATGACCGTCCATAGCAACATCACCAGACCGATACCGATGAAGACGCCGCTTTTGGTTTGTGAAAGATAAGAGTCGACAAAGGAGAAGATTGCTTCCGTGGTTTCTGTATTTCCTCCGAACCCGCTGCGCAACTGATGTTCCATCAGGCTATCAAAGCCGAACCCGCGGGCAATGGCGAATAGTATGGCGAGTATCGGCACAATGGCAAGCAGAGTGCTATATGTCAGAGCCGAAGCCTTATTTGCCATTCTGTCTTTGGCAAATCTGTTGATGCATAGATAAATGGTCTTTATGATGTTGTAGAGCGAGAATTTTGTTCTTGTCACTTCTCCTTCCGTAATGCGCCAAATGTCATACGTGAGGAATTTCCATATATCAGCGATTCTTTTCTTCATGTCTTCATGGCTCATGGTTTTACAAAAAAGGAAAAAGCAGTCAGCCTGTAAGCCGAGTTCTGTACCTTATATATAATAAGGTGTCTGTCATTTATCTGAGTGGCGTGTCACCACGACACTTTAGCGGTCTACCCTCCGACATGGAGCGAGCAACTCTCATAACGCCGGTTTACATGACCTTACAACTCCTAAGACGTACAGCCCGACATGTCACCATGCGGCTGGTGGGCTCTTACCCCACCTTCTCACCCTTACCTCTCCCCGAAAGAAGGGGCGGTTATTTTCTTCTACGTTACTCTACCCTCGCGGACAGCTTTCTGTTAGGAAGTAGGATGCTCTATGTTGCCCGGACTTTCCTCCTGCACGCTAACATGCACGCGACAGACCGACCAACTGCTTTAGACTGCAAAAGTACGTCATTTATTTTGTTTAAGCTAAAGAAAGTATAACAAATCAAAGGCGGTTGCGTTAATTTTGCAATAAATAGGGGATGGGAGGTATATATGGAAGTTTCTTTTGTCGAACTTGGCAGGCAGCGGTATCGGGGCATAGCCGGCATTAAACTTATAGCGAGTGTTCATGAATAGGATTTTATAGGAGAGACTTGGTTGCGAATAAAAATAATTCCTACCTTTGCTATTCCTAAAACTTTGATTTGATGAAAATAAAAATCCTCTTTTTCGGTTGCTTTCTGATGATTGGCGCAGTATGTCTGAAGGCACAGGACATTCGCCCCATGTCTGCCGATTCAGCCTATGGGGTGGTGCAGGTCTCTGTTTGTAATATGCGCGAAGAAGGCAAATTCACTTCCGGCATGAGTACGCAGGCGTTATTGGGAATGCCCGTCAAGGTGCTTCAATATACAGGCTGGTACGAGATTCAGACCCCGGACGATTATACCGGATGGGTGCACAGGATGGTAATCACCCCCATGTCCAAAGAAGAATATAATGAATGGAACCGTGCGGAAAAGATAGTGGTTACTTCGCATTACGGGTTCACTTACACGAAACCGGACGAGAAGTCGCAGACCGTCTCCGATGTAGTGGCAGGCAATCGTCTGAAATGGGAGGGCAATAAAGGACATTTCTATAAGGTCTCTTATCCGGACGGTCGGCAAGCCTATATTCCGAAGTCTATCTCAAAACCGGAAAAACAATGGAGGAATTCACTGAAGCGGGACGTTGAAAGCATCATCGGGACGGCCTATTCCATGATGGGAATCCCGTATCTGTGGGCGGGGACATCTTCGAAAGGTGTTGATTGCAGCGGATTGGTCCGGACTGTGCTTTTTATGCACGACATCATTATTCCAAGGGATGCATCCCAACAGGCATATGTGGGTGAACGTATCGAGATAGCATCGGATTTTTCCAATGTGCAGCGCGGAGATTTGGTGTTCTTCGGTCGGAAAGCCACGGCCGGACGAAAGGAGGAGGTTTCCCACGTAGGTATCTATCTCGGCGGCAAGCAGTTTATTCACGCTTTGGGAGATGTACATGTCAACAGTTTCAATCCTGTGGACAAGAACTACGATGATTTCAATAC
>CAKUYM010000289.1 GCA_934716785.1 uncultured Bacteroides sp. | reverse complement strand
TGTACACATTGAACCCTCATAATGAACACCACCAGTACCCCATCGTTTTAGGAAGCATAAAGCATAGCTTTAGGAGTGCTAAAGCTATGCTTTAGTAACCGTAAAGCTATGCTTTAAAAAAGTCAGGTCACACGTATGTCTCCAACAGCTTCACATGTCCTCCTTCAGGAGTTATGGTGAGATCTTGTGTAGTAGCAGGGAACAAGATCGATTCACCTGCACGAACCGTCAATTCGTTGCCTTCATTATCTTTCATCTTACAAGCTCCTTCCATACAGATAAAAATCACGAAGGAGTCAAGTTCCGAATAATCGCAACTGATCTCTTCGGTCATATCGTACAAAGAAGTCGTAAAGTATGGACAAGCAACCAGTTCTACCGGTTCATCCTTCACCGCTTCATATTTAGTGCGATAATCATCCAATACCTCATAGTTTATAGCATCGCGCGCCAAATCAGTATGAAGTTCACGGGTTTTCCCATTCGCATCCTTACGATTGAAATCGTAGATACGATATGTTATATTAGAAGTCTGCTGAATCTCAGCTATAAACGAACCGGCACCGATACTATGCACACGTCCGGCAGGCAGGAAGAACACATCACCCGGATGAACTTCGTACTCTTGCAGCACATCGGTAATCGTATTGTTCTGCACACGTTCCTTATATTCTTTCGGGGTAATCTGTTCTGAAAAACCCGAACGTAACTTAGCTCCTTTATCAGCATCTACCACATACCACATTTCGGTCTTTCCCATCGAATTATGGCGTTTCTTCGCCAGTTCGTCTGTCGGATGCACTTGAATAGACAAATCCTGCCGGGCATCGATAAACTTGATGAGCAGCGGAAATTTATTGCCGAAACGCGCATAATTAGCTTCACCCACCAGTTCCTCGCGATACCGTTTTACCATATCGGTCAGGTTTAAACCTTTATCCGGGCCATTGGCCACCACGGATTCATTGTCCTCAACGCCGGAAATTTCCCAGCTTTCTCCTACCCCTTTCAAGTCCGAGTTCAAATGCTTGAACGGGATAATCTTGTCGCCTCCCCAAAGTGTCTGCTTCAGAATAGGTTCGAATTTTAATGGATACATCTTTTGTTTTTCTTGTTATAAACTTAGATTAAATTTACTCGGATTGTAACAATCCGGGAACAAACATACAAAAAATAGTTTAGTTTTTAAGAAAAGGACAAGGATTTTCTTTTTGGAAAAAAAATCATGCCGCAAAGAACAAGGAACATAAAGTAATAAAGCTAAACTTTCCTAAACCGCCACCGATATTTAGGCGGAATAATTTGTGAGTAAGAAAGAATTTCCTTTTATTTGCAAGAAATTTTAATCATATCAAACATGAATAACACATTCCCAACAGAAGGTAATCTTTCGGGGCTCAGCCGCGAAGATTTTCAAAAGGAGATAAACGATAAGAAAACAGATTTATTTATCCTTAAGAATGCCAAGGGAATGGAAGTAGCTGTAACCAACTACGGATGCGCCATTCTCTCTATCATGGTACCGGACAAAAACGGTAAATATGCCAACGTGATCCTCGGACACGACAGTATCGATCACGTAATCAACAGTCCGGAACCGTTTCTCAGTACGACTATCGGACGCTATGGCAACCGTATCGCCAAAGGTAAGTTCACGTTGTTCGGTGAAGAGCACGAACTCACCATCAATAATGGTCCCAACTCCCTACATGGCGGACCGACAGGTTTTCATGCCCGTGTGTGGGATGCTGTCCAGATTGACGAGAGCACGGTGCAGTTCAACTATGTTTCTGCCGATGGCGAAGAAGGCTTCCCCGGCAATCTCGAAGTAGAAATGACCTACCGTCTCGAAAACGAAGTAAATGCTTTGACTATCGAATACCGGGCTACAACCGACAAAGCTACAGTAGTAAACCTTACCAATCACGGCTTCTTCAATCTCGCCGGCATTGCCAACCCTACTCCTACCGTCAACAACCACATTGTTACTATCAACGCTGATTTCTATACACCCATTGATGACGTTTCCATCCCGACAGGAGAAATTGCCAAAGTAGAAAGCACTCCGATGGACTTCCGCACACCCCACACAGTAGGCGAACGCATCAATGACAAATTCCAGCAATTGGAATTCGGTGCCGGATACGATCACTGCTATGTACTGAACAAGGTCGAAAGCGGTTCTCTCGACTTGGCAGCAACTTGCAAAGATCCCGAAAGCGGCCGTATCATGGAAGTATATACTACCGAAGCGGGTGTACAGCTTTATACCGGCAACTGGCTCAACGGATTTGAAGGTGCCCACGGTGCTACATTCCCTGCAAGAAGTGCCATCTGCTTCGAAGCACAATGTTTTCCGGATACTCCGAACAAACCGCATTTCCCATCGGCTACTTTGCTGCCGGGTGATGAATACCAGCAAATCACGGTTTACAAATTCACTGTTGAACAATAATAATAAAAAATAACTAACCCAATTTTATAAACTAACATTTTTTAAACCATGACACAAGAAAAGAAGAGTGGTAATCTCATCGCGATTATCACTATGTGCTTTATTTTTGCGATGATTTCATTCGTTACCAATATGGCCGCTCCGTTTGGTAATATTTGGGGATTCCAATATAGCTGGGCAGCTATGATGGGAAATATGATGAACTTTGCCGCCTATCTGTTTATGGGTATCCCTGCAGGCAAAATGCTTGTTAAATACGGCTACAAGAAAACAGCTCTGAGCGCTTTGGCTGTAGGAGCAATCGGATTGTTAGTACAGTACTTTTCCAGTATTTTCGGAGCAGACGTAGAGACTTTCACATACGACGGACAAATCATCGCTCTGAACCTTATCATTTATCTGCTGGGCGCATTCATCTGCGGTTTCTGCGTATGTATGCTGAACACCGTAGTTAACCCGATGTTGAACCTCTTAGGTGGCGGTGGAAATAAAGGTAACCAATTAATCCAGATCGGTGGTACGCTGAACTCATTGACAGGAACATTAACTCCGCTATTGGTAGGTGTGCTGATCGGTCAGGTTACTGCATCAACAAGTATGAGTGACGTAGCGCCACTTCTGTTCATCGGTATCGGCATATTCGTTTTGTCATTCATCATCATTTCATTCGTTAACATTCCTGAACCACAAGCAAATGTAGCCAACCAAAAATTCGAGCACAGCCCGTTGGCTTTCCGTCACTGCTTGCTGGGCGTTATCGCCATCTTCTTTTATGTAGGTGTAGAAATCGGCATACCGGCACAGTTGAACTTCTATATCACCAACTTAGGATTTGAAGGTTCTGCTGCCGTAGGTGGTACACTGGCTGCCAGCTACTGGTTCCTGATGCTTATCGGTCGTGCTTCCAGCAGTATTATCAGTGGTAAAATCTCAACCACTGCGCAAATGACAGCCGTTTCTTTGTTTGCTATTGTCATGTTGCTGATTGCTATCTTGATGCCCGAAACGATTACCGTAGATTTCAGAGGAAATGAAATTCCTATGAAGTGCTTCCTTATCGCAGTATGCGGACTTTCCACTTCTGTGATGTGGGGTGGTATCTTCAACCTCGCAGTAGAAGGATTGGGTAAATATACAGCAGCCGCATCCGGTTTATTCATGATGATGGTAGTTGGTGGCGGTATCATGCCGTTGATTCAGGACTTCATAGCTAAAGCCACTGACCCGATCACAAGCTACTGGCTGATTATCGCCATGCTGGTATACATCTTGTACTATAGCAAAATCGGTTGCAAAAACGTCAACAAGGATATTCCTGTGGAATAACAACATACTAATTTATTCACTTTTAAAACATTAATATCATGGATACAGAATACGTAAGAAGTAGATTCATTAAGCATTTTGACGGAACTACTGGATTTTTATATGCTTCACCGGGTCGTATCAACCTGATTGGTGAGCACACTGACTACAATGGCGGATTTGTTTTCCCGGGTGCGGTAGACAAAGGTATGATTGCCGAAATCAAACCGAATGGTACTGACAAAGTAAGAGCATACTCTATCGACTTGAAAGATTATGTAGAATTCGGATTGAACGAAGAAGATGCTCCGCGTGCCAGCTGGGCAAGATACATATTCGGTGTTTGCCGCGAAATGATCAAACGTGGCGTTGACGTAAAAGGATTCAATACAGCCTTTGCAGGTGATGTGCCTCTGGGTGCAGGTATGTCTTCTTCCGCTGCTTTGGAAAGCACGTATGCTTTTGCATTGAACGAATTGTTTGGTGATAACAAAATCGATAAATTCGAGTTGGCTAAAGTCGGCCAAGCTACCGAGCACAACTACTGCGGTGTAAACTGTGGTATCATGGACCAATTTGCTTCCGTATTCGGTAAAGCCGGCAGTTTGATCCGTTTGGATTGCCGCTCACTGGAATATCAGTATTTCCCGTTCCATCCGGAAGGTTACCGCTTGGTTTTGATGGATTCGGTCGTTAAACACGAATTGGCTTCTTCTGCTTACAACAAGCGTCGCCAAAGTTGTGAGGCTGCTGTTGCCGCTATCCAGAAGAGACACCCACACGTAGAATTCCTGCGCGACTGTACAATGGAAATGCTTGAAGAGGCAAAAGCCGACATCAGCGCTGAAGACTATATGCGTGCAGAATACGTAATCGAAGAAATCCAACGCGTACTCGACGTTTGCGAAGCATTGGAGAAAGACGATTACGAAACTGTAGGTAAGAAAATGTATGAAACTCATCATGGCATGAGCAAGCTGTACGAAGTAAGTTGCGAAGAACTCGACTTCTTGAACGACTGCGCCAAGGAACACGGAGTGACCGGTTCACGCGTTATGGGTGGCGGTTTCGGTGGTTGCACCATCAACCTCGTGAAGAATGAACTGTATGATAACTTCGTTGAAAAGACTAAAGAGGCTTTCAAAGCCAAATTCGGCAGAAGTCCGAAAGTCTATGACGTAATAATCGGTGACGGTTCACGCAGACTGGAATAAGAGATTATTCAAGTTTACATAAATAAGAAAGGCGGCTTCCGTGATGGAAGCCGCCTTTCTTATTTATAGTTAAAAAGTTCTTTTATGCCGCATAACATACAATAGTGTATTTGATACATCAAACAAAAGTGTTACTTCTACACCATAAATAATATAACAATCTCATTTACATTAGAAATAAGACTATAAAAAACATTTTCTACTTGCAGGAATTACCGCATTGATGCTGTCAGCATAAATGCCGATTTACATCGCCGTTATTCCACTTATTGCCGCAACTATGACGGCAATCGTCTGTTCAAAGTGGCCAGCGGCGCCAGCGACTACGATTATAACTGGACAGATGTATTGATGAATCGCGTAGGACACCGAATGGATGGCATTTCCTTGCACTATTATACAGTGACCGGATGGAGCGGTAGCAAAGGAGCAGCCACCAAATTCAATAAAGACGATTACTACTGGACAATGGGAAAATGTCTTGAAGTGGAAGACGTATTGAAGAAACATTGCGCCATCATGGACAAGTATGACAAGGACAAAAAAATAGCTCTCCTCCTTGACGAATGGGGTACCTGGTGGGATGAAGAACCAGGGACTATTAGAGGTCACTTGTATCAACAGAACACATTGCGCGATGCTTTCGTGGCTTCCTTAAGTCTTGATGTATTCCACAAATACACAGACCGCCTGAAGATGGCAAATATCGCACAGATTGTCAA
>CAKUYM010000288.1 GCA_934716785.1 uncultured Bacteroides sp. | reverse complement strand
GGATTACGTCCGTAGGCTTCACATCCACCATTGCTTTCAACAATGGCTTTTCTCCTTCCGTGCGCAAGAATTTGGCTACGGCGGCCAACTGTCCGCTATATGTTGCAACGGCACTGTTTCCCCAATTCAAAGTCGTACTGACATTATCGTCTTTCGCCTGCGCATCCAAGGAAAGGTTGACCGCCCCTTTCTTCTTCAGGTTGGTCAGACGGACTTTGGCGCAAATATGGTCTTCCGGATTTTCACACAGAATCAGCCCCGACTCGATATAGTTGTTCTTATATTGCAGGCGCGGAAAATATCCTTCCACGCGCAAACGCTGCATGGGGTCATTGAAATATCCCTTTAAAGTGGAATGGGTATACACAGTCAGCGGAATATCAAAAATCGTAGATAAGATATCCGTATTATATATATGTATATCAAACTGAAAGTTGTTGTGCGTTTCGATCGGCTTTTTAGGTGGCAATATCAAGGAAGGGACGTACTTTCTCATGATGTTCAGGATACTGGCAGGCAACGTGTGATACTGGAACTTCCCTTCTATGCTTGCCGTCAGGAACTCGGAAGTCAGCATCAACCGATTCTCATTGTTCTGCTTTATGGCACGGACATTCATGTTTTTCATGAAATAGTCTTTGTCAGGAGCCACGAACTTCAAACTGTCGACATTGATTTCTCCAATCATCTCATCTACGGAACCACCCGTAAAGTTGGCTTTCAGTTTCAGAGAGAATTCCGAATCCGGATACTTGTCTGTAAGGTTCAAGTCATTCGGCCGTACTTTATCGACTACCGCCAGAAAATTGAAAGTAGGAGTTTTAGAAGCGATATTGACATCTCCATTCAAATAGACAGAGCCGTTCGGGTCGTCCAATGCAACCTTGCCGTTAAAACCGCCTTGCTTGTATTCGCCATCCAGCGTAATATTCTCATACCTATATCTGCTGTAATCTACAGAAGCTATCAATCCCTTCAGTTCAATGACCGGAAACATATTTGTGATGTGTCTGCCATGCACATCAAGGTTGAACGTGATTTCTCCCAGTTGCTCATTTGCCAGTAGCTCACCGAGTTTGTAGTCTTCCGTTTTCACCGTGCCGGAGTAGGCGAATAACCCCTTGCTCTTGTCCGAACTCAATTTCAAGTCGGTCTTTATGCTTCCCAAACCGGTGTGCAATTGTCCGTAAGCGACTAGGTCTGCAAAATATCCGGAAATCTCTCCTCGGAAGCTAACGTCGCCCAAACGCTCAAGTACAGGAGGAACTCCATTGTAATTGGGGCTCAGATTGCGCACTAAAAATCCGACACCGCGGGTGTTGGCCGAAAGTTCGGAAAGCGTGCCATACACATAGGCATCCTGCGGACGTGACAAATCCTGCAACGACACATCCCCTCTAAGACGGAACTGGCGGTCGGCTGCCGTAATCTCCAACTGCGAGCAGGTCAACTGATCGACCGTGCCTTTTACTTCCATATCCAACGTGACCGGTTCTTTAAAATGCGACAAGGCAGGCACAAACGGCGATATGTCCTTCAAGGTGATTTGCGACGGCAGGGTGCGGAAAGAAAAACGGACTTGCTCTGCAAAACGGTTGAAAGCTTGCAGACTGTCATATGCCAAGTGTATGGTGTCCATCCTCAAGGAGGTCTCAGGCAATTCGATGGCGAAGTTGTCGATATTCGTCTGCCGACTGTTGGCAACCAATTTCAGACTCAACTTCTTCAAAGAAAATCCGGATGCTTTCTCGTCAAGGCTCAACCGCTTGATTCCCAAATTCACGGAATCCTTGTTCAATGCTTTCAAGGAAATGCTGGCAATGATGTTTTGAAGCTGCACGTGTCCGGCATTAAACTTACCGGGGGTCTCTTCTTCCGAAAGCACATGATAGGTCATCCTGCCGCGGCGGATCAGAATAGAATTGATACGCAGGTCCAACGGACTCTCTTTCTTCACCGTATCCTTGGACGCGAAAGCATCCATGACAAACTTGAAGTTGGGAGGAGAGTCGGGTGTGTCTTTCCGAAGATTGATATTGAAGCCGAAAAGCTGCACGTTACTGATGGAAATCTTTCCTTTAAAGAAGGGCGTTATGTCAAATTTAGCAGACAAGCGGGTGACCTTGAGCATTTCCTGTCCGCTTTGATCATCAAGCAATACATCCTCAATGATAATACGGTTCAGCAATCCGATATTAATTCGGCCGATCACCACTTTTGTCCCCAATACTTGGGATAGTTCTTTTGATACCAACGAACTTATCGCTCGTTGAACATTGGGTATGTCCAGCAAGATAATAGCCCCGATATATACTCCCAGTACAATACAGACTACCCAGCGTACAGTCTTTTTCAGCGTTCTGATAAGCGGTTACTTTTTATTTTGAGAACAAAAATATAAAATAGTTCGTTATGAATCGTAGTTTTATGATTACTTTTGCATCGTTTAATAGTTTAAATATTTATGAGTACGATAATATTAGGAATAGAATCCTCTTGTGATGACACATCGGCAGCCGTTATAAAGGATGGCTATCTGCTGTCAAATGTAGTGTCAAGCCAAGCCGTACACGAAGCATACGGTGGAGTAGTACCCGAACTGGCTTCACGGGCTCACCAGCAAAATATAGTACCGGTTGTACATGAAGCCTTGAAACGTGCCGGCGTCACCAAAGACGAACTGAGTGCGGTAGCTTTCACCCGCGGACCGGGCCTGATGGGCTCTTTGCTCGTCGGTGTTTCTTTTGCCAAAGGATTCGCCCGTTCTTTAAACATTCCGTTGATCGACGTTAATCATCTGACCGGTCATGTTTTGGCTCATTTTATTAAAGCGGAAGGTGAGGATAACAGACAGCCTCAATTTCCATTTCTCTGCCTGTTGGTGTCCGGAGGAAACTCACAAATCATATTGGTAAAAGCCTATAATGACATGAAGATTCTCGGCCAGACAATAGACGATGCCGCAGGCGAGGCTATTGACAAATGCTCGAAAGTCATGGGGTTGGGCTATCCGGGCGGACCGATTATCGACAAACTGGCACGCCAAGGAAATCCGAAGGCTTTCACATTCAGCAAACCGCATATCCCGGGACTGGATTATAGCTTCAGCGGATTAAAAACCTCATTCTTGTATTCATTGCGTGATTGGATAAAAGAAGATCCCGATTTTATCGAACATCATAAGGCTGACTTGGCGGCATCACTGGAAGCAACGGTCGTAGATATCCTAATGGATAAATTGCGGAAAGCTGCCAAAGAGTACAAAATCAAGGAGGTGGCCGTGGCAGGAGGGGTTTCCGCCAACAACGGATTGCGTAACGCATTCAGAGAACATGCCGAAAAATACGGATGGAATATATTTATACCTAAATTCAGCTATACGACTGACAATGCGGCGATGATTGCCATCACCGGATATTTCAAGTATTTGGATAAAGATTTCTGTTCCATCGAACTTCCGGCCTATTCGCGCGTTACGCTGTAAATTGTTTTTTTCATATACCATATATATAATATATAAGTAGAAAAGGAAAATATGTTTGCCGAAATCATAACCATTGGCGATGAACTGCTGATAGGGCAGGTTGTCGATACTAATTCTGCTTGGATGGGGCGAGAATTAAACAAAATCGGTATTGAAGTCCTTCGCATTGTTTCCGTTCGCGACCGGGAAGAAGAAATTCTGGAAGCGATTGATAATGCGATGAAAAGGGTGAATATTGTATTAGTGACCGGAGGACTGGGTCCAACCAAAGATGATATAACCAAACAAACCCTTTGCAAATACTTTCATACGCAACTGGTATTCAATGAAGAGGTGTTTGAGAATGTGAAACGGGTGCTGGCGGGAAAAATCCCGATGAATGCGCTCAACCGGAGTCAGGCGATGGTGCCCGAAAACTGTACGGTAATCAACAATCCCGTAGGAAGTGCATCGGTCAGTTGGTTTGAAAAAGAGGGAAAGGTGCTTGTCTCCATGCCCGGAGTTCCGCAGGAGATGACCACCGTGATGAGCGAGAGCGTGCTGCCTATGCTACACGAAAAGTTTCAAACGGATGTAATCATCCACCAAAATTTCCTCGTGCAACATTATCCGGAATCGGTGCTGGCCGAGAAGCTGGAGCCTTGGGAGAGCGCCTTGCCGGAATGTATCAAACTGGCATACCTGCCTAAGCTCGGAATTATCCGACTGAGACTGACGGGACGCGGACAAAAGGAAGAGGAAGTAAAAAAACTTCTTGAATGCGAAAAAGCAAAATTGGAGGGTATATTAGGCGAAGATATCTTCAGCGAAGATGATACACCGCTGGAAGTCATCGTTGGCGAACTCTTGAAAAAGAAGAAATTGACCGTTTCCACCGCAGAAAGTTGCACAGGCGGAAGCATCGCTGCACGACTGACCTCCATAGCAGGAAGTTCGGAATATTTTAATGGTAGTATCGTAGCTTACTCCAATGATGTAAAGAAAGCTCTTCTGAATGTTTCTCCCGAAACGCTGGAATGCCATGGCGCTGTAAGCGAAGAAACGGTGATTGAAATGGTGAAAGGTGCGATGAAAGCTTTGAAAACCGACTGTGCCGTTGCGACGTCAGGAATAGCCGGTCCGGGAGGCGGCACTCCAGAGAAACCGGTGGGCACTGTTTGGATAGCTGCTGGTTATAAAAACGAAATTCGTACTTACAAGCAGGAAACAAACCGCGGAAGAGCCATGAACATCGAAAGAGCAGGCAATAACGCCCTGCTGATGCTCCGAGAGCTGCTCAAATAAAGAAAAATAGCCACTTATAAACGAATTATTTTAAGAAATCCTTGTTTTATACGGATAAAAGTGCTTACTTTGCGTCCTGTTTGAAATAAGTATAGATATAAAACTATAAAAATAAGATAGAAATGTCGAAGATTTGTCAAATTACCGGAAAGAAAGCCATGATTGGCAACAATGTTTCACACTCAAAGAGAAGAACTAAAAGAACCTTTGATTTGAACTTGTTTAATAAGAAGTTCTATTATGTAGAACAGGATTGTTGGATCAGCCTTAGCATTTGCGCTAACGGACTGCGTATCATCAACAAAAAAGGACTGGACGCTGCGCTGACAGAAGCTGTGGCTAAAGGTTATTGTGATTGGAAAAGCATTAAAGTAATCGGCTAAACGTAGAGGAGAAAACTTACAATGGCAAAGAAAGCAAAAGGTAACAGAGTACAAGTGATTCTGGAATGTACAGAACACAAAGACAGTGGAATGCCGGGAACATCTCGTTATATCACAACTAAGAACAGAAAGAATACTACAGAAAGACTTGAGTTGAAGAAATACAACCCGATTCTGAAGAGAGTTACAGTACACAAGGAAATTAAATAATAAAGAAGTATAACCCATGGCAAAGAAAACAGTAGCAAGTTTGCACGAAGGTTCTAAAGAAGGTCGTGCTTACACCAAGGTTATCAAAATGGTGAAATCTCCGAAAACCGGAGCATACGTTTTTGATGAACAAATGGTTCCGAACGAAAAAGTACAAGACTTTTTCAAAAAGTAATAGGAATAGCATAATACGCTATACGGCAAAATCCTCTCATTGTATCAATGAGAGGATTTTTTATTGCTTCTTTTTTTTACTTTTTCAATCCTTTGTTATATCTTTGTAGCATAATGTATTATACAAACAACCGTAAATATGGGATTTTTTAGTTTTTTTTCAA
>CAKUYM010000287.1 GCA_934716785.1 uncultured Bacteroides sp. | reverse complement strand
GGGGTGTAGCGCAGTCCGGTTAGCGCACCTGCTTTGGGAGCAGGGGGTCGTGGGTTCGAATCCCGCTACCCCGACAAAAAAATGAATAATGGAAAAGCCGATACAAACTGTATCGGCTTTTCTGTTGTAGGTATGCTCGGCATAAGCAATTATTATGCAAAAACACCTCATTCACATTTATTATGTCAGTGGAATATTATACAGTTTTACGTTACATTCAAATGTAACGACATTATATTGATTATCAATAGATAACAACCGATTTTGTTCGCAAATGCACTGACAGAAGGGCATTAAGTGTCAGTTGTCAGTAGTGTCAGTAGAAAGTGCGAACATTAACGGTGCAAAATATAAACAAATACTGATTCAAATCCAAATAGGCACATGAGTAAGGCAAAACAAGTACTGAACAGAACTGAAACAAGTAGGACATCCGAGTGAATCAAGTACAGCATATCAACGAATGATGTACATGAGATTGACAGGACAAGTACAAAGAACCTTATGCCACTATAAGATAGATAATTTGCCCTTCACCGGTTTCACCTGACTCTTGAAATGCCGATGGATAAGGCAATAGCGGGTGAAGGCAAGGGGGTGAAATCAGGTGAAACCGGGCATTGTCGGTTTCACCTTGCTTTTCAAAATATCCCTTTGAGCTAAAACAAATATCATTATAGCATATCCGAATATCATTATAGCTAATAAGAATATGATTATAGCATATTTGTTGTTAGCTATTAGTTGTCAGCTATTAATAGATGAAATTCCATGGGTGAAAGCGAAAACGAAGGGGTTCACCTTATTTCGGTCTTTGCCTTCACCCATAATTCATTTACCGACAACAACTTAAGTCATTGGTGAAGGTGGTGAAACTTATAAATTGGAAAAAACGATGTCTACCCAAATTTCTATCCCGATGAAAGAGTATGGCATTGAATTGAAATGATAACATTACTTGGGGAAAGTGAGAATAAAATCACTCCCTTTCCCGGGTTCTGATTTCACGTTGATGCTTCCTTCGTGCAAAGTCATGATTTGCTTGCATAAGCTCAATCCGATACCTGAGCCGGACGTTTTAGTGGTGAAGAAAGGTACAAATATCTTGTCCAGAACATCCGGCAGAATACCTTCTCCGTTATCGGAGACAGACAGATTCTTGAGTCCGTTTGCTGATATCTTTAATTTTACCCGGATATTTTTGTCCGTCTGTTTTCCGCATGCTTCCCGGGCATTTCGAAGTAAATTGATAAGCACCTGTTCTATTTGCGCACGGTCTATGTATAAGTCCGGTTCCGGTGAGGAGGGAGTCTCAAAATGGATATACTCTTCGGGGAATAGCTTCTTCAAATCCGTAAACAACTCGGCGGCGGAAACCCTTGTGCGGACAGGAGCGGGTATTCGTGTCAGACGGCGGTAGTTTTCTACAAATTCCAGCAATCCCTTGCTTCTCCTGTGGATAGTCTGCATGGCCTGTAGCATGATGGAATATTCTTTATCTTCGGGTTGCCGGGATATTCCTCTTTTGCTCAATGTTTCCGAAAGAGAAATAATCGGTGTGATAGAGTTCATGATTTCATGAGTCAGTACGCGTATCAGTTTTTGCCAAGCCTCCATCTCGTTCCGTTCCAACACGGAGTGGATATTCTTCAAGCTGATAATCTGTTGCTCTTTGCCTTGTGTAGCGAACTTAATGCAGGAAACAGCCATTTCCAGCACAGTATTGTTCTGCTCGATACGGACAACCGGTACGCTGTCATTGTTGGCTGAAGTCGACAATAATGCTTCCGGTAACTGGGAAATCTGTCCTAAATGAGTGATGGCGGACTGATTCATCCATTCTATATGCCCGGCTCCATCGGCAACAAGTACGGCTGTATCTACCTTATTCAGAAGGCTTTCATAATATTGGCACTTTACTTCCTCAGCCAATAGCCTTTCCCGGAAATCTTTCAGACTGTCCGAAAGTTCTTCTGCCCACTCGTTCATTATTCTATTCTTGAAAGGAGGATGGAAAGTCTGCATCATGTCATTGTAGCGGAGGGCGTACGTCAACCGCCGCAATAAAGCGATCTGCTTGAATTGCATGCGGTAGAGATGTATGGCGGTAGTTACCAATAGCAGGGCGCAGAAAATGGTGCTGAACCACAGCTGCTTTTGAAACAGCAGAAAACTACCGATAGATAGCAGCACTATAAACAGGATATGTAATATCACGCTGATTGCAAATCGTTTCATAAGCCGAATTTTTCAAGTTTGCGATATAAGGCAAAACGGGTTATCCCCAAGTACTCGGCAGCACGGGAGATATTTCCTTCGCTGAGCTTCATGGCTTTTTCGATGGTCTGCCGTTCCAGTTGCTCCAGATTCAGTATCGTCTCTTCCTCTTTCCTTTGTTTGGAGGTGGCATGGAAAAGGAAATTTTCGGGTTTTAGCAAAGAGCCGTCTCCCAATATGACGGCACGTTCTATCGTGTGCTGCAATTCACGTACATTTCCCGGCCAGGCATATTTCAGCAGTTTGTTCTTGGCTTCCCGCGTCAGTCCGTGCATATCCTTTTTATATTTACGTGCGTAACGTTTCAGGAAGTAGTCTGCCAACAGGATGATGTCATTGCCACGTTCACGGAGTGGCGGAATATGTATTTCGATGGTATTGATACGGTAAAGCAAGTCTTGCCGGAAGTTACCTTCATCAGCCAACCGATGGATATCCGCATTAGTGGCGCAAATCAGACGGACATCAATGGGAACGGATTGCGTACTGCCCAAACGGCTTATTTGCCGTTTCTCGATGGCTGTCAGCAGTTTCGATTGCATGGGTAGCGAAAGATTGCCTATTTCATCCAGAAACAGGGTTCCGTTGTTCGCAACCTCCATTCTTCCGGCTTTGGGGCTTTTGGCATCAGTGAAGGCTCCTTTTTCAAAGCCGAAGAGTTCGCTTTCGAACAATTGTTCGGGGATACTGCCCAGATCAATGGTGACGAAAGGCTTGCCATATCGTGGCGAACAACGATACAGGAGACGGGCTATCACATCCTTTCCCGTTCCGTTCTCTCCCAAAATAAGGATATTGGCATCCGTGCCGCTCAGTTTGTTTATGGTAGCGAAGACTTCCTGCATGGCGGGAGATTCTCCAATAATCTCTCCTTCCGACGTGTTCTGACCGCTAAGCGCTTCTACCTGCTCTTTTAGGATGCTCACTTCCCGTTGAGACCGGCGCAGCCGCATTCCGGAAGTGAGCGTAGCCAGTAGTTTATCCTTTTCCCACGGTTTGGGGATAAAGTCCGTTGCACCGGCTTTGATAGCCCGCACCGCTTTGTCGGTATCTGCGTAGGCGGTCATGAAGATGACTATGGCTTGCGGGTCAATCAGAAGGATCTGTTTCAGACTCTCGAATCCTTCCTGACCGCTAATGGCATCGCGGCTGAAATTCATATCCAACAGGATAAGGTCCGGTTGGAAAGTTGTCATGAAATGTTCGATCCGGTCGGGAGTAGTGGCTACCTTTATTTTTTCCGTATAGGGCTCCAATAGCAGGTTTAGAGCGAAGAGTACATCTTCATTGTCATCTACTATGAGTATTTTTCCCAGTTTTCTTATTTCATCCATATTTTTTTATATTAATGTGATGCGTTGGCAAAGGTAAGGATAATAATTATGTGTTGTATGTGCGATTGCGCACTAATTTTGTGCGTATATGCACACTGTATGTAAAGCTGTGATAACTTCATGTGTTTGTAATTCAATATAAAGGGACAGATGTAGAGAAACTTAATGAGAAGATTTCCAAGCCCCAGTCGTTGATTTGTTTCAGTCATCTGCCTATACAATTCAAGCTTGCCCCTTTGAAAACCTTCTACTTCGATAAGGTAGTCAATTCAGAATCCGCCACTTTCTTGAGGGGAAATAAAGAACATGTTATTGTATTGGCTGCTGTGGCGTGTATGCTGTTGCTGGTCGGAATCTTCAATTTCATCAATATCTACACGGTTATCATACTGAAACGTGCACGCGAGTTTGGAGTTAAAAAGGTATATGGCGCAAGTAGCTTTCAGATATTTTCTCAGATATATGCTGAAAACCTGTGCATGGTTGCTGTCTCAATGTTGGTTGTCTGGATGTTGATAGAGGTTACGGCGGGATTATTTGCAACGGTATATTCAATCCCTGTGAAGCCGGATTTACAATTCGACCTGTCACTGTCTCTTATCCTGTTGTTCGGATTGCCGTTGGTTACTTCCATATATCCTTTCATGAAATACAATTACTCTTCTCCGATCACTTCATTGCGTTCGGTCAATGTCGGAGGGCACTCAATTGTATCCCGGGTAGCTTTTCTGTTCATGCAATATGTCATTACTTTCTGCTTGATAGTGGTTTCGTTGTATTTTGTACGTCAGTTATATACCATGCTTCATGCAGATTTGGGATATCGGGTGAAGGATATCATATGCTGTCAGTTCTTGTCACACGGTACGTACAACAAAAGATATTTAAGTAAGGAAGAGTGGGAGAGAGAACGTGAGCTGGAACGACATAAAGAGCAAGTCATCAGGCAGAAAATGGATGCGTGTCCTTTGTTTGTTACTTGGAACTATGGCGATATGCCCATAAACTTGGAACCCCATATCTATCTGGAAGCAGCCAATGGCGAGAAACATAAAGTCGCTTTTCTTTACGCTAACAAAGAATATATGGATATGTTTGAGCTGAAGCTGAAAGAAGGAAGAGGATGGAATGATAAAGACCAGTTTGCCCAGTATAAGATGATTATCAACGAAACAGCCAAGAAATTGTTCCGTATACAGAATATTAAGGATGCTTCATTGCTGCCGGAGTCTCGTTTGTGGTGGAGCATGGGTGTAGATGAAAGTAAGAATCCTCCTTATGAAGTGGTAGGAGTGGTAGAAGATTTTCGGACAGGGCATTTGTCGAAAGGAGATATTCCTCTGATCATTTTATACGGGGGAGGAAGCAATCCGTACGAGCCTCTGATAGCGAGAATTGCGGAAGGAAAACGCAAGGAGGCTGTTGATTTCCTAAAAGAACTGCATGATGAAGTGCTGGGACAGGGAGAGTTTGATTACTCGTTTGTAGAAGACGAAGTAAAGAAGTTATATGAGGAAGATAAGAGGACGACCCGTATCTATGTCACTTTTGCCGGATTGGCTATCTGTATATCCTGCCTTGGATTGTTCGGCCTGTCTCTGTATGATATTCGCCAGCGGTATCGTGAAATAGCATTGCGCAAGGTGAATGGTGCTACCGGCAAGCAAGTAGCCTTGTTGCTGGTGCGGAAATATCTCTATATATTGGGTGCGGCATTTGCTGTAGCCATTCCTCTGGTTTATTATATCATTTATAGCTATACCAAAGATTTTGCAGTGAAAGCCCCGATTGGAACGGATCTTTTTATAATAGGCTTTATCCTCACACTCGTAATTTCTTTGGGAACATTACTGTGGCAAGTCCGCAAAGCTGTCCGTATCAATCCGGCATTGATAATGAAAAATGAGTAGAGGTGGGGATTAATCCCTCCCTCATTCAACAAAATCCCTTCCTCATTCAATAAATAACCCTCGTTACAATTTATATGCAACGAGGGTTATTTTATTATTTTATTCTATTGCTGTCCGCTAAAACTTTTTGAGCCTAAAAATTAGGGCTGGATTCCTCGCTTGGAATTCAGCCCTTTTAGTTA
>CAKUYM010000286.1 GCA_934716785.1 uncultured Bacteroides sp. | reverse complement strand
TCGGCAACCAACTGTATGGCGGTGTGAAGATTCTCTGCATGTCAAGCACCCAACTGATGAAGTCGGCACAAGCAGACAACGACGCGTATGCCAAAGCCTACCTGTTTGCATCCAAGTACGAGGATGTAAAGGCTGAGATGCAACGGATCATTCTGCTGACGCAAGGTTACTACCGTACCGGACAGGCTTACAATGAAGCCTTGTCCTATTATAACTTGGTAATGGGGCATTTGAAAAAACGCCTGGAGATGATCAATGCCAATGCCGAAAAACGCAAAGAGCTGGAGGCCACCCTCAAGGGGGCGCAAACCAACTTGGAGGCTTTGGGCAAGGCACGTCAGGCAGAGATTCTGTTGAGCGTAGACAAAGTGCTCAATGCTTTACAATATTCATTCCAAGACTTGAAGAGCTCGGACAGCAAACTGATACGGAAGTTTGACGAACAGATAGATTGCCTTGCCAATGATGCGGAACTAAAGACCTATTCGGAGACGTTAAGTGCTGAGTTGTGTTCCGACCTCCAACAGGAATGGAAGAAACTGACACAACTGGTAGAGAAAGAGGTAAACGCTTTATTGACCGACTACAGTGACAAGTGTGGAAAAGTACTTCCCAACGACTTTCTGCCGGCCACTGTCAATGAAGGCGGCCTGCAAATTGAACAATTGACCGTCCGCAACAGATTAAACCACATGCGTAATGAAATGATGATGGGGACCACCATTGTGATTGCCGGCCAGTATTTGGGACTGATTGCCATACCGGTGATAGGTCAGATAATCGGACTTGCCGCCGCCGGATTCGTGCTTGCCGGTTTGTTCAATGGTCAGGCGCGTGCCAAAGCGCAGTTGCTTGCAAAGAACAAGGATGCCCTGAAACGTTATGTACGCGATGCAGTGGCCGATTTTTACAAGCAATACACAGAGCTTTCCTTGGCCGACGGACAATACGAGTCATTCATGACGGGTTATCGGAATTCTATCCATAATTATGCGGCAGACAGCATGAACGCTATCTACAAGCAAGCCGACGAACAGATAAAAGGATTGCAGAAGAGCATTCAAGATCTGCAAAAAGAAGGTTCAGCGATTCTTATCAACGGATTGATAGATAAATGGAAAGCCAAAGGACATAACTTGATACAGGTACAAGCTCTTTTGACTGAAGTGCGTTCACAATTACCCAAAGATTAATGGCAACGATAGGATTGGATTTTGGTTCTACCTACTGCACGATGAGCTGGATAAACCCCAAAAGCGGGAAGGTAGAACCTATTAAAATGACAGAAGGCGACGGAAGCGTAAAGTATCCGTCGCTCATCATAGGTACACTTTTGGAACTGAAGGTGGGCTATTCGGCCGTTCATTATGCCGATATGTTGCCCAATTTATCGGCGGACGAGCAGATGAAAGCCATTGCTTCCACCGTGAAGTGTATCAAACAGGTGATGAGCCCGGATGGCACGGAGATACTGAATAAGAAGAAATATACCCACAAGGCTCTATTAGTGCAACTCTTCAAATCACTGAAAAAACAAGCCGAGGTGCATATAGGCAATGGAACTGTTGTGGATTCCGTCATCTTCTCCTACCCGGTCGAGATGAGTGAATCGAAGAAAAAGCTGATACAGGATTCTCTGATGGAAGCCGGTCTCTACACGCTCGACAAGGTAGAAGAGCCCGTAGCGGCGGTGTATGGCTACGAAGCGGAACACGAAGTGAAGAACGGCACCGGAATCCTTGTATTCGACTTCGGTGGCGGAACTACCGATGTGGCATACGTAAGCAAACAGATGGATCACTTGGCGGTGAGCGTACAGCCACGTGGCAACAATACTTGCGGCGGACAAGATCTGGACGCTATTCTCTACGAATACTTCCGGGCGGAAATAAAGAAGACACATGCCGGTGCGGATATCACTCAAAAGGGTTTTATGCGCGACATCGGTGTGTTGAACTTTTGTCGTTTCATGAAAGAGCAACTGTGCATCAGCCGGCAGAGCCAGGCCTTTGTTCGCACTGTGCTGATAAACGGCAACGCCGTAGACTATGAGTTCCGCTTGTCATACAGCAAATTCAATGAATTGATTTCACCCAAGGTGAACGAAGCGGTACAAGTGGCGAAAACGGTGCAGAACGACGTACTCCAAAAGCACAAACCCATCCACAAGATATTGCTCATTGGCGGCAGTTCGCAGATTCCTCTTGTTCAGGATTTATTAGGGAAGTTGGGCGATTGCAGTGTAGAATCATGCGGAGAAAAAGATGTGGTGGTTGCCTTGGGAACACTGAGATATGCCATCGCCAACGGTGTGCTCAAAGTTGATAAAGAAAAGACTAATACCACACAAGGAACAGGGACGAGTACTGGTACCGAAACACCTAAAACGGAACCAAAGAAAAAACCGGAACCTCAAAAGCCAACAGGTCCTATCGTAAAGGATGATGGCGGAGAAATGATGTTTAACTGGTAAAAAAGATAAATGAGATATGAATATAGTAATGTTAGGGCATTCTAATGCCGGAAAGACAACCTATATGGCTGCTCTGTATCACCTGATGCAAGAGGAGATTTTTGGTTATTCCATGGATGTGGACATAGAAGAGACCTGCGCTCAAAACCGTTTTGGTCACTCAAGGAGAAAATTGCGCACCAACAATTACAGAAAGTACAATCCGAATTATACTTGGGAAGATGCAGAACAAGAAGAAGAAGATTTGACTGAAAGTGGCAAGAACTTGACAAAGGGGATCTATCCACCCTCTACAGCCATACGGCAGCGTTATTTTTTTCATCTTTACTACGACGGAGAGGACGTATGTAACTTCTCTTGGTTTGACTATCGTGGAGGAGCCTTGATGGAACGCGTTTCGCAGAGTTCCGATTTGGAAGAGATTGGTGACGAACTGGCCCAAAGTAATGCCTTGCTGGTATTTGTCGACGGCACACAACTGGAACGCTTCAACGAGGACGACCAACGCTATTTGCGTCGTCTGACATACTTTGTGAAAGACGCTTTCTCGAAAATCAACCAACCCCATGACGCATGTTATCCGGTCTCAGTAGTGATAACAAAAAAAGACCTTTGCCACAATGTGGAAAAATCAGAAGGAATGAAGTACTTGAAACAGAATTTGTTTACAGACATTGAGAACAGTAAGAGCATCGTGGGACTCCTTACTTACACAACCATCAATGCCAAAAAGATAAAGAACGTGCAGTGGCCATTACTGTTCAGCCTGCGCCACAACATTTGTACCCTCAAAAGCGAAACACAACAGGCTTATCAATATCGGGAAAACAAACGAGGACTATTCGGTTCCATCAGGGAGTCACTGTTTCATAAAGACCAACATTACTACTACGGTACATTGTACGAGCTGGAGGAAAATGAACCGAGACTGACTGACATACTGAGCAAAAATTCAGGTGCAGATAACTTCATATACATAGGTCGCAACAAATAAAAAGAGAGATGAAGGTATGAATATAGTAATGATAGGTCATTCCAATGCCGGGAAGACCACCTATATGGCTGCACTATACAAGCGCATGTCTCAAGGCATATACGACTATACCATGAGAGTGAGTGTATGGAATATGTTTATGCGACACGTGTGTGGCACCTACAACAACAATAATGAAGGAGATTTCCATTATTCAATAACCGATGCCCAACAAGAAGAAAAAGACCTGCAGCTATTAGCAGACCAATTGATGCGCGGCGTCTATCCGCCCTCTACAGCCATCCGTCAATATTACTCGTTCAAGCTTCAATACAAAGACTTGGAGGGGGTGAACTTTGACTGGTTCGACTATCGTGGCGGAGCCTTGGTAGAGCGCACGTCACAGAGTTATGATGTGGAAGAACTCAACCGGCAGATCAGTAAAAGCGATGCTCTGTTGGTATTTATAGACAGTACGCAATTGGTGCGGTTCAATGCAGAAGACCGCCGTTCCTTGCGTCGTTTGGTCTATCTCGTAAGAAATGCCTTCACGAAAGTTCAACAAAGCGAGGAACATTATTTCCCCGTTTCATTTCTCCTCACTAAAGATGACCTTTGCAATGGCAATGTATTGGAATCGCAAGGATTCCGTTATATAGACCAAGAACTTTTTTCCGAAATAAGAGAGAGCAAAAGCATTGCGGCGTTGCTCACCTGGATAACGATTAATAAAAAGAGCATATTGAATGTGCACTGGCCTTTGTTTTTCAGCATCATGCACAATATGTACAAGTTCAGCAAAGAAGTGCATGACGCGTATCAAGACAGAGCAAAGAAACGCGGTATCTTCTCTTCCATCAAAGAGTACTTTACGGATGAAGATAAAAATGCGACCAATGCACGCATCAAAGAGCTGTATGATGATGCCCAAAGGTTGAGCGAACTTATAAAAGACGCTATGAAAGAGGATTATTTACGGATATACTAAATTAAATTATAAAAAACATATATTATGGATAAAATAACAATGTTAGGCGCATCGCAGTCGGGAAAGACTTGCTTCATCTACGCCATGTATGACTTCATGCAACGTTCGCGCAACGGATTTTCCTTCATTGCCAAGAACTACGATGACGATGCGGATCTCAGTGAAGGATGGGAAAGCATTGCCTATGACGGCGTGTGGCCTCCGGGTACGGCAGAGACCCGCGACTATGATTTCAACGTACTGTTCCATTCAAAGAAGATTCTGGATTTCTCCTGGTGCGACTATCGTGGAGGTGTCTTGCGTGAACGCTCTACCAATGAAGATGTACAGAAATTAATGAGCCGTATCAAAGACTCGTCATGTCTGATAATCTGTGTGGGTGCAGATAAGGTAAAAGATATCATCGCCAACGAATCCAGCCGTAACGCAATGGAATTGAAGCGCCTCAACTCGTTTATCGCCCGATACTCGGCAGAGAACAACAAGCGCATCCCCATTATCTTCGCCTTGACCAAGGCAGATATGTACACACCCGACGAGCAGAAGAAGTTGATGTCCGTAGTGAAAACCTATTTTGATCCCCTGTTTGTGCAAGGTAGTTGCTGGCTGGTAGCCGTGCTGCCTGTCTGCCTGGGTAAGTTTGACAATACAGAGGGTTCTGACCGCGTAAACGGTATAGTAGCTCCCAAGAACATTCATATCCCGGTGATGTTTTTCCTGAACGCGGTTTTAAAAGACAGAGTGCGCGAGATAGAGTGTAAGTTAAAAAACATTGACACCAAACGAGTGGAAGAAGAGAACTACCGCCGCACTAATGCCGACCAGAATTTCTTCAGCAAGCTATGGAACGGTGACCGCACATTACAGAGTAATCGCCGCACAGATAAATTGAATGAAGAACAGAAGAACCTGAACGACCTGTTGAACGATATCAACGAAGTTTTTGCCAATATGCGTGATATGTTCAAGGTATGCAAGGTCTACTTTGACGGGGACGAAGTTCAGCTTTAAAAAAATACAATTATGAAATACTATCCATACATCTACGGACGTACCTTTCATATCGACTATCGCGAAATAGTATGTCCGCCGGCAGAAATCGGTATTGACCAGAAAATCAGAAAGCTGGTGCGCCAGTGCATCAATGAAGACGTGCCCTCCAACGGCCTGATAGCCGAGGAGCGGTATCTACTGACACAGAATGAACAAGTAGTGTTGTTGGGAATCGGCTTCCACAACAATATGTTGTCCAATAAGTCTTTTTGTTTCGATAAAAGCGGCACACGCA
>CAKUYM010000285.1 GCA_934716785.1 uncultured Bacteroides sp. | reverse complement strand
TACCGATGAACAACGTCACATCAAGCCATTATTTGATTTGAAAAAGTTTTTGGGGTGACGCATTCCCGAAGTCGGGGGATGTGTTCCGGAATATCCCAGCCATACATCAGGGAGCAATAGAGGCAGTCCATGACTTCCCTGCGTGTATTTTCATCTGATTCAAACCTGTCATGCATAACTGTTGTCTTTAAGTCGGTTGATAAACGGTTTTATTTCTCCCTTTTGCTTTCCACCAGCTGCCTGATGGCAAGCTCGATGTTCCCACCGAGTTTCTCCGTAAGCCGCATAAGCTCGAGTTTCTCGGTCTCCTCGGTAGTATACGTGTAATATTCCGAGGATGAGACCTCCGTGGCATAGACCGCAGACTGCGTTCCGCCCAGACCGATCCACACTTCCTTGTACCGCCTGGAAGGGCTGTTCGCCATGTTGATGGAAAGGATCTGCGCCCGCTCCTTGTCGGTCAGGCCGAGCAACGCCTGTATCTCATCGAACTTATTGAGATATTTCCTCTGGTCAAGGAGAATCTTGCAGTCGCTGTTGTTGATGATGGTACCCTTGACAATGGGGGAAGAAATGATATCCTCCACTTCCTGAGTGACCACCACCGCCTCACCGAAGAACTTTCGGACGGTCTTGAACAGGTAGCGGATATAGCTACTCATATTGGCGGAAGCCAATGCCTTCCAACATTCCTCGATAAGGATTATTTTACGGATGCCCTTTAACCTGCGCATCTTGCTGATGAAAGTCTCCATGATGATAATGGTCACTATCGGAAGCAGCGCTTTATTTTCCTGTATATTGTCCAACTCGAAGACTATGAAGCGTTTATTCAGCAAATCAAGCTGTTTGTCCGAATTGAGCAGGTAGTCGTACTCGCCGCCACGGTAATAGGGTTCCAGCACGTTCAGGAAGCCACACACGTCAAAGTCCTTCTCACGGGTGCGTTTCCCTTTCAAAATCTCCTGATACTCGTCACGGATGAACTCGTAGAACGTGTTGAAGGTGGGACTGGACTGCTTTTCCTGCCGTATTTTCTCCAAAAAGAGGTTAACGGCATTGGAGAGCGCCACCTCTTCCGCACGTGTCGGCGGCTCGTCGTCACGTTTCCACAGGGTGAGGATAAGCGTCTTGACGGACTCTTTCTTTTCGATGTCAAAGATGCCGTCCTCCACATAGAAAGGATTGAAGGTTATCGGATTGTCCTCCTCGTAAGTGAAGTAGATGCCATCCTCACCGTGCGTCCGCGCGTGGATAAGGCTGCACAGCCCCTGGTAGGAGTTGCCGGTATCCACCAGCAGTACATGCGCTCCCTGTTCGTAATAGTGGCGCACCATGTGGTTGGTGAAGAAGGACTTGCCCGAGCCGGACGGTCCGAGGATAAATTTGTTACGGTTGGTGATCGTGCCGTTCTTCATCGGAAGGTCGGAAATGTCCAGATGGACGGGTTTCCCGGTCAGTCGGTCCACCATGCGGATGCCGAACGGGGAAAGCGAGTCCTTGTAGGAGGTCTCCCCGATAAACAGGCACAGGGCCTGCTCGATGAAGGTATGGAAACTCTCCTCGAAAGGGAAATCGCCCGCATTGCCGGGTATGGCCGCCCAGAACAGGGTCGGCACGTCCACCGTGTTGTGGCGCGGCTTAGCCTCCATCAGAGCCAGCTGGCTGCCCACATCGTTCTTGATGCGCTTCAACTTTTCCCGGTCATCGCTCCACGCCATGACATTGCAGTGCGCACGGATGGAAGTCAGCCCCTTGCTGTGCGCCTCGTTCAGGTATTCCTCGATCCATTCGCGGTTTATCTGGTTGGAGCGGCTGTAACGGGAAAGCGAGTTCATGTTCCTTGCGGTCTGCTCGAACTTCCTGAGGTTCTCCGCCGAGTCGTCGATGAAGAGGTACTGGTTCACCACATGGTTGCACGTGAGCAGGATACCTATCGGTGCGGCAAACGACAGACGGCAGTCGCTCCGGTCCGTGGAGAGCCTTTCATAACGGCAGTCGGTAGCCACATGGGAAGGCAGGTCTTCCGCATCGGAAAGGGTGTGCAGGCAAAGGTAGTTGTCACCCACCCTCATCTCTCCGGCACCGAGCGCGAGGTCCTGCAGGTAGGCGGTATCCTTCTGCGAGAGTGAGAAATACTTCTCGATGATTCCCGCCGAAGTCTCCGTCCCGGTAATCTCCCCGTCCGTCAGGCGCGTGATGGAGAGAAGCCCGCTGTCGTTCACGATGCGTTCGAACTGCCCGCAGCATTCCATGAACCGGGCGACGGTCTCCTTGTCCTGCATCTCCCTTGGGATGATGAAATTCCGTGTCAGGGCGTTGAAACCGCTCGTCGTGCGGCTGCGTTCCTTCGTGGTCTTTGTCAGGAACAGGTAACAGGTGTGCCGCAAATAGGGACGCCCGCTGAAATGCCGCTCGAAACTGCGGCTGAGAAAACTCTGGTCATCCATGCGGATATCCGGTTTATAGCTCTCTTCAATGAAAAAGTCCTGCTTGTGCACGATGCTGTAATTCGGCAGCACCTTGACCGCCTTCGCCCATGTGGAGTGCATGGACTCGTACTCGGCACCTGTCAGCGTGAAGAGTTCGGGCAGCTCCACCCGGTATGCCACGGTGATGTCGGCATCCTTGCTGATGATGCAGCCGTTCTCCACGGCCAGCAGCGGGAACTTGCTTTCCAGCGTAGCTGTTTTCATTACGTTTCTCATGCTTTTTCAGTTTTTGACGGTTGAAGAAAACAGCCGGAGGAACTTTCTCCGGTTGATGATGTAACGGGGATGGCGGCGCAGCGCGCGGAGCTTCATAAGTCCCCATTCGCCGTACTTCGCGTTCATCCGGAAGGTCGCCCGGACCAGTACCGATGCGGAGATGACCCCGAAGCCGATACATATCCACTGGTCAATGCCTGCCATGTACATAATGACGAACACCACGAACAGGGCAAGCAGCCCGCCGGCGAAGATGAACAGGTACTGGCTCTTGAGCCCCTTGAACTCCGGGCTGCGGCCGATTCCCTTGTTGATCGGATACTTTGCCATATTACAGGAAGAATGAGCGTAAGATGGTGGCGGCTACGATCAGGAAGATACAGGCACCGAACCAGCTCGCCGCTGTCTTTGAGGTGTCCGGATCGCCCGACGAGAACTTTGAGTAGACCTTCACGCCACCGATCAGCCCGATTACGGCTCCTATGGCGTAAATCAATTTGGTCCCGGGATCAAAGTAGGATGTGACCATGTTGGTCGCTTCGGTAATACCACCGATACCGTTACCTTGGGCAAACGCCCCTGCCGAGGCAAGCAGTGTCATGACTGCGAAAAAGAACCTTTTTTTCATGTGTCGAAACATTTGATTAGTGAGACATAAAATCATTTCGACAACGAATATATAGCATTTAATATATTGATTTACAAACCGTACAACCTGTAACACCGTATGTCATCATGTTACATCGGGAAAGGTGTTCTGGGACCATTCCATAAAGGCTTCTTCAGATAAATGAAACCTAAAAACAGGAATAAGGAGAGAGCGGCATTTCTTTTCTTTTGGCAAAGGTAGCTCCGTTCCTAAGGGATGTGGCAAGGCGGTCCTTCTGGCTGGTTGCCGTGAAATAATCATCCTCGCTGCACTTGCGGTATTTTTTCACGGCAAGCCTTGCCGAATCCCGGACCGGAGCGGAAGAGCCTTCAAGAAACAAAATACCGTTCAGGCTGAACGGGTGGTGAGTAAAACAATAAAGACTCATAGTATGGAAGCAAAAAACAGTCGGGCGGTGGCTTTCACGGGACACCGCAAGGAACGTATCCTGCAAGGATGCGGAAACAATCCGCTGATATTGGACAGAATCAAGGATGCCGTGGCGGAACTGGTAACGGAACTGTACGGGAAAGGATACAAGGTCTACTACACCGGCATGGCCAATGGTTTTGACATGGCAGCGGCGGAAGTAGTCTTGAAGGTCAGGGAAAAGTATGAGGATATCACGCTCGTAGCGGCAGTGCCATTCCGAAAACAGCCTCTGTGGTTCGATGTGGAAGACCGGCTGCTGTATGCTCGCCTATTGGGACGGATGGACCGGGTGGTCATGGTTTCCGAGAACTACCGCAAGGAATGTTACCTGCGCAGGGATGAATACATGGTGCGTAAGGCTGATACCGTCATTGCCTATTGGGATCTCGTGCCGAAAGGGGGGACATTCTACACGATAAGCAAGGCGTTGGAAAGCGGCAAGCCAGTCATCAATATCTATGAAAGGATTAAATAGCGGCAGCCTGCTTGTTTTTGGAATGAAAGGCGAAATGTGAAAGCGGCCGGTCTTCACACTTCGCCTTTCGTTTTATGCACGTTACCTATTCCGTAGAATCAGAAGAAAGTGCACGCTGTCTCCTGCGTTCCTCCTTCTTCGCTTTCTGTTGCTTTTTCCTTGCCTCCATTTCCGCCATGACCTGCTTCAGCGGCTTGACCGTTTCCGGCTCTTCCCGTTTGAAACGCTTGAAATAGATTTTCTCGATAAACTGCGGAAGCGAAGCTTTCCACGCTTCCTGCTTATGATTGTCTATCTTGCCGAGCTTGTCGGGGTTCATACCCAATTCGCGGGCCATCTGGACCTGTTTGTCCGAAAGGCGGTGACGTTTCTGCGCCACCAGCCATTTTTCCAATATAGCTTTTGTTACTGCCATCGTTCATTTTTTTGCAAAGATAGAACTTTTGCGTTGATTTCTTTTAAATGCTTGTATTTGTTAGCATTACTTTGTTCATAATATATGAGTGCCAATATTGGCAGAAAAATAATATAATCTTTGCATGGTCAGGTAATAGTCATTACTTTTGTTATATAAATATGCCAATATTGGCAAAAATTTAATGTGACAATGGAGATAAAAAAGCCGGATAAGGACGGAAAGTGGACTCGTATCCATCTTGAAGTGGATTTTATTGTAACTCTTGGCAGCAAGAAGTATTATATACAGTTGGCACTGTCTATACCGGACAGAGAGAAAGAAATACAAGAATCTCGTTCGCTGACGAATATCAATAATTCATTCAAGAAAATCATTGTTGTCAAAGATCACATTATGCCTCATCGAAATGAGGAAGAGATTCTCACAGTTGGACAATTCGATTTCTTACTCAAGGAAGATCGTTTAGATATAAGAGCATAAGTGTCTCCAATAATAAAAGTTAATCAGAAAAATATAATAAAGTGTTATCGATGAGGACCATTCTTGAACTTTCGCATATAAAAGCAAGGCAGTATTTCTTGGAATCGCAAAACTATTGTAATATGCAGTTTCCTATATACATTGATTTCAATCCAGTAATAAAATATGTACAAAGCACTGTCGGAAATAAAGAATTGAGGGATATTTTAAAAGTCTCTAAGAGGATGCCTTCTGACTATGAAAATGTAAATCATAAGATATTAGTCAAAAAAGATACGTAGCATTCATATAGACCTCTTCAGTTAATTAATCCATACCTTTATTATCTGCTTGTCAAAGCTATGACAAATAGGAGTAGTTGGAAAGAGATAAAAAATCGGTTTGCGGAGCTGAATGTACCCAATATAGAAGTTACAAGTATTCCTAAAGTTAAGGGAAATACAGACAAGTCACATTTGTCTGCATCTGTAAGTTTTTGGTGGGAGAATGTTGAACAGAGAAGCCTTGAGTTGGCTTTATCTTATAGATATATGTTTGTTACTGATATTACGAATTGTTACGGTACTATATATACTCATACCAT
>CAKUYM010000284.1 GCA_934716785.1 uncultured Bacteroides sp. | reverse complement strand
ATACCCGAATAACAACCTAAATCAAATATCACTTCCATAATAGAGTAGATAACTCAATCAATATCTAACTTCAATAATGGTATGATAATTTAACTCAATAAGTTAACATCAACAATATCATAAGTTCTATTGCCTATCGGAATAATTGAAATAACAGTTTAATCTCAATAAATTACTTATTCTTTCAACTTTACATCTTCTAACAGATATAATTATACATCATAGTTTTTTAAAAGTCAATAGATAATTTTAATTATTTTTAATTATTATTATAAATATCATTTAATTTGTAATTAATAGGATTAGTTAGGGGAAAAATGACGGGGGAATTAGGATACGAAAAAGAAAAAATCAAAAAAGTTTTATCAAAAATAAAATTTTATAATAATAAATTAATTAATCTGAAATTTAATTAAATTTCAAATTTTTAACTTTTTCCTCAAATTTTTTTAATTCAGAATTCAAATCATTATACTTATTTTTATGAACAACAAACATAATATTGTTTTTTTCAATAATCAACAAATCTTCTATGTCTAAACCACAAATTATATTTTTGTCAGAGTAAATAAAATTGTTTTTGGAATTATGCAAAAAAACATTTCCAACCTCAGCATTTCCATTTACATCTTTATCAACTATAGTTTCAAGTGTTTGATATGTACCCAAGTCTTTCCATTCTAAATTTAATTGTAAAACACAAAGTTCATTTTGGTTTAACTTTTCCATAAAAGAATAATCAATTGAAATATTTTCACAATATGAATAAAAATATCTATTCAAATATAAAATTTTCTCCGTATTTTCAGCATTTTTCACTGAATTTAAAATATTTTCAAACAAATTTGGATTATATTTTTTAAATAAATTATAAATTGTTGAAATTTTTCCAACAAAAATTCCAGAATTCCATAAAAAATTTTTATCTTGAAAAAATTTTAGAGCTAATTCAATTTTTGGTTTTTCCTTAAATTGTTTAACAGAAAATATTGAATTTTTATTAAAATCATTAACATCTTTTTCAATATAACCATAATTCGTATTCGGTTCAGTTGGAACGATTCCAAAAGAAATTATTCTATCACCATTATAATTCTTAAGCAAATCATTGAGATATTTATTGAACAATTCAACATCATTTATATACGCATCTGATGGCATAATTATTACTAAATCATCAGGATTTGTATTATATAAAAAAACAATTGTACTAATAATCGCTGGGGCTGTATTTCTGCTCTCTGGTTCAGTCACAATTTTTGAAAGGTTATAAGATTTTGTTACTTCTTGGATAAGATCCAAATATTTATGATTTGTTAATAAAATCGGGCCATAACAATTTTCATTATTATACAATCTATCAATAGTATTTTCCAACAATGTTTTATCATTAAACAATTTTAAAAACTGTTTTGGGGATTCTAATGAAGATAGTGGCCACAATCTATGCCCTGCACCACCACACAAAATAACAGGAAAAATTCTAGACATTTTTTCAAACCACCCTTCTTTCTTTATAAAAAAACTGCTCTTAAAAAGCTTGGCGATAACCTAATCTCCCAGGATTTAACCTAGTACCCTCGGCGCTTCATGCGTTTCACCTGCAAGTTCGGAATGTATTGGGTGGGTCCACACAGCCATAATCACCAAGCTATTTAAAAACAGTCAATATTTTAAATGCTTGTAAGTATTCAAACACTAATAATAAAAAGTAAAAAACAATTCGCAACTGAAATAATCTCTTTATAAATTATATACTACATACAATTCTTACTTATTTAAGAAATCAATCGGGTTATTAGTATCAGTTAGCTTAATGCATTACTACACTTACACATCTGACCTATCAACGTGGTAGTCTTCCACGACCCTATAGGGAAAATTTATCTTAAGGTTGGCTTCCCACTTAGATGCTTTCAGCGGTTATCCATTCCAAACGTAGCTACCCAGCGATGCTTCTGGCGAAACAACTGGTACACCATAGGTTTGTCCATTCCGGTCCTCTCGTACTAAGAACAGCTCCTTTCAATTTTCCAAACGCCTACGGTAGATAGGGACCAAACTGTCTCACGACGTTTTGAACCCAACTCACGTTCCATTTTAATCGGCGAACAGCCGAACCCTTGGGACCTTCTTCAGCCCCAGGATATGAAGAGTCGACATCGAGGTGCCAAACAGTGTCGTCGCTATGGACGCTCGGACACTATCAGCCTGTTATCCCCAGCGTACCTTTTGTCCGTTGACGGTGGCCCTTCCACACAGAACCACCGGTTCACTATGACCGACTTTCGTCTCTGCTCGACTTGTAAGTCTCGCAGTCAAGCAAGCTTTTGCCATTACACTCTTAAAACTGGTTTCCATCCAGTCTGAGCTTACCTTTGCGCGCCTCCGTTACTCTTTGGGAGGCGACCGCCCCAGTCAAACTACCCACCATACATTGTCCTAACCCACGATTCAGCAAGTCTAGTTAGATTCCAGAAATATAAAGGGTGGTATTTCACATTTTGACTCCACTCGAACTAGCATCCGAGCTTCAACGTCTCCCACCTATTCTACACATCATATTCCTAGAACCAGTGTAAAGCTGCAGTAAAGGTGCATGGGGTCTTTCCGTCTAGCCGTAGGTACAACGTATTTTCACGTCGAATCCAATTTCACTGAGTCTATCATGGAGACAGCGGGGAGATCGTTACGCCATTCGTGCGCGTCAGAACTTACCTGACAAGGAATTTCGCTACCTTAGGACCGTCATAGTTACGGCCGCCGTTTACTGGGACTTCGATCAGCAGCTTGCACCGCATCAATTAATCTTCCAGCACCGGGCAGGCGTCAGACAATATACGTCATCTTCTCGATTTAGCATTGTCCTGTGTTTTTGGTAAACAGTCGCCACCCCCATTTCTATGCCACCTGTTCCTGGTTGCCCAAGACAGGCCACTCTTTTCCCGAAGTTACGAGTGTAAATTGCCTAGTTCCTTCATGATAGTTATCTCAAGCACCTTAGTATATTCAACCCGCCCACCTGTGTCGGTTTATGGTACGGCCTTTATGAGGAGGCTATTTCCTGGAAATTTTAACTTCACATTTTCAATCCGTTAAGAATTTATAAACTTAAAACTTCGTCACTCATCCTCAGGTTCAGGAATATTAACCTGATTTCCATCGACTACGCCTTTCGGCCTCGTCTTAGGGACCGACTAACCCTACCCTGATTAACATTGGATAGGAACCCTTGGGCTTTCGGTGAGAGTGTTTCTCACACTCTTTATCGTTACTCATGTCAGCATTCTCACTTCCGATACCTCCAGTACCTCTCACGAGTATACCTTCAATGGCCTACGGAATGCTTCGCTACCGCTCCTATTAATAAAAATAGGAACCCGCGTCTTCGGTGTATCACTTTAGCCCCGTTAAATTTTCGGTGCAGAAGAGCTTATTTAGACTAGTGAGCTATTACGCTTTCTTTAAAGGATGGCTGCTTCTAAGCCAACCTCCTAGCTGTTTTGGCTCCACCACTTCCTTCCCCACTTAGTGATAACTTTGGGACCTTAGACGGCGGTCTGGGCTGTTTCCCTCTCGACCATGGACCTTAGCACCCACAGTCTGTCTGCTATGTTATACTCAACGGTATTCAGAGTTTAATTAGGATCGGTAGGTCTTTTGGACCCCCTAGCCTATTTAGTGCTTTACCCCCGTTGGTAACCACATAACGTACTACCTAAATAGTTTTCGCGAAGAACCAGCTATGTCCAAGTTTGATTAGCCTTTCACCCCTAACCACAATTCATCCAGTATCATTGCAACGATAATTAGTTCGGCCCTCCAGTGCGAATTACCACACCTTCAGCCTGATCATGGTTAGATCACTTGGTTTCGGGTCTAATGCATAAAACTAAATCGCCCTATTCAGACTCGCTTTCGCTACGCCTACACCTACCGGCTTAAGCTTGCTTTATACATTAACTCGCTGACCCATTATGCAAAAGGTACGCCATCACAGAATAATGTATTGCTACAATATCTGCTCTGACTGCTTGTAAGCATTTGGTTTCAGATTCTATTTCACTCCCCTTATCGGGGTTCTTTTCACCTTTCCATCACTGTACTTGTTCACTATCGGTCGTTGGAGAGTATTTAGGCTTGGAGGGTGGTCCCCCCATATTCAGACAGAGTTTCTCGTGCTCCGCCCTACTCGAATTCACTCATAATTTTTACTTATACAGGACTATCACCTTCTATGGTTCAACTTTCCAGTTGATTCTAATTATTATATAAATGACATTGGCCTCCTCCCCGTTCGCTCGTCACTACTAGGGGAATCTCAATTGATTTCTTTTCCTCTGGCTACTTAGATATTTCAGTTTACCAGGTTAGCTTCTATAATCTATGTATTCAATTATAGATATCCTTAAGGATAGGTTTCCCATTCGGAAATTCTCGGATTAACGCTTATTGGCAGCTCCCCGAGACTTATCGCAGTCTATCACGTCCTTCATCGCCTTCCAACACCAAGGCATCCACCAAATGCTCTTAATTTATTTCTTAAATATACTAAAGTAAGAATTATATGTAGAATATAATCTACAAGGATTCTTATTTGTTATACTATTTGTTGTACTACTTGTACTTTTACTTAGCATTTGAATACTATATACAATAAAAAACATCATCAATTGCTCAAAAAAACTAAAAAAATATCTATTGAAAAATTTATTAAGATAAATTAGTAAGACTAATTTATAACTTTTATTGATTTTTTTGTTTTCCGAACAACATAATTATACATCATATAATTTTAAAAGTCAAGAGAAAAAAGAAAAAAAAGAGAGAAAAAATGATAAATATGATAAATATAGAAATTACTAGGTGAAATTGGGGGAAAAATACACTCATTTTTTTAAAAAAATAAAAATTTTTTAAAAAAACTTGAATTATTTTTAAAAAGTTTTATTATTTCTCACAGAAATATTATATTAGAGAAAATGAGTTTAAAAAAAGTGGAAAATTTGTGGTTATTTGTTATTTTTATCACATTTATAATAAATAAATCTTATAGTTATGAAAAAAATCAGCTAATAGAAGCCACAAAAAATGGAAATTATTATAAAGTAAAAAAATTAGTAAACAGACAAAATGTAAATTCTGTTGACGAATATAAAAATTCTGCAATAGTTTATGCAATAAAAAATGAAGATGAAGATATTGTCAATTTACTAATTTATTATGGTGCAAGTTTAAATCAAATGAGTGGTTATAGAACACCAATTTATTGTCTCGCAAATTATACATATAATACAAGAATTAAAAAAATTATTAAGGAAAATTCAAACTACAATTATAATAATTGTATTCAAAGAGCTTATAGAAAAGAAACAAATAAATTTAAAAATACGAGAAATTTTGCAGAATATGTTTTAAATTGGAAAGTTGGAGCAGTTTTAACAGCAGGAGCAACTACAGCATTAATTAGTGGTGGCGGAAGTGGTGGAAGCAAAAACAGTACGAACAACAATACAACCGTATATGTGCAAAAACCGGAATATAATCAAGTTGGTAATGATATCAATGAAACAAACTTAAATAATATTTTGAATAGCAATTATTATTCTGGAAACATCAATGCAAATGATTATAATATGATAAGATTAGCATATTCATTAGCAAGAGGATATACTGGAAAAATTACGAAAAATACAACAAATAATAGCACAAACACCAACAATAAAGACAATCAAATACAAAGGATAAAAGTTGCTATTTTGGATACTGGGACAATAAAAAAT
>CAKUYM010000283.1 GCA_934716785.1 uncultured Bacteroides sp. | reverse complement strand
TGGAAGAATTGGGAGTAAAACGCCTACTCTTACCACTTCCCGGAACGAAAGAGGAAAAGGATATTTCCGATTACTTCAAGGCTGGGAATACCCGTGAAGATTTCCTGAAATTGTTTATCGAATTTTTAGATAACCTATATAGTGATACATTGATTATGCTCAAATCGTGCGAAATAGACTTCAATAATCCCCCGGCAAAAGCGCAGGTAATAATTTCTGCCGGAGATGTTCCATTAGGGACACAGGGAAACCTGTTTGGTATTACAGGCGGTGAGGGAACAGGAAAGAGTAATTATATAGCTGCCATGTTAGCGGGCTGTATCTGCCAACCGGATAAGGAAATAGATACGCTCGGCATACAGATAGCCGCCAATAGTAAACATAAAGCGGTATTACTCTATGATACGGAACAGTCCGAAGTACAACTGTTCAAAAATGTAAGTAACCTGCTGGCACGTGCCAAGCAACCGAACAAACCGGAAGAACTGAAAGCATTCTGTCTGACGGGTATGTCCCGTAAAGAACGCCTGCACGCTATCGTACAAAGTATGGATAAATTCTATTACCAGTATGGCGGCATCCAGTTGGTAGCTATTGACGGCATCGCCGACCTTGTAAAGAGTGCCAATGATGAAGTGGAAAGTGTGGCAGTGATAGATGAACTATACCGACTGGCAGGAATTTATAATACCTGTATTCTCTGCGTGCTACATTTCGTACCGAATGGATTAAAACTACGGGGACACTTGGGTAGCGAATTACAGCGTAAAGCGGCTACAATTCTTTCCATCGAAAAAGACGATGAACCTACGCAGTCAGTTGTAAAAGCCCTGAAAGTAAGGGATGGTAGCCCGTTGGATGTTCCTTTGATGCTGTTCGCATGGGATAAAGCAGCCGGGATGCACCTTTACAAAGGAGAAAAACCACGAGAGGAAAAAGAAAAACGAAAGGAAAAGGAACTGGTCGGGGTTGCCCGTGACGTGTTCGGCAGGCAGGAACATATAACCTATATAGACCTGTGCGAGCAGATACAACAGATTTTGGACGTGAAAGAACGCACCGCCAAAAGCTATATCCGCTTCATGCGGGAACGGGACATTATCATTAAAGACCCGTCCAACCAAAGTTATTTTATGATTGGTTTAATTTAATCAGACAGCCTTATGTATATAGATAAAGATGATTTTACCACATGGATGGAACGTATCATGGACAGGTTCGATATGCAGGACAAGAAAATAGACAAAGTTATAAAAGGTCGTAACTGTTTGGATGGCGAAGAACTGCTGGATAATCAGGACTTGTGCCTGCTGCTAAAAGTAGCCCCCCGAACACTGACCCGTTATCGGAAAAAGGGAATACTCCCTTTCCTTATGCTGGATGGCAGATGTTATTACCGTGCAACGGACGTACACAAGTTAATCCGGGAGAAAACCGATTAATTTTTTCTTTTCTAATGGCTTTCAATCCTGTTTTGTCGTAAGGTAAGGCAGGATTTCTTGTTTTGTATATAGGAGTTTTCAGGGATTTGGCTAACTTTGCAAAAGTTACATAGAAGATAATGGCGATTGAACAGTAACCTGTGATGTTGCCTTTATATATATCATATTCGTTCGCCGAATATCTCACTACGAAAACTGGCACTTTTCAAAATGACGAGATTTTCAGCGCAATGTCTATGCTATGTTTTAACATAGCGTGGGCTTGCCTGTTTCGTCATTTAGGTATGCCAGTACCTCGTAGTGGAGCAGTGTGAGTTCACGCTTCTTTTTTGAGATACTGGCGGACAGTTTGAATAAAGATTATAAACGGGTCACCCGTAAAAATATAAACTGTTTAATGCCTAACAATATGAAACAAATTAAAGCGCATATCGCTGTGTCTCTCGATGGTTTTATCGCAACATCGGACAATGAACTGGACTGGATTACTTCAAATGTAAAATCGCTTATTGGAAAAGAATACGAAACGGCTACTTGCTTGCTGATGGGAGCTAATACTTATACCTATTTATTTGAGCATTGGGGTGGATGGTTATATAAAAGTAAACGTACTTTTGTAGTTTCCCACCACGATGCAAATGTTACGCCAAATTGTGGAGTGGAATTTCTTATAGATGCTCCACTTCGGAAAGTACATGAAATGAAAAGTGATAATGATATGCTGTTAGTCGGTGGTGGTAAACTTTTGACTACACTTATTCAAGCGGGACTGCTGGATAGTCTGACCCTTTACACTATTCCTGTTATGCTTGGTAAAGGTATCAGTTTCATAGGTGAAACTTTTGGCTCAAATTGGTATTTGGAGAGTTCTAAAATTATAGATAACAATATTTTGTTATCCTCATATAAATATGTGAATGCAAGATGATAAAAAGGGAGAGTATAGAACATTGAAGTTCTATACTTTCTTCTGTTTTTCCGTTTTTTGACGGTGTTCTAAAATTTCATCGGCATGTTCCAAAGCCCATTGAATAATACCATCTAAGGGCGACATTAAACTTTTTCCAAGCGATGTAAGACTGTATTCCACTTTTGGTGGTATTTCCGGGTACAGTTTACGATTCACTAACTTATCGGCTTCTAATTTCTTTAATGCTGTAGCCAGCATCTTTTGTGACACATTCGGAGTGTTTCTTAATAGCTCATTGAAGCGCAAGGTTCCCTTCTGATGCAGAAGAAACAATATGCGTAACGACCATTTATCACCGAAACGGTCAATTATTCCACAGGCAGGACAAATAGCTTCTCTATAATGAGTATCATCCATCTTTTTTTCTTATTTAATTCATTATCAATCAATAATAGTTACCTCTACGTTACTATCTTACTTAATGGTAAGTTCTTTTTTTATACTAAGTATCTTAGTAACTTTGTTCGCACAAAAGTAACTAAATATATTGAATATACAAAGTTTTCGGTCTTTCTAAATATTTAGCAAAGACTGAAACTTATAAAAATTAAGAGTATGGAAATAGAGAAAATGCACTTTGACGGTCAAATTTGGCGACCACCCTATGAAGCAAGTTCGCAACTGTTACAGGTAACAGCAGGATGTACATATCATAAATGCAAATTTTGTAGCCTGTATCATGGAACTAAGTTTAGATTATCCCCTGTTTCGGAAGTTGAATCAGACTTGAAAATAATTCAGGAATACCAGCCTAAGGCAAGACGTGTCTTTCTGACTGGTGCCAATCCTTTTGCTTTGAGCTATAACAGATTGTTGGATTTGGGGTTATTGATTCGGAAGTATCTCCCTTATTGCGAAACAATAGGAACATTTTCCCGCATAGCAGACATTAAATCGAAGAGTGTAGAAGAACTGAAGAACTTGCGTCATTTAAAGTTTGACAGTATTAGTATTGGCACGGAATCGGGAGATGATGAAACCTTGTCAAGAATGAATAAGGGTAATACGGCAGCAGATATATTGGAACAGTGCAGAAAGCTGGAAGAAGCCAATATTCGTTATAATTTGGTTTATCTGACAGGGCTTGCGGGAAAGGGGAAAGGACAGCAGAATGCAATCCATACGGCTGAAATATTTAATCAGCTACATCCTTTTACTATAAACTTCGTTTCTTTGACCGTATTTCCCGAATCGGAACTTTATCAGGAAATACAAGAGGGCAAATTTATTGAGGCATCGGAGCAGGAACGTCTGTTGGAGTTGAGAACCTTTATTTCTGCCCTTAGCATAAGGACAACTTTATTGGGAAATACAGTTTCAAATACAATACCTTTTGTAGGTATGATTCCCGATGATAAAGTCCGAATATTGAATGAACTGGATGCTGCAATCCGTCAAAGCAGTGAAATAGAATTAAAGCAGTATAGAAACGGTATAAGGTCATTATAAAAGCAGAGAGAAACGGGGGTAATTTCCCTGTTTCTCTCTTTCTATGGCATGATGACGTTATAATATAGTTACTATCTCATCAATGCTCTTGCGGGCTGTTGGATTGTGCTTTGAATCCGCTGGATAACCTATAGGAATTATTGCAACCGGGTGAATATTAGCAGATAATCCCAAGCTATGTTTGCATTCATCTATATCGAAATTGCAAACCCAACAAGTTCCTAACCCTTGTTCCGCTGCTGCCAAACAGATATGTTCCGTAGTGATAGCAGCATCAATATCTGCATGATTTTTATTATCATACTGACGTGTCCATGCAACCGAATCATTTGCACATACAATGATATATAGGGGGGCTTCCGCAAACCATTTGGCAGAGTAAACCTTTTGCAGCTTTTTTTTCTGCAATTCACTGTTTATCACTATAAATTGCCACGGCTGTTTGTTTACGGCAGACGGTGCATACCGGGCGCATTCAAGAATATAATCCAACTTTTCTTTCTCTACTTCTTGGGAAGTATAGCTTCTTACGGAATAACGCTTTTTTGTTAATTCTAAAAAATCCATGATGTATATATTAATTAAGTTAAAAAATAAATCGCTATGTCTTATAACTGTATTATTTGTCCTGTACTGATATAATTTATTTTTTCGTCAGCAATTGCTTTCATTCCATTTGCTCAATTTTGAAACCTGCTTTACTTATCAGTTCTACTACATCATCTGCTGCCAGCTTATCGGAAGCTACAATCAGTGGACGGTTGGAATCAGATAAATCTAAATTCCATTCTTCTCTACTTATTTTGCCTTGCAATATTTCTTCTATCTTGGCAAGACAACCCTCACACTTTGCATTCGTTTTAAAAATCATTGTATTCATTTGAATTGATTATTAAGTTGTTATATCCTTTTTCTTTTTAAACGTAAGCTATTTAATACGACAGACACAGAGCTAAATGCCATTGCGGCACTTGCCCACATCGGATTTAAAAGAAATCCGTTTACTGAATAAAATATGCCTGCCGCAATCGGAATACCAATTAAGTTATAAATAAACGCCCAAAACAAATTCTGATAAATTGTTTTTATCGTCAATTGCGACAGCCGGATGGTTTCCGGTATTTTCAGTAAATCGGATGAGAGTATGGTCGCCATTGCCGTATCTACAGCAATATCACTGCCTCGCCCCATTGCTATGCTTAAATCCGCTTGTGCTAAAGCCGCACTATCATTAATTCCGTCACCTACCATGCCTACTTTTTTCCCATTCGCTTGCAATTCTTTTATGAATTGAGCTTTTTCGTTCGGCAACACTCCGGCTTTATAATGGTTTATTCCTACCTTTCGAGATATGGCTTGTGCTGAAATTGCATTATCTCCTGTCAGCATATACACTTCAATACCCATTTCCTGTAGTTGTGATATGGCTTGTGTCGAAGTTTGTTTAATTTCATCGGTAAGGGCTATAGCTGCAATAGCTTGTGTGGAATCAGCAAACCATACCAATGTTTTAGCTTCCTGTGTCCATTTGTTTGCCAATTCCTGCAAATGACTGGTTATCGTAATATGGTTATCATTCAATAATGACAGGTTGCCTGCGTAATAAGTCTGACTGCCTACTACACCTTTTACACCTTTCCCCGGAACGTTTTCAAACTTATCAATGGAAATCTCTTTTTCATTCTGCAAAGTATTGACTACGGCATCCGAAAGAGGATGTTCCGATAGCTTCTCTAAACTGTACAGTATTTTTCGGCTATGTTCAAAGCCGTTTTCCCATAGGCTTTCGACGACTATGGGATGCCCTACTGTGATAGTCCCTGTTTTATCAAGAATTATCGTATCTATCTTTTGGGCAATCTCCAAGCTTTGGGCATCTTTAATTAGGGTCTGCTGAATAATAACAAACAGATGTCTATCAACAATATAGTCTGTATATTTT
>CAKUYM010000282.1 GCA_934716785.1 uncultured Bacteroides sp. | reverse complement strand
ATCCAAACGGGAAAAGTAAATATACACGTATTAGGCACCAAACTGAATATAGAAGCCTATGATGACGAAAAGGAGGTCAAAGTAACATTAGAGGAAGGCAAAGCCGAACTTCATTCAGCCAAAGAAATCCAAATGCTGCCTGTAGGCTACACAGCCTCAATCGGTGAAGACAAGCACATCACCCTGATCAAAGCCAACATATACGAATGTACCGCTTGGCATTACAACCGTCTCAGCTTTGACAATCAGGCATTAGAAAACATTATGAGAAAACTGGAACGCTGGTACAACATTGAAGTTGCCTATAGTAGCGACAACATTCGCAACTTCCACATCACAATGGATATCAACAAATATGAGAGTTTTAATAAGCTGGCTCAAGCCATAGAGAAAATGAATGAGTTGAAAATACAAATTAAGAAAAACAAAGTAGTATTAATATCCGAAAGGAATCTAAATTAAGAATGAGAGACTTATGAAGAAAAGAAGAAGAACAGCAGATGTCAAGTGGTTATGTCTGCTTGCATTATTGTGGCTCTGCTATCTGCCACTAATGGCACAAACCCACAAATCAGTCACTATCCAATTAAAGAATGCTTCCATCCGAGAAGTATTCGCGGAGATCAAAAAACAGACAGATGTCGGTTTTATGTACAGCAACAGTGCTATCAGCACCCTGCCCCGCAAAGATTATAATTTTGTAAATGCTCCGATCAGCCAGGTTCTATCCCATAGTTTGGCCGGAAGCAATTTAACCTTCGAGATAGAAAGTGACCAACACATCATTATCAAACGAAAAAAAGTTGAAAAAGATATTGCCGGAAAGGTTGTAGACTCCAACGGAGAGCCTTTGGCCGGTGTTTCCGTTTATGAGAGAGGGACAAAGAACGGAACCACGACCGACACCGAAGGTAATTTCCAATTAGCCTCCAATGGGAAAAGCAGCCTGAATCTCATCGTTTCATTCATAGGAATGAAGCAACAGGAAGTGACATGGAAAGGCAACAATCTGAATATCTTATTGGAAGATGACTCTCAAAATATCGGTGAGGTAGTCATAACTGGTTACCAAGAAATAGACCGCCGCAAACTGGCAAGTTCCATCCTTTCCATCAAAGGTTCCGAGCTTATCGGTGGCGAACATATGTCTGTCGACAAAATGCTACAAGGACGCCTACCAGGTGTTGCTGTCATGAACATGTCGTCCACACCGGGCGCAGCCCCCAAGATACGAATCCGTGGCTCTTCATCCATCACTGGTAACAGAGAGCCCGTATGGGTTGTAGACGGCATCATTTTGGAAGAGCCTGTCAATATCTCAACTGAAGAATTGAACAGTCCCGACAAAATCAATCTGATAGGTAATGCCATCGGTTCCTTAAACCCGGAAGACATAGAACGGGTAGACATTCTGAAAGACGCAAGTGCTACAGCCATTTACGGAGTAAAAGCAGCCAATGGTGTAATCGTAGTGACTACCAAACGAGGCAAAAACCAGAAACCCTCTATTTCGTACACGGCAACATTAGGAATTACAGCTCCTCCCACATACGACAAAATGTTCAGAATGAACTCTGCCGACAGAATTGACATGTCCATCGAAATGCAAGAGCGAGGTCTCTCGTTCGGAAGCTACAAACCGTCTGACATAGGATATGAAGGCGCTTTGCAACATTTATGGAATAAAGAGATCAGCTATAACGAATTTTTAAGTCAGGTTAAAGCCTTGAAACAACTGAACACCAACTGGTACGATTTATTATTCCGCACAGCGTTCACTCATCAACATTCGGTTTCAATCACCGGCGGTAACGATCGCAGTGACTATTATATGTCTGTAGGATATGCCAACAACCAAAGTGTAACCATCAACGAAGGGTTAGAACGTTATAATGTATTGGCAAGGATAAACACTAAAATCAACAGCAACCTCCAACTGGGATTGAAAGTAAGCGGTGCGCTCTCTAAAGCCAAACATCCGCACACTACTATCGACTTGTACGAGTATGCTTACAACACCTCACGGGCTATCCCGATGCGGACACCTTCCGGCGATCTCCACTTCTACGCACACGAATCCGGCTATAACGGAACTTTGATGTATAACATCCAAAACGAACTGGACCACAGCGGAAACAGTATTGACAATTCGTCAATAGACGTAACGGCAAACCTTGACTGGAAGGTAGCTTCATGGATGAGATTCTCTTCCGTATTGGGATTGAACAGAAGTAACGTTGCGCAAGAGACATGGGCGGATGAACAATCCTACTATATATCCTCCATGAGACAATCGCCCTACGGTGCCACACTGCCGAATCCCACTGAAAACAGTACCTTTGCAGACCGCTACTGCCTGCTGCCGTATGGTGGAGAACTCATGACGACCAATACCCGCCACACCTCATACACTTGGAGAAACAATCTATCGCTAATCCATAGTTTCGGAAAGCATGAAGTATCAGGAAGCATCGGACAAGAAGTCCGCTCCTCCAAGTACGACGGTTTGCAATCTACCCAATACGGATATTTGCCCGAAAGAGGAAAAAGATTTGTCGACATTGACCCCACTCTGTGGAAAAGATACGGCACACTGCTGAAGAATCATCCGGATGTGGTGACCGATACCAAAAGCAATGTCCTTTCCTTCTATGCAACAGCAGCCTACGTATATGACAGCCGCTACATCTTCAATTTCAACATACGTACGGACGGTTCAAACAAATTCGGCCAGGACAAAAGCGTGCGTTTCCTGCCCATATGGTCTGTATCAGGACGATGGAACGTCATCAATGAGAAGTTCATGAAAAACGTCGATTTCCTGAACGACTTGGCTATACGTGCATCTTACGGTATACAAGGTAATGTGCATCCCGACCAGACTCCTAACCTGATTGCCAGTTTGGGAACTTTGGAAACACTACCGCAGGAATATGTATCTACGCTCTACAAGCTGCCCAATAACAAACTGACTTGGGAAAAGACCCGTTCCTATAACATCGCACTCGACTGGGCGTTTTGGGATAACCGGATTTACGGTTCATTGGACGTGTACTATAAGAAAGGAATCGACCAGGTCGTTACTAAAAACGTAGCTCCTTCAACCGGTGCGACGAATGTTTCCATAAACGATGGAGATGTAGAAAACAAGGGTTGGGACTTGGCGGTATCCATTGTCCCCGTTCAAACCAAAGACTGGACATGGAGTCTGTCATTCAATACCGGAAAGAACTATAATAAGGTATTGAATGCTGGAAATTCCGCTGTCACATGGGAAGACTACATTGCCGGAACACTTGTCAGCAACGGGCAAGCTATCAACAGTTTCTACTCCTACAAGTTCGACAAGCTCGATGCCAATGGTTATCCCACATTTAAGGATATAAATGAGAAAGACGAAGACGGCAATACCATTGTCCATTCACAACAGGAGATGTACGATCGGGCATTCACCCTTTCGGGCAAACGCGAGCCCGACTTAAACGGTGGTTTTTCTACCTATCTGAAATATAAGAATATAACATTCAATGCCCTGTTCTCGTTCAGCTTCGGTAGCAAAATCCGTTTGAACGACCTCTATTCGTCATCAGGACAGAATCTGCCTTATCCGGATCAGAACATGTCCAGTGAGTTCGTAAACCGTTGGAGGAATCCGGGAGATGAGAATGTTACCAACATACCCGTTTTGTCAGACAAGAGTCTGAGCATCAGAGACAATGACATAACCTATCGCATTGCAGACAACGGCTGGGACATGTATAACAAGAGCGATCTGAGAGTCGTTTCCGGCAACTTCCTGAGATGCCGTTCAATGTCTATACGCTACGACTTGAAACCCGAATGGTTAAAACCAATCTTTCTGAAAGGAGCAAGTATCAGCTTTGATGCAGGCAATGTGTTTGTTTTGAAAGACAAAGCGTTGAAAGGACGTGATCCGGAACAAATAGGACTGGGTTCGCGCAGTATTCCTCCACAACGTTCTTATTCTCTCCGATTTAATATAATCCTCTAAATAATAAAGTACTATAATGAAAAAAGTAATATACATATCATTTCTTCTTATGTGTGCAGCTTTGTCTTCATGCAGTAATTTCCTGGAAGAAAGCTCACAAGACTTGATGATTCCCAAATCCGTAAAGGATTACAAAGAGTTGTTCTTTGGTGAAGTCATGAAAAACGGTGAAGTCCTTCACCCCTATTTGGAATATATGACGGACGATGTAGCAGACCAATGCTATTATGGCAGTTCCCCCATGCTGATATCCAACGACTGGCGAGAATCCGTATGGGCTTACTACACTTGGCAGCAAAATCCGGAGGTCGGTATATCCAATGAATTTACCGCAGATGCAGCCTGGACTTCTTATTTTCATAAGATATTGATGACCAATATCATTCTGGACGAAATTCATGATATGACCGGAACAGAAGAAGAGCGTATCGATTTGGCCGGAGAAGCCTACTTCATGCGTGCATTCTCCTACTTCATGCTGGCCAATCTTTATGGTCGCCCTTATGACCCTGCCACTGCCGACAAGGATCTATGCGTACCCATCAACGATGAAGTCAGCCTGTCTGATAAAATGATGCAACGTGCCACTAATGCAGCAGTATACGCAAGAATAGAAAGCGACATAATCCGTGCCATCCAGTGTTTCAAGAAATCCGAGAACAAGAAAAGCATTTTCCGCCCCAACTTGGCAGGTGCCTATCTGTTGGCTTCCCGCATTTCCCTCTTCCAGAAGAACTATCCCCAAACCATATTATATAGCGACTCTGTGATAAAAAACGCACCCGAAGGGCTCAACAGACTGACGGAAGAAGAAAGCAGCAACCTTTTCTTGTCCTACTCCAACAAAGAGATACTATTCTCCTACGGCACTACCACTCTTGAGTCACATATGCAGATAGATTTCACTTATAAAGGCAATCTTACTGCAAGTCCCGACTTGATAGCACAATATGACGAGGCAGATTTGCGTCTTTCGCATTATTTCCATCACACCAAGGGAAGCCAAAGAAGGCCTGTCAAAAAAGATATCGAATTCTATACTCCTGCCAAATGGAGCAGAACCTCTCCTACCGTTTACTCAAACGCCTTCCGTCTGACAGAAGCCTATTTGAATCGTGCCGAAGCCTATGCCGAACTTGGGAATACGGAAAAAGCATTGGCAGATATCAATGCCCTTCGTGATCACCGTATGAAAGCGGGAACTCCGCAATTGACGGTCGGCAATGACGAAATCGTAGCCACAGTCCGTAAAGAACGGCGTTGCGAACTGGTCTTCGAGGGATTCCGCTGGTTTGACTTGCGCAGATACGGATGCCCGTCTTTGGAGCATACATATTCATCTTCGGAAACCGAAGGAGCAGGTGACAAGTTCAAGTTAGAGGACAAAGAGCTGTACACACTACCTATTCCCAAAAGCGAAAGAGACAGAAATACAATAATCGAAATTTTTAATCGTCCGGTCAATGATCCTATCAAATAGAATTGTTATGAAAAAGATAATATTACTAATAAGCTTGGTAGCAGGAATCAGTTCTTGCTATCACGAAGATGCATTAAACGTGCCCGATCAAGCTGACAAATATGGAGTATTGGAAGATACCCCCACAGACCCTACCCGTCACTTCATATATCAATTTTATCAGCAATATGAAACCGTAATCATAACCAATCCGACAGAAGCTGATTACAAATTCAACTTCACTTCGGATAATGGTATAAAAATCACCTCTCCCGAACAAAACGAGGAAGTTATAAATGCCGGAATCGATTTCCTGAAAAAATCATTGTTGAATCTATATC
>CAKUYM010000281.1 GCA_934716785.1 uncultured Bacteroides sp. | reverse complement strand
GCTTAATACACCGAAGCAATCCATCGATCAGGAAAACCTGTCATTAAATAAAGTCTGCTTTATATCGGACAAGAGAAATGAGATAGCAGACGTATTGGCAGGCAAAAGCCGGATAGAATCCTCCGGGTCATATCTTTACGATACATACTCGGATTTTAAGTTAGCAGTCGATGAAATGGATTCTTTCGCTATTGACTACTTGGGTGTCCGGCTGAAGAAGGTCAAAGAGCAGAAGAAAGAACGATACATAATCACCGGACTTGACGATGACGGCACCAGTTTCTCAGTCAGCTTGGAAAATGCATCTTCCGGCATCCAGACTGTGAGTCCCTTGGCATTGATAGTGCAATATTATGCACAAAGTTACAATTCTGTAGAAGGAATGAATCGTTCTATTTTCAAATATCTGGTAGACAGCGATGATTTAAAGAACTTCAAACCGGATATGAACGTAGGAGACATTCGCAACAGCCATGTTTTCATTCATATCGAAGAACCGGAGCTGAGCCTATATCCTGAAAGCCAGAAAGCATTGATAGATTTCCTGGTAGACAGATGTTTCCTGACAGACCATTCAAAAAAAATATCCATCGTAATGGCTACTCATAGCCCATATATCGTGAATTATTTGAACCTGCTGATCCGTCGGGCAGAGACCAAACGCCCCACTACAGAAGCGCAAATCCGTTTTGACGATGTAGATGTTTACGACGTGATAGAAGGACAGATCGTCTCGCTGAAAGTCAAAGAGCCATCACAAGTGGTAGATGCCCGCAGTCTCTCCGAACCGATCAGTCGCATTTACAGCCAATATAATTCACTTGGCAAATCATGATGGTACATTACCTTCAAGAGAATATCTTCCACCTTTTTAATAAGGAGAGACCCGGAGGAACCAATGCGTTAATTGGTCCCCCGTCCATCAGTTATGAGTACACAGCCGCTATCTTGTTTGACATTGCAGATCCCAAAAACAAACATGTAACAACTTGTATCGCAAATCCGGGAAGCGGGCAAGTGACATACCATAATGACAAAGAAGTCAGTCTCTGTATCATAAATTATGAAGCATTTGTTGATCTTTTTACTATTGCCAAGATCGATAAAAAAGGCCGAAGCCGAGTAGACTTCATTGTTCATGATACAAGCGACCAAAAGGCATGTTTTATTTTGAATGAATTATCAGAAGGATCTGTCCAAAACAAACTTTCCAAAGCCCGCCTGCAACTCCAGAACACCTTGCTTGATCTGATGAAAGACGCGGATGTGAAGTCTTATACTTCATCTTTCCAACAAAAGCAATGTATCCTTTCATGTCGTACAGAACCAGAACCGGTTTCTCCTTTAGATATGGCTATCGGCTTCGCTACGGCAAAACAGATAATACCGCCCAACTCCAAGTTCTCGGCTAAATCGATTGAAAGACTCGGATTTGACTGCATTGAGAATGATCATGTACTGATAAAGAACTAAGCCGCAAGAGTTTCTAAGACTATCGTAACGAAGGGAGGATATCTTATATCAGAAAGGTGTATGGGAAATAACTTTTTGAAGCCGATGCAATGATGCGTTTTTATATTCCTCTTTCGTTCATTTTATGTGAATAAACAGTTTAATTATGAAAATAATCGGTTAATCCGTAAAAATACGTATCTTAGCGGGCACAAAACAGGAGTGGTGACAGATTCGCAGAAAGGAGATTATAATGAGCAAGAAAGATAAAGATATTGCCCTCTTCGTTGCATTCTGCATTGAAGAATATGGAGCAGCCAAAGGAATGACTGGCGAGCAGGTTTTTGACCTGTTTTCGCAGTATAATGTGACCGAATATCTTAGCAAGTACTTTGAGCCGCTTCACACCCAAAGTCGCCAATGGCTGATAGAAGAGATAGACGAGTTTATCGGAATAAGAAAAAATAAAGAAGCAACTAAAATAGAATAATGATATGTTCCAGATAAACCAAAGCAATCTCCACCTGCTCCTGCCGGGCAAGATAAGCTGGTTGGTAGAATACCTACACGAAGACTACGGTTTCACCCTACAAGAGAGTTTAAGCCGCATCTATCGTTCAGAACTCTATAAGAAACTGTCAACCGAGAGTACCAAGTATTGGCATTTGGGACCTGTAGACTTGTACGAAGAGCTAAAAAAGGAATTGTAATAGTTTGGTTATCAAAAAAGCACCCCTTTACTAAACGTCACATACCCCCTGCAACATTCCGTATCCTCAATCTCCTTCCACGCCTCATGCAAGAACTCCATCACAGAAGCCGGCAACTCGCCCTGCTGCGCCAATCCGTTAAATAGCTCTATCAAATCATTAATAACATACACCGGAGAATACATATCATCAAAATACTTCCAGTGCCTGTCCTCTATAAAGTGCCGGCACATGGACTTCGTCATCTGCAGAAAACACAACGCAGCCTCCTGATACTTCCGTCCCTTAACAAGCCTCTTGATATTCAGGTTTTCAGTCTGCATCAGATTCGCTATAAAGTCGCAATCCATATCAATATTACGAGGATCGAATATACTCTCATAGTCCGCGTTAATCGGAATCAAAGACTTCGCCTCCTTCTCCGCTTCCACTCTCCGCCTCTCTTCCCCCTTGCGCCTGCACTCCTCCAGATATACGGCATACTCCTCTTCTTTACTCATCTCCCGAACCAATGGTTGTACAGGAACCAACACCTGCAACTTCCTCTGCACACTCTTGAAGCCCGCAAAACGTGAAAGGCTATCAGATATATACGAAGCTACAAACCCGCGTTTCTCCTCATTATTCCAAGCCCTCACAGCATCCACCAATGCCGTAAAACCCGCCAATATCAGTTTACCGATCCGCTGTCCGTATTCTGTCAGATACTCATGCAAGTCCTTCCGCTCGATTAGCAATGCCAAATGCTCGCAAAGCCCGAAAGCAATGGCATATGCCGCATCCGGACGCCCCTTCGCCAACACCTGCGGAACAGACTTCTTCTCCCAACGCTCCAACAGCCGTAGCATATACGTAAAATCATCCTTATCCTGCGGCATGAACGTCACCACCTGCCGGAAAAACTTGGCATACTCCTTCTCATAGTCCACTTTCAGTCCACGAGGGATAAAGTCAATCTTCGGACGCTGCATGCTACTCCGTCGCCGGCGCAGCTCATTTACCCTATCACACCGCTCCCGATAAGCAAGCAATGCCTCTTTCTCCTCCCTTGCAGCTTTCACCGCTGCTTGAAATTCCGGTGTCTGCATCGTCTCCGGACGGAGATGCTCACTTACCAACCTTGACAAGTACCTGCGCCAAGCGTCCAGATTGCCTTCATCCACGCAATCCGGACAGTTCATGCCGTAACTCCCGTAAGGAGGTTCGAACAATTCGACATTCCAGCAGTAGTTCTTATGCTGTTTCATGGATTAGAGTTATCATCGTTTATACGCCCCATCCTTAGCCTCAAATATCACCGAAGGCTCAACCACCTCCACCGTATGCCACGCCCCTTTCGGCACCTGACAACCATATTGCGCCTGAGCAGGACAAAGATGGATACGCTGCACCTCTCGATATTCCACCTTACGAGCCACCTCTTGTGCATCCATACCTTGCGGCAATACATCCGGCGAAGTGCTCCCATACGAAACAACCTCCTCATAAATCACCTCGTCCAACTTACCACACAGGCAAATCACCGTCTCGGTAGTATCCTCATGCCGATGAATAGGCACCACCGTACCCGGCAGCAAGGCATTGAGCATCCGCTGGCTGGTATCGCTCGAAGATGTACGCAAATCGAAGTTCTGACGCAAGCGAGGATTCTCCACCGCCTGTTCCAACAATTTGCCCAAAAAATCCTTATCAAATTCCATACTCATTATTTCTTTAGTGTTGCGAGATTTTTAATGCCGCAAGATATTCCTCATGCAAGTGATAATACTTCTTCATGAACAATACATAGGCAATCGCCAATACCACGAAAGCGCCACCCAGATACAACCAATGACACAGCGCAGTATCCGGGCAAAGATAAATAAATCCGAGGGAAATCACAAACTGTATGGCCATATACAGAGATGTCACCTTCACATGCCCTATCTTCAACTCATTCGCCATTATCTGATAAGCATGTTTGCGATGCGCCTCCCCCAAGTTCTCGTGCAGCATGATACGATGGACGATAGTCAGACAACCGTCCACGCCATATACCAACAGGAATATCAGCCAAGTTATATCACCCGTCTTGATTATCACGTTGCCCAACAAGAACAACATGATAAAGGCAATGCCGATAGAGCCTACATCCCCGGCAAAGCATTTCGCCTTACCTTTCGGGCGGAAGTTGAATATGCAGAACACCAATAAGGCAAGAATCGTTGAGACAATCAGACTTTGCTCTACAAAGCCCATGTCCATATTCAATAATGCCAACGGTAGCAATACTGCCAACGAGTATCCTGCCGTGATGCCGTTGATGCCATCCATGAAGTTTATCACATTCGTGGCACCCACGTAGACTATCAATGCCAATAGTATTATCCACCACATCGACCAATGCAATATGCCAAGCTGATAGAATGCCATTGCAGCGGCAGCAAACTGTGCCACCAATCTCACCGAGTCCGGCAAGGAATGGATGTCATCTACAAAGCTCACGCCCGCAATTAATGTCAGCCCGACTAAGAACCAAGGATACTGGAATCCGAAAAAGGCACTCCATATCCATGCACCGATCAAGAAGATGATGCCGCCACCACGTAATACTATTGTGGAGTGGGATGAGCGTTCGTTGGGTTTGTCGATGATGTTGCATTTGTCGGCAATCTTGAAGTAAACCAACTCCAGAGCCAAAAGAATCACAAAAATGATTCCGTAAGTTATGTATGTATTCATAGAGAACTTCTATTTCTGACTAAAACTTCTGATTGTATCCATCAGTCCATCTTTCGCCCGTATCGGCATTCGGTCTATACCAAGAGCAGCCTTTATCTTCGCATTGCTCACTACATAGTTTTCCGTAAGTTTCTGCATTCTAAGAGGGTTCAATGGAAGATGCAAACAACCACCGACTTTTGCCACTCCATTCATCAAACCTTTCGGTATATGCCAGATATGAGCCTTCTTTCCGAGAGCCTCACATATCACTTGGATCAGTTCATTGGTCGAGAGAGCTTCATCATCCCCCATGTGGTAGATACCTGAAGGAACATTCTTAGTCAAAAGTCCTTCAATTACTACACAGAGGTTTCCGATACTGGTAAATGATCGGTGATTCTGAAATGCTCCAAGAGGCCACGGAATACCTTTGTTCACCACACCATAAAGGAGATTGAGATTACCCTTGTTCCCCGGACCATGAATCATGCAAGGGCGCATGATGTACACCTGCTTGTCCTTTACAATGGAATCACTATCGTCAAAATTGTGATACGGACGTTTTAGAGCCTCAGGAGCAAAATGTTCGATAATATAATCTTCCGCCTTTATCTTGCTCTCCCCATAAGGACCTACAGGAGTCGGAATGCACTCCTCTGTAAGGAACTCACCTTCTACCCTATCTGCCGCACTCTTCACAGTCGAAAAAAATATGAATTTCCTTGCTGACTTATTGGCAAGAAACCAATCGAATATACGTTGGGTAAGCCCAGTGTTTATTTTGAAGTACACATCTGCTGCACTCTTATTACGGGTATCGTGAGCCTTTCCGGCAAGATGGATAATTGCATCTATCTGAGGAAAGTCCGCACTGCTCAAATCATCCCAAGAGAAAGTCTTTCTCACCCCTTCCTTTTGGGGAGCAACTATGTCTAAACCATATATTGTATTC
>CAKUYM010000280.1 GCA_934716785.1 uncultured Bacteroides sp. | reverse complement strand
AAGTATATCTCTGAATTTGCTCCGTCGGATTATATGTACGGAGGCTATGATTCGAACTGGAACCAGAAGATACGTAACTCATCGTTTGACTTTTATGCTCAATATGCGAAGGACTTTAATTTTCTGGATAGTAACTTCGACCTAATGGGGGGATATTCTTGGCAACATTACTGGCGTGCAGGCGATGGTGTAGGACATCGTATTACGAAATTTGATGCATACGGTGACCCGGTGCTTGTAACCCAGAACAATTATGAAACCGAGCATTATATCGTGTCTTTCTTCGGACGTATGAACTATAATGTGAAAGACCGTTATTTGTTGACTTTTACTTTACGTAATGACGGCTCTTCCCGTTTCCATAAAGACAATCGTTGGGCGTTGTTCCCTTCTGTTGCCCTGGCGTGGAGGATGTCCGAAGAAGACTTTATTAAACAACTTGACTTTGTCAATAACCTGAAGTTGCGTTTAGGCTGGGGGATAACCGGCCAGCAGGATATCAACCAGGGGGATTATCCTTATATGGCTACTTATCTGCATACAGTGGGCGATCAGGCTAATTATCTGCGCGGATATAACAACGGAGTACCTGTCTGGGTATCGCTTCTGCGTCCCGAAGCATTTAATCCTGATCTAAAATGGGAATCTACCATTACTTACAATGTGGGGTTGGATTACAGTTTGTTTAATAACCGGGTCGACGGCTCTATTGATTTTTATCACCGTAAGACAAAAGATTTGATTAATGCGGAGACCAAGACAACTGCCGGAACAAACTTCAAGGAGTTTGTGGCAGCGAATATCGGTAATCTTGAAAATACAGGATTTGAGTTTGCTATTAACGGACGTCCTGTTGTTAACCGGAACTTTACCTGGGAAGTAGGCGCCAATTTCGCTTACAATAAGAACAAGATCACCAAACTGAGTGTCGGAGACGATAAAGATACGAAAAGTGTCAATGGCATGACCGTGCACATGGTAGGACATGCGGCTAATATGTACTATGTTTACGAACAGATTTACGATGAAAACGGGAAACCGATAGAAGGGCTTTATAAGGATCGGAACAATGACGGGCAGATTAATGAGCAGGATTTGCGACCGTATAATAAATCTTCTCCTGATGTCACTCTTGGACTAAACACCCGTTTGAACTGGAAAGCTTGGGATTTGTCGATTGCAGGACATGGAAGCTTCGGCACTTATAATTATAATGCCATTGCGGCCAATCATGCCGGATTAAGCCCTACCACCATTTATGCAAGCGAATCACTGTCCAACCGCGTGAAAAGTGCTTTTGATACGAATTTCCAGATAGCACAGCCGCTTTCCGACTATTACGTGCAGAATGCTTCTTTTTTCCGTATTGATAATATCGTATTGGGCTGGTCATTCAAGAACTCCAAACGGATACCTTTCAACGGGCGAATTTACGGAAGTGTACAGAATCCGTTTGTCTTTACGAAATACAAGGGTGTAGACCCCGAAGTGTTCGGAGGCTATGACGGGACTTTATATCCTCGTCCGATGACTTTCTTGCTAGGTGTGAATCTTAACTTTTAAATCCATAGAACCATGAAGAAATTATATAATTTACTATTATTGTCCGTCTGTTTCCCCATGTTCTTATCTTCCTGTTTAGGAGATTTGGATACTGTGCCTCTGACAGATGATAAACTGCTTCCCGAAAAGGCTTGGGAAGATCCGAATGCTTACGAACAGTTCCTTGCAAAGATATATGCGGGCTTGACTCTATCCGGAAATGAAGGTCCCTTCGGGCTTCCTGATATTTCGGCATCCGACCAGGGAGAAGCTACATTTCTGCGTTCTTACTGGAATCTTCAGCAATTGGGTACTGATGAAGTGGTTTGTGCCGAAGATAATGAGACCATGCGAGGATTGCAGTTCTGTCAGTGGAACTCCAATAATAATTTCGTAGCGTTGAATTATACCCGTATTTATATGAACGTGGCTTATGCCAACGAATATCTGCGTGAAACAACCGATGAGAAATTGGGAAATCGCGGTGTGGGCGATGAGTTAAGGGCAAAGATTGAGGGATTCAGGGCGGAAGCCAGAGTACTGCGTGCCATGAGCTATTATTTCCTGATGGATCTTTATGCCAATGTTCCCTTTATCGATGAGAATGTGCCTGTCGGTTCCAGAAAGTTGGATCAGAAAGACCGCGTCTTTTTCTTTTCCTGGATAGAATCCGAGTTGAAGAATGTGGAAGGAAAGTTGCCTCCGGCTGATAAAGACCATTATGGAATGGTTAATGATCCGACTGTATGGATGTTGTTGGCTAAGATGTATCTGAATGCGGAAGTGTATATCGGAGAAAAACGGTATGATGACTGCCTGATTTATCTGAAGAAGTTACTGGGGGCAGGATTTACTATTGATCCGGTTTATAAAAATATGTTCTGTGCAGATAATGAGAAATCGCCGGAGATTATTTTCTCGTTGGTTTATGACGGTCGTAGGGCGACTACTTTCGGAGGTACTACTTATTTGATTGCGGCTGCTTGCAAATCGGATATGAATCCTCTGACTACTTTGGGCTTTTCTCAGGCATGGTCGAGTATTAGGGCGAAAGAGACATTGTCTACTCTGTTTGAAGAAAGTGACAAGCGTGCTATGTTTTGGAAACAAGACCGTACATTGGAAAGTTCTGTCTGGTATGACTTCACCAAAGGTTGGTCGGTGATTAAGTATTCAAATCTGAAAAGTGACGGTACTCCGGGATCGAACAGTGCTCATGCTGATACGGATTTCCCGTTCTTCCGGTTGGCTGATGCTTACCTGATGTATGCAGAAGCAGTGCTCCGTGGAGGACAGGGAGGAACGAAAGAACAGGCTTTGCTTTATCTTAAGGAACTACGTGAGCGGGCGGGAATATCTCCTGTATCAAGTGTAGAACTGACGTTGGACTTCATACTGGAGGAACGTTCGCGCGAATTGTATTGGGAAGGACACCGGCGTATCGACCTGATTCGTTTTGGCAAGTTTACGAAGAATTATAAATGGCCCTGGAAGAACGGTGTGTTCAGTGGTGTGGCGAATATTGACAGCAAATATAATATTTATCCGCTTCCTGCGACGGAACTGACTTCCAATCCTGATTTGAAACAAAATACCGGTTATTAAAATGAAAGAACGTATGAAAACATATAAGAAATATATTATTGGTATTCTATGCTTGCTTGGCATGGCAGCTTGCAGTGAAAAGGATGCGGAACCAGTATTGACCCGGGTGGTGCCTAGTGCTCTCGATGATTTTCCGTTCGATGATTATGTACTGCAGAATCCGGAAGACGAGGACCCTCTTTTGTTTACGGTGACCTGGACGGAAACTTTGTTTTATCTGGACGGCAGTTCGACACCCATGCCGATAGCTCCTGTGGAATATACTTTGCAAGTAGACAAGGCAGGCAATAATTTCGAATCGCCTCAGACGTTGGCAACCACTTCTTCGCTGGTGGCAAATATCTACACCAAGGAACTTAACAATCTAATGGAAGAGAGCTTGGACGCTATTCCCGGTGAGAAAATGGATATCGAATTAAGGGTTTTGACCAGTTACGGACAGAATGTGGTACGGGAAGTCGTTTCGAGCAATACGATGAAGCTTGCCGTTACTCCGTTTAAAGATAGAGACCCGTTGCAGCTTGTCTATATTATCGGTGATATGAACGGCTGGAATAATTCTAACACGGACGGCATGTATGTGATGTTCAAGAATAATAGTGATAGCAAGAATGATGTTTATACTTATACAGGATATATGCCGGAGAACTGTTATTATAAGTTCCTTCCTAAAGAATCATTGGGGACATATAAGGCATACTGTTTCAAGGAAGACGGAAAATTGGAATATGTGGAAAGTGACGGCGGTGCGCTTCACAATGCGACAGCAGGCTACAAGACTATTACAATCAATCTCAAGGAACTGTCTTATACTGTGGAAGATTATGATATATCCGGTGCGAAAGTATGGGGCTCCATAGGGCTTATCGGTGAGTTCTGCGGTTGGGATAATGAACCTCTTATGACGCGTTTTTCTGTAGATAATAGTCATCTCTGGAAAATGGATCTCACTTTGCCGACTCTTACCGGAAATAATACGCATCCTGTGAAGTTCCGTGCCAATAAGAGTTGGGATAGTCGTTGGGCAGCTACGGACCCGGAGTCTGTTCCCTATGGGAAAACGATCTTCTTAATGGGAGATGAATATGATCCGAATATAATTTTGCGTGAAGGAGGAGATTATCAGGTGATTTTCAATGACCTGACAGGACATTATATTTTCCGGAAAAAAGAATAATAAATTTTGCATGAATATGAAAAAGATACAATTTATACTCACTTTGTTTTGCGTGCTGGCTTTGTTGCCGGCATGTAATGACGATGAACAGGGTCGGCTTACCGCCTTACCGTCCGTGATTAGTGATCTTGAAAGCACAGACTATACGTTACCGAAGTTTGTAGAGGGACAGAATCCCTATTTGTTCAGAATGACCTGGACAAAGGCGAAATACTTTTCAGAGTCGGAATCACCGGTCTATGTAGGAGATGTGGTTTATGAAGTGGAAGTAGACTTGGCAGGAAATGAATTTGAAAATCCTCGGATGATATTTTCTACGCAAGGACTTTATATGGATGTATATGAGGGAACATTGCGCACAATACTATCTGAACTGGCGGGAGAAAACAAGGAAGAGTCTCAAGTTGTTGGTATTCGGATAAAGACAACGGGTAGCGGGTTGGTTGTTTATTCGGAACCGATCCTGCTTTCTATCACTCCTTATGTGCCCGAACCCTCTGTCGAAGCTGTATCCGGTGTCATTGCAGAACTGACGGAGGATAATTATCAGCTTCAAAGACCTACGGGAGAAGATAATCCTCAGCTCTTTACAATCGAGTGGACGGCCACCGGATTTTACTTGGAAGGGACCGGAACTCCGGCTCCTGTACCTCCTGCTGTTGAATATACTTTGCAGATTGATCAGGCTGATAATAATTTTGCTTCTCCGCAGACATTGGCTGTTACCTCCTTGATTTCGGTAAACATCTTGACAAGAGAATTCAATAACTTACTGATTGAGCAATTGGGAGCAACTCCCGGCGAGAGCATGGACCTTCAAATCAGGCTGTTGAGTCGTTATAATGAAGGAGGTGTGGCGAAGGAGGTACTTTCAAATAGTATCAGTCTGTCTGCCACTCCCTATGTGGAAGTAGATCCGGTACGTCCCATATATATGGTTGGGGATATGAACAACTGGAATACTACGAATACAGATTTTATGATGTTCAAGGAGAATAGTGATGTCCGGAATTACGTTTACACATTCACCGGATATTTCGACGGGAATGTCTCTTTCAAAATTATACCTGAGGAGTCTTTGGGGACTAATAAGGCTTATTGCCGGAAGGAAGAGGGGACGCTAACTTATGCGGATACTCAGGAAGGGAAAATTTGGATAGCCACGGCCGGCTATAAGACAATCACAGTCAATCTGGAGGAAATGACTTATACGATTGTGGATTACGATGCATCGGGTGCTACGGAATGGGAGGCAATGAGTGTGGTCGGAGCGTATTGTGGCTGGAATCCGTCGAACTCCATTGCGCAAATGACTAAAATGAACGGTAATCCCCATATCTGGCGGCTAAAGATAGATATGCCTTTTGTTGAGGCCTCGGACAATGGTGTTAAGTTTGTCGGCAATAATGCGTTTGGAAATAATTATGTTCCGGTAGATCAGTGGTCTAATCCGTATGGAGTCTGCGAACTGAATCCGGCGGGCAGGGATGTTAATAT
>CAKUYM010000279.1 GCA_934716785.1 uncultured Bacteroides sp. | reverse complement strand
CCACCAGCGATATCCGTCTTTTTCCATCACATCCCAGTTGTAGGTAGGGAATCCCCAGTTCTGTCCGTTGACAGAAAAATCATCGGGCGGAGCGCCTGCCTGTCCGTTCAGGTTAAAGTAATGGGGCTCAGTCCATGCCTCTACACTGTTGCGGCTGATACCGATAGGGATATCTCCCTTTAGTACGACACTGTTCTCGCGTGCATATTGGGATGCTGCCGATAATTGCAGATGCAAATGGTATTGGATGAAATAATAGAGTGAGATATGCGGGTAATCTGCCGTGCCCGGTTGGCACAACTTCTCTATCTCCTGCGCATTGTATACGGAATATTTCGACCATTTGCGAAAGTTGGGAGTACGGTAAGCGTCACGCAGATAGCTGAAAGCTGCATAAGGCTGTAGCCATTCCTTATTAGCCTCAAAGAATTCCTTGAACCCTTTGGAATTCAGAACCTTTTCTCCTTCCTGCTTGAATATTAGACGGAAGAATTCCCATTTCGTCTGGTTGACAGCTTCATAGTCAATGACCGGCAGACTGTTCAATTCTTTTTGTTTCTTGCTGAATCCGGCGGCAGCTTCTTTGTCTTTCAAAGTCCCCATCTGCTTCAAATCCGCGTACATAGGATGGAAAGCATAGATAGAGATGCTATTGTAAGGATAAGAATCCATCCATGTGTGCGTCATCGTCGTGTCGTTGATCGGTAGTATCTGAATGACTTTCTGATGCGTGCATACAGTCCAGTCAATCAAACGCTTCAAATCACCGAAATCACCGACACCGAAACTTCTCTCTGATTTAAGCGAGAATACGGGGATGGCGACGCCCGCACCTTTCCATGCAGGAATGTCGAAATAAGCATACCGATCGGAAATCACAAGCGTTTCATTTGTCTTTATTTCCGGATCTGCCAGATAGCGGTTGGGATTATTTTCCCAACAATCCACTTTCTTTTCCCGCTTGTTGTAGAGGACAAACTTATATTCCAACGGATATTTGAGTTTGCTTGCATCCAGCTCTACCTGCCATTCAGGGAAGTTGGCGTCACTCATCAGTACGGCTTTCTCAGGGCTCCAATTGCCTAATGCTTTCTGGTTGCCGCAGATTCCCAAGCAGTAATCTTTGCCAAGGCGAGGGGCATAAGCCTTGATAGCCAATCCTTTCTTGTGACTTTGCGGGATGCGATCCCTTTCCGGATGTGCCAACAATGCTTCTGTAAAAGCAGAACTGTAAAAGTATAATTGTTCGGGAATGTTTTTCCAGCAATCGTTGATTCTATATTTCTTCTTGGAGGAACCACCGGATAAGAAAAGGCATCGTGGAAAACCGTCCCATTCTTTGCGGGTGACAGCTCCGTTCTGTTCTATCTGGTAGTTATAGTTGACGGTCAATCCTTCTTGGGGAACTTCAAGTTCCAGCTCTGCAGTCCAGTATATGCCATCTGTCGTGTGCATCGGAGTAGATGTTGCGGACAAGCCGGCAATCCTGACCTCTTCCCCCCAGTTGGTACGATATTCGATATTAAATGATAAAATCATATTATTAGATTTTGATTGAATGCATAACATACTGCAAGTATAAGACATTTTTTTGAATAAAAAATAAAAGGAGCCCTCACGAACTCCTTTTAACCTTTTGTTTATATATTAATTAACATACGTAATATGTTTATCCGCATCTGGAGGCACCGCAAGTCGTACAGATAAGGCATCCCTCCTGGTAAACCAATGTCTCATTGCCGCAGTTCGGACATTTCTTTCCTTTGGCTTCAGTTCCATCTTGGATATACTTCTTCAATGCACGTTCCACGCCGTTTTTCCAAGTATTGATGTTCTCACTGTTCAGTTGCAGAGAACCTACCAACTTGATTACCTGTTCTATCGGCATACGGTAGCGTAGCACTCCCGAAATCAGTTTTGCATAATTCCAGTATTCTTTATTGAACTTCTCGGACAGCCCTTCAATCGTTGTCTTGTATCCGCGTTTGTTCTCAAATTGGAAATCGTAACGTTTCGTTCCATCCTCGTCAATGTTCTTGATGATACGTCCGCAAGTCACGCTCTTAGGCAGCAGGATACCTTCGTCATCATCCTGCAGACCGGTAAAGATTTCGTATGGGCGTCCGTCCAGCAGTCCGACGAAAGCCACCCATTTCTCTTTGTTGTTCTGGAAACGCACTACATCGGCCTCCAATACTTTCGGGCGCACCTCTACGACCGTAGGTGGTTTGCAAGGTGGCAGTTCTTCTTTCTTCTTTTCCGACTTGGTGGAAACCAACACGCCTGAGCGGGAACCGTCACGATATACGGTACAGCCTTTGCAGCCGGATTTCCATGCTTCTACATACAGACGGTTTACCAAGTCCTCGTCTACCTCGTTCGGCAGGTTGATTGTCACACTGATGGAGTGGTCTACCCATTTCTGGATTCTTCCTTGCATCTTCACCTTCATCAGCCAGTCTACATCGTTGGAGGTAGCTTTATAATAAGGAGACTTCGCCACTAAATCATCGATTTCTTCCTGCGAATAACGTTTGGCGGGATCATATCCGTTGGCTTCCATCCACGTGACAAACTTGTGGTGGAATACAATATATTCTTCGAATGCATCTCCTGTCTCATCAACAAAATCTACATGTACGTTCGTGTCATTCGGGTTCACCTTTCTTCTGCGTTTGTAAACCGGCAGGAATACGGGCTCGATGCCGGAAGTAGTCTGTGTCATCAGACTCGTTGTTCCGGTAGGTGCAATTGTCAGACAGGCGATATTACGACGTCCGTATTTTTTCATATCTTCGTACAGTGACGGATCAGCTTCAGCCAAACGCTGTATGAACGGGTTGTTCTGTTCACGTTTGCTGTCGTATATATCGAAAGCACCGCGCTCTTTGGCCATATCCACCGACGAACGATAAGCGCAGAGAGCTATAGTCTTGTGTACTTTTTCTGAGAATTCCGTAGCTTCTTCCGTTCCGTAGCGCAGCCCCAAAGCGGCAAGCATATCCCCTTCGGCAGTGATGCCCACACCGGTACGACGTCCTTGCCCGCTCTTCTTGTATATCTTTTCCCAAAGCAGGCGTTCGGTACGTTTTACCTCTTCGTCTTCCGGGTCCTCATCAATTTTCTTTAAGATACGCTCAATCTTTTCCAGTTCGAGGTCAATGATGTCATCCATGATACGTTGTGCCAGTGCTACGTGTTTTTTGAATAAATCAAAATCAAAATAAGCATCCGGCCTGAACGGGTTCACAACATAAGAATACAGATTGATAGCCAACAGACGGCAAGAGTCATAAGGACACAGCGGAATTTCACCGCACGGATTGGTAGATACGGTTCTATAGCCTAAGTCTGCATAACAGTCGGGCACGGATTCGCGGATAATCGTGTCCCAGAACAAAACACCCGGTTCTGCAGATTTCCATGCGTTATGAACAATCTTTTTCCATAGGGAAGAAGCATCTATTTCCTTGGTAAACACTGGACTGGCTGAATCGATAGGGTATTGCTGTACATAAGGCTTTCCGTCTACGGCAGCTTGCATGAAAGCGTCATCCAGTTTGACCGAAACATTCGCTCCGGTCACTTTTCCTTCTGTCATCTTGGCATCAATGAATGCCTCGGAGTCCGGATGCTTGATGGATACACTCAACATCAATGCGCCGCGGCGACCATCCTGCGCCACTTCGCGAGTCGAATTCGAATAACGTTCCATGAACGGTACAAGACCTGTGGAAGTCAGTGCGGAGTTCTTGACCGGAGAACCTTTTGGACGGATGTGTGACAGGTCATGACCTACACCACCGCGTCTTTTCATTAACTGTACTTGTTCTTCGTCGATTTTGATGATGGCTCCGTAAGAGTCGGCAGCACCATCTATACCGATAACAAAGCAATTGGATAGTGAAGCAACTTGGTAGTCGTTGCCTATTCCGGTCATCGGGCTACCTTGGGGAACAATATATTTGAAGTGATCCATCAAGCCGTACAGCTCTTCGGCTGTCAGTGCATTAGGATACTTTGATTCGATACGTGCCACTTCATTCGCAATTCTCCAATGCATATCTTTCGGGGACTTTTCATAGATATTCCCGAAAGAATCCTTTACTGCATACTTGTTTATCCAAACCCTTGCAGCAAGCTCGTCACCCTGAAAATATCGTAAAGATTCTTCATAGGCTTCGTCATAAGAATAAATTTGTTTTTCCACGACTCAATTTGTGTTAATTCTCTTGTTTAATAAGTAAATGTGTAGAAGTTTACTTGCAGTTAACAAATGACGGTGCAAAGCTAAGAATGTTTTTCTATCTATCAAAATAAAAACGAAATAAGTTATTAACAGGTTGAAAGTTTTCCGCTTTTATTTGGTAATTGTCTGATATACAAATATGTTTGTCTGAATGTTGAAACTTGAAGTTTCCCGAAAAGAAAACTAATCTTTTTTATTAGTTGTGGTAGAATAGTTTTTTCTTTTATATCTTTGCAAAAAAAAAGATATGTTTGAAACCGTAAAGAATAGAAGAACAATCAGGAAATATCAATCGAAAGATATCGCTTCTGATTTGTTAAATGATTTGCTCGAAACCTCTTCCCGTGCTTCTACGATGGGAGGGATGCAGCTTTATAGCGTCATAGTTACTCGCGATGCAGAGATGAAAGAGAAACTTTCGCCTGCTCATTTTAATCAGCCGATGGTAAAAAATGCACCGGTAGTGCTTACTTTTTGTGCGGATTTCCGCCGATTCAGCAAGTGGTGCGAGCAGCGTAAAGCCGTGCCGGGGTATGATAATCTGATGTCTTTCATGAATGCGTCTATGGATACTTTGCTGGCAGCGCAGACTTTCTGCACATTGGCAGAGGAGGCGGGGCTCGGCATTTGCTATTTGGGCACCACTACTTACAACCCTCAGATGATTATCGATGCTCTTCAACTTCCTGAGTTGGTATTTCCTCTCACAACGGTAACGGTAGGTTATCCTGACGGTATTCCTGCGCAAGTAGACCGTTTGCCTTTGGAAGCTGTCGTGCATGATGAGCTATATCATGACTATACGCCGGAGAAGATAGATAAACTCTATGCTTATAAAGAATCATTGCCGGAAAATAAGCAGTTTGTTGAAGAAAACAAGAAAGAAACTCTTGCTCAAGTCTTTACAGAAGTTCGCTACACGAAGAAAGACAATGAATTTATGTCCGATAATCTGTTGGAAGTACTTCGTCGGCAAGGATTTTTGAAATAAGTATTGAAAATATCTTGAAGCATTAAGTATTACTCTGTAGTTGTGTGAAACACGTGCCATCGTATGCTATAAATGCATAGCTGAGCATATCCGAACGGAGAAATACTTAATGCTTTGTTGTTCTAACGCTATGAATGATAAATGCTTATCAAATATAACAATTTATTACAGAAACTATAGTATCCTAATTCTTTTTCTTCAGTAATGCCTCAATCTCCTGCACCTCTGCACTGAAACTTTTGTCCACCTCCAGTTGTCCTTTTACGGTTTTGCAGGCATGAAGCACAGTCGCATGATCTTTGTTGCCAATGAACTTTCCTATCTTGGATGTTGAATAATCAGTATGATTTTTAGCGAGATACATGGCAATCTGCCTTGCTTGTACTACCTCTCTCTTTCTGGATTTTGTGTGTATGGCAGACGGCTCCAAATCAAAATGCTGGCATACCACCTTGAGAATATCGTCAATGGTGACTGCTTTAGTCTCGTTATGAACCACTCCATGCACGATGTGTTGTGCCAAATCCAAATCAATTTCTTTGTTGAAGATAGTAGAGCGGGCCATGATTGCGATAACGATACCTT
>CAKUYM010000278.1 GCA_934716785.1 uncultured Bacteroides sp. | reverse complement strand
GTACACCGAATAACAAAGTGTACCTGCCTGTTTTAGTCAAACTTTTTAAATTCATAAACATCACATAAGGTTAATAAAATTGTTACTTCAGAAAATAAGGAGGCTCAATATACTTCCCTGTTACCAAGTACTTGTAGTACTTAGTAACAACATTGCTCACGCCCCAGAGGTACTCAGAACAAGGATTTTCGAAAATTAGACAATCAATTATCGGATGAAATGGGCTCAAAAACAGGCTTATTTATCTACCCATAAAAGAAGGAGAAGGTTTGACTTAAAAAAATATATCACATTCTGTTTTCCCTTCAAATTAGTCGCAATATTTGAAAATTGAACAAAAAAAAAGACTTTCTTACTTTGATATTACAAATTATCTCTATATTTGCGGCATAGCCATATATCGGTAGGGCAAATATTCGAAAAATGAAAGAGTTAGACCGTAAAATGGCAAGTTGTTTTAATACGTTTATAAAAGAAGGAGAAATAAACGCTTCTTATTCACTTTATAAAAGACAGAAAAAGTACTAAGTACTACAAGTACTAAGTACTCTTTTATATTATCCGTTGAAATATAAGAGTTTTTGCTAAAAAACGAATTCAAAAAATGAATTAAGTAGAAATTCAGATAATATAGATCGCAATATAAAATAAGAATGGTGGATGATTTTTGCGAAAAATCATCCACCATTCTTATTTTATTCTATTTTTTTGTCTATTTCAGCTTCGCCAATGCTTCCTTGATACGACGAATAGCCTCCACGATATTCTCATCGCTTGTAGCATAACTCATACGGATGCATTCGGGAGCACCGAATGAAGTTCCGCCTACACAAGCCACATGAGCCTCTTCGAGCAGATACATCGCCAACTCATCCGAGTTTGTGATCTTACGGTCGCCACAGCTCTTACCGAAGAAAGCATCGCATTTCGGGAACAGGTAGAAAGCACCTTGCGGAACATTCACTTCAAATTCCGGAACTTCCTTAGCCAACTTCACAATTAAATCGCGACGGCGTTCAAATGCTTTCTGCATTTCTTTCACCGGTTCTTGCGTTCCCGTATATGCCGCTTCGGCAGCTTTCTGAGACACGGAGCAAGGTCCGGAAGTGTACTGTCCTTGCAACTTGTTGCATGCTTTTACAATCCATTCCGGTCCGGCAATGAAACCGATTCTCCATCCTGTCATCGCATACGCCTTTGACACACCGTTCACAATCACTGTACGTTCCTTCATTTCCGGGAACTGGGCGATGCTTTGATGTGCACCGATATAATTGATATGTTCGTATATTTCGTCAGCAATAACAACCACCTGCGGATGCTTTGCCAGCACGGCAGCCAAGCCCGCCAACTCTTCCTTTGTATATACAGACCCTGTCGGATTGGACGGAGAGCAAAGAATCAACACTTTTGTTTTCGGAGTAATGGCAGCTTCCAGTTGCTCGGGAGTAATCTTGAAATCCTGCTCGATACCAGCCGAAACAATCACAGGAGTACCTTCTGCCAACTTCACCATCTCCGGATAGCTCACCCAATAAGGAGCCGGCACGATTACCTCATCACCCGGGTTCACCAACACGAGGATTGTGTTGCAAACAGACTGCTTGGCACCGTTTGCGCAAGAAATCTGCGCCGCTGTATATTCCAAGCCGTTTTCCTTTTTCAGTTTCTCAACAATAGCATTGCGCAAAGCCGGATAACCCGGCACCGGAGAGTAGCGGGAGAAGTTATCATCTATGGCTTTTTTGGCAGCTTCTTTGATGTGGTCAGGAGTATTGAAATCCGGTTCTCCCACACTTAAGTTAATAACATCAATGCCTTGTGCTTTAAGCTCGTTGCTTTTTTGTGACATGGCAAGCGTCGCCGATGGTGACAAGCTGTTCAAACGATCTGATAATTGATTCATTTTGTATCTATTTTATTATTGTTGAGTGAAAATCGCTGCAAAATAAGCGATAATATTCGACATATGAAAACAAACAGGGCAATTACTTATTAAAATGTAAAGTATGTCCCATTCTTTCTTTCTTTGTTCTCAAATAACGTTCATTGTATGGATTGGGCACTGTTTCGACAGGCACATTTTCCACAATCTCCAAACCATAGGCTTCAAGACCGACGCGTTTTACAGGATTGTTCGTCAGAAGTCTCATTTTATGTACACCCAATTCACGAAGGATCTGTGCACCGACACCATAGTCGCGTTCATCGGCAAGATGACCCAGGCAAAGATTTGCATCGACAGTATCCATGCCGTCTTCCTGAAGTTTGTAGGCTTTCATCTTCTCCATCAGACCGATACCGCGACCTTCCTGATTGAGATAGACAACTACGCCTTTTCCTTCTTTCTCTATCATTTCCATGGCTTTATGCAGTTGCTCGCCACAGTCGCAACGCTGCGAACCGAGAATATCTCCGGTAGCGCAAGAAGAATGGACACGCACCAAAATCGGTTCGTCTTCGTTCCATGTTCCTTTAAATATAGCCATGTGTTCCAATCCGTTTGATTTCTGACGGAAAGGTATCAGGCGGAACATTCCATGCACGGTAGGCATATTTACTTCGACTCCCTTTTCTACGATTGATTCCTGCTTCAAGCGATAGGCTATCAAGTCGTGAATGGAAATCAACTTCAAGTCATACTTATCCGCCATCGCACGAAGCTCGGGCAAACGCGCCATTGTACCGTCATCACTCATGATTTCCATCAAAGCGCCTGCCGGATAAAGCCCTGCCAAGCGTGCCATATCTACCGCAGCCTCGGTATGTCCGGCACGGCGAAGCACCCCTTTCTCTTGCGCATAAAGCGGATTAATGTGTCCCGGACGCCCGAAAGTGGCGGGTGTAGAGGCGGGATCGGCCAACGCCAAAATGGTAGCGGCACGATCGGCTGCGGATACTCCGGTGGAGCAGCCTTCCAGTTTATCAATAGTAACCGTAAAAGGAGTGCCCAATACGGAAGTATTATCAGTCACCTGGTGCGGCAAGTCCAGCTCCTTGCAACGTGACACCGTGATAGGCGCACACAACACTCCACGCGCATGTTTCAGCATGAAGTTCACTTTTTCGGGGGTTATCTTTTCAGCAGCGATTATCAGGTCCCCCTCATTCTCGCGGTCCTCATCATCCACTACTATGACAAACTTGCCTTCTTTGAAATCGGCAATTGCGTCTTCTATCTTATCCATTTTAATCTCTTCCATAACAATTATTTATTAATTTTCTGTATGATGAATTGAACTTGTTCGTTATTCTTTATTATCCGTTCCATGTCCTTGGCAAGGCGGATTCGGAATATCCAAATGCGGAAATAGAAAAACAATCCGATCGGGAAAATCACACCGGCAGCCAGATTCAGCCAATATATACGGAACGGGCGCGTATGGGCGGAAACGGGAATCACCGGATAATAGTTCAGCGCCCCCACCAAAGTTGCCGACTTCGTATTGGACATCTCTTCCACCAATGCCTCCAATTTTTCATTGATTACCACCACCTCGTCATCCGTTTCATCCGACATCCACAACTTGAAATAATTCGGTGCTTTCGTCAGTTGATTGCGGGTGATATATGCCTGACATTCAGCCGTAAGTTGTTCCAACTCTCCGGGGATACGTTCGTAATCGGGATCATCGATAATAACCTCTTTCTTGAATAAATGGCGCACGCTGCGAATTCCGGCAATCTTCTTAAACCAGTTGATATATGCATCGGCATTCAGCACCACAGAGTCCTTATTCGATTTGTAAGTAAGGAAAAATCCTAACGGAGCGAGCACAGCACTACTTGTCCACATGCCCATCCATACAATCCATTTGCCGTCACGCGCCATCTTATAACCCGTGTTGTCGATGATATAATAAATGATAAACACTAACACAGACACAATCACCGGCATACCCAGTCCGCCCTTACGAATAATACCGCCCAAGGGAGCCCCGATGAAGAAGAACAATAGGCAAGAAAGAGAAATCGTAATTTTCTTATGCCATTCCGTCTTATGCTTTCGAATAGCGTAATCATTGTTCTCCATTGTAAATTTCTTGAAAGTAAGATCGCTGGATATGTTCTCGGCCCGGCTGGCGGCAGAAGCTATAACCTTCTGCTTTTGCGTCAGGGATGCGGCAGCATAAAGACTGTCTACGTCATAGTCACGAATATCCACGCTATCTATCCTGATTGTATCTTCTTTAGTCAGTTTGTAAGAAGAACGAAAATTCCCTTCAGCCATTTCCTTATAATACTGCCTTCCGATACTGTCGCCCAATACCGTCATCGAATCGATGGAAGCCTGTAGCATTGCCATATCCTTTGCACCGGAAGTATTGCTCATGATACTTTCATCCATCATATTAAAATCGGAATCAAATTCTATCAGCGTATGCTTTTCCCGAAATGCCTCACGCCGGTAAGGCACATTTTGAGATTTCATACTTTGCGCTTTCAGATTCTCGAACAAATCACCGCTATACAGATGCAGCCAAAGATGCTGTTTATCCGCAGTCATCTCCAGACGCCCGGAATCTGCATAAATAATGTGCGCATTCTCGAACCCGTCTTTCAGATTATAGATAAGTACATCATAAAGCATACCGGTTTTCCGGTTCTTTTTTGCCACTTTCAAGTTATAATCCTTTATCTCTGAATAAAATACGCCTTCAGGAATATCCAATTCCGGTGATTTTTGTTTCATTGAATAAATCAGAGTTCCCAGTTTGGCTTGGGCAATAGGACCAACTACGTTTTGGAAATAGAATGAGACACCGACCAGTCCGCAGACGAAGAAAATAAGCGGACGCATAATCTTGAGCAGAGAGATACCTGCCGCTTTCATTGCGAGCAATTCATAGCGCTCGCCGAAATTGCCGAAAGTAATCAAAGAAGCCAGCAGCACTGCCAATGGCAATGATACTGGCACCAATGTCAATGCGGAATAAAAGAAGAACTGAGCCATCACGCTCATTTCAAGCCCCTTTCCGACCAATTCGTCTACATATCTCCACAAGAACTGCATCATGAAGATGAACAGACAGATGAAGAATGTACCTATAAAGAGCATGAAAAAGCTCTTCACGATAAATATATCTAATTTCTTTATGCGTAGCATCTTAATAGGTTCGTGCATTTAAGACGCAAAATTAGCACAAAAAAAGGAGCATCGGAAATTTTTAGTTGAAAGTTAACTAAAAACCGCAAGTTCTTCTTAATTTGGCTACCTGTGACTCCCATAATTCTTTCATATCGTTCACTTCATCCGGTTCTGCGAAATCGGTAATTTCTAATACATAGTCACTTGTCAATTCATTATATGTCATTTTGATTTCAAAATAATCGCGTTCATTCTCGTCATCCAGCCAGCGAAAACGGATGAAAGAAAAAGCACGAATAGCCGTAATCTCCGCTTTTCGCTGTTCTGTCTTTCCCCAATGGAACTCTACTATTTTATCGTCAGATACAACTTTGTCTGCAAACCAGTCCTCCAACCCGGTAGGCGTACTAATAGCTCCCCAAAGAATATTCTTAGAAGTTGCATTCAGCAAATATTCCAAATGAATCTTTTCTTTTTTCATAGCAAATCCAAATTATTTTACGTGTGCCAAGATAAATACTTTTTTCTAATTACGTAGCATAAATCTAACACTTTATTTAATTATTCTTTTATTAGCGGACCTCAAGCTCCCTGTTTTTAGGGGGATTCGGAGAGTTTTCTGAAGAAATAAACAAAAAAATATTGTATTGTTTTGGAGTTTATAAAAATATATCTATCTTTGCACCCGCAATCGAAAAGCAATGGCGGGATAGCTCAGCTGGTTAGAGCGCATGATTCATAATCATGAGGTCCCCGGTTCAATCCCGGGTCCCGCTAC
>CAKUYM010000277.1 GCA_934716785.1 uncultured Bacteroides sp. | reverse complement strand
GCCGCAACGGTAAGTTTCAGGCAGTGCCGGGAGTGGATGCCGGTGCACAGTTTAAGCTGAGGGTAGGCTCTTCCGTCTATCTGTATGCCGAGCCCAAGATCGGTATCCGCACCGATACGTATGACGGCATAGAGCAGGGAAGACCGGATCGCGTAGCTTCCATGGTATGTGGATTGTTATACCGGTTTAAGATGCCTACTTTCCAATAGTAGTTTCATAAAAGCTATGAATGAAGAATGAGGGGTGTTAAAACTAAAACGGACACTCCGGAAAGTTCAAATCATAACTATTAAATATAGAAGAGCCGTATCAGATTCTGTTTTGAGAATGATACGGCTCTTTTTACTTTTGAAGAATGTCCGAGTTTCAAATCAGAACTTCACCTGTCGTTTTTTCTCATCATCCACTACGGCCATCATTCCTTCCACCTGTGCCAGAGCCAGCATCCGTCCGTGGAAAGAATATCCCGGATTATAGCCCTTGTCTTCATCACCAAGCATCATCCGTCCGTGGTCTACACGCATGGGCAGTCCCGGATTCTCATTCTCGAAGATACGGATAAGGTCAATCAGATGTCCTCGTCCTGTGAGATGCGAACTTTCTATGAAGTTTCCGCCCGGCATGGCATCCGTGCTGCGCAGATGTACAAAGTGGGTGCGTTTGGCAAATTTCTTTGCCAGTTCGCGGGTATCGTTATGTTCGCCTGCGCTTAGAGAACCTGCACAGAACGTCAGTCCGTTATGCGGATTATCTACGGCATTCAAGAACCATGCGATGTCACTTTCATCGGTGACGATGCGCGGTAAGCCTAAGACTTGGAATGGCGGGTCGTCGGGATGCACGCACATATTGACCCCATATTCTTCGCATACCGGCATGATAGCAGATAGGAAGTAACGCATATTTTCACGCAAGGCATCACGGTCGATATCCTTGTACAAGGCGAGTAGCCGCTTGAAGATGGCAACCGGATTTTTATCACCCTCCTTGATATTGCCGTTGACAAACCCCTGTGTCTTGACAATGATGGTGTCAATCAAGGCATCCTTCTCGGCTTCCGTGACCACCTTGTCCAGTTCGGCAACTTTGCGGAGCTCTTCTTCGGTATAGTCCTTTTCAGCTCCTTCGCGTTCCAGAATCTTGCAATCAAAATAGGCAAAGCGGATACGGTCATAGTACAGAGAACTGGTCCCGTCCGGCCAAGGATGCTGTAAGTCCGTGCGTATCCAGTCGATGACAGGCATAAAGTTGTAGCATACGGTCTTTATGCCGCATTTACCCAAGTTGGCGAGACTTACTTTATAGTTTTCAATCAACTGTTCGCGTTCTGCTCCCGCATACTTGATTGCCTCGCACACGGGCAGACTTTCCACTACCGACCAGCGCAAACCGTATGACTCGATATAGGATTTCAAATCATTGATAGCTTCCACTGTCCATATCTCTCCGTTCGGTACGTCATGCAAATCGGTGACAATGCCTTCTACCCCTATCTGCCGGAGCATCGGCAAGGTAATCTTATCCTTTTTGCCGAACCATCTCCATGTCTTTTCCATCATAGCTTCTTTTCTTTAATTAGGAATCGGGAGCAACTATTTACACACCGCTGAATGCGCTGAAACCACCGTCGATAGGCAGCAAGGCTCCGGTCACGAAGCTGGCGGCTTCACTGCACAAGAACTGTACCGCACCGTTCAACTCCTTGATGTCACCGAAGCGCTTCATCGGAGTCTTTGCCAGTACTTTCTTGCTTCTGTCCGTCAACGAACCGTCCGGGTTGATGAGTACACGGCGGTTTTGGTCGCCGATGAAGAATCCCGGTGCGATGGCGTTTACACGGATACCGTCACCATATTTCAGTGCCATCTCGCTGGCAAGCCATTGCGTGAAGTTGGCTACGGCTGTTTTGGCGGCAGAGTATCCCGGCACACGGGTTATAGCGCTGTATGCGGCCATTGAAGATACATTGATGATACATCCTTTGCCCTGTTTTGCCATCACTTTACCGAATATCATAGACGGGTAAACCGTTCCGTTCATATTCAGATTGGTCACTTTCTCCCAGCAAGAGATGTCCATGTCATAGAAATGCTGATCCGGATCGAGGGTTGCTCCTGGCATATTGCCACCGGCAATATTCAGCAGGATATCTATCTGTCCCCATTTGGCTACGATTTCTTCGGCCACCTTTTCCAAACTGGCGATATCCAGCACGTTGCCGATGATACCGATTACATCATTTCCGTATTGTTTCAACTCGGCTACCCGGTTGTTCAGTTGCTCCTCGCGGATGTCGATAGCTACCACTTTGGCTCCCTGCTGTACGAAGTGCTGAGCGATATTTCCACCCAGTACACCACCTGCTCCGGTAATAACAGCGACTTTACCGGCAATACTAAATAATTCGTTCATAATTCTATCAAATGTTTTATGAATTGTTTTTATAAAATGCTTTATGAATTATCAAATGCTTTTATGAATTGGTGCAAAAATAGCCGGTTTTTATATATACTATGATGCGTATCTTTGCAAGATGTTTACTTATATTTGCAAAAAAATATTCAGAAAGGAGGTTATATGAAGAAGATAATGAATGAGAAATTGACTATCACGACTTCCAATCCTATTCGTGCGCGTTATTATGAATACCCGCGGTTTACGTATCCGTGGCATTTTCATAATGAGTATGAGATTATCTATGTGGAGAAAGGAGAGGGAGACTGTCTCGTAGGCGACAGTATTATTCCTTATTCGGAAGGAGACTTGATTCTTTTCGGGTCCGGACTTCCGCATAGTATGCAGAGCCCACCGGATAACAGTGCAGAATCCGGCTATGGCATGGAACTCGGCAATGGACAAGAATCCGATAGTAGAGAAGACCTCCGACTAAGAGTAAAAGGTGTGAATGTACAGTTCGAAAAGGACTTCATGCATTATTCCATCTCCCAATATTCTCAATTCATTCCCATCAGGAACTTATTGGAGGATGCTTGTAGGGGAATCAAATTCTCAGTTCCCCGTTCGGGAAAAATCATCAGACTATTGAAACGGATTCCTTCTGCCAAAGGAGCCGAGCAAATCATCCTGTTGCTTTCACTTCTGCAGATGATGGCTACTGCCGATACTTGGAAGTATATGACAACTTCCCATTATACTCCGTCTCCTTCCATCATGCGTAATGAAAGAATGGAAAAGGTGATTGCCTATCTCAATAAGCACTATACAGAGCCCGTCGGTCTGGATGAGATAGCTTCCTATACAGCAATGAATCCTGCAGCTTTCTGCCGTTATTTCAAGGAGAATACAGGCAAGACATTCAAAGGATATGTGCTTGATATGCGTATCGGGTATGCTTGCAAACTATTGAGCAGTAGTGTGATGAATATTTCGCAAATCAGTGCGACGTGCGGATTTGAATCTTCTGTGCATTTCAACCGTATCTTTAAACGGGTGACGGGAATGACACCGACTGTTTATAGAGAGCAGATGGAATAAATTCTTTATCAGTACATAAATTGAGTATAAATTCTTCCTTTCGTATTATAATAGAAAAGAAGAATAAAGTATCATGAACGTAAATAGGATGAAGAAAAGATTTTTGCTATTATTGCTGCTGATACCGGCATTGTTAGGAGTGCAGGCACAGAATGTGATGCAGGAAACCCGCCGGGAATTGACATCCCCTGATGGAGCTTATCGTTTCACCTTCTATCAGCGGGCGGTGGGAGAAGGCAATGCACAGATGTATTATACATTGACGTACAAGAACCGTGCGGTAGTCGAAGAAAGTAAGTTGGGTATCCTGATTGAAAACCAACTGTTTGAGTCTGCGTTGGGCATTCCGAATGACACTTGTCATTATTGGTGTGAAAACCTCAGACTGACGGGGACGGAGCACCGGAAAGCGAATGAAACATGGAAGCCCGTGTACGGAGAACGTGCGACAGTGCGCGATTGCTATAATGAGATGACCTTGAGCTTTGAGAAGGGCGAAGGAGACGGAGCACTGGACGGTGGCTATGATAAGCGCAAGAACTATTTTATGAATATCATAGTACGGGCTTATAACGAAGGAGTTGCTTTCCGCTATCATTTCTCGGAGACGACAAACGGACTGTTCCTGCATATCATCGGTGAGCAGACCGACTTCACGATGCCCGAAGGAACGATGGCATATTACGAACGTTGGGCGCAGGGACCATACGAGCTTCGCCCGCTCCAAGGATGGGGCAAGGAGGAGAGTGAACGCCCGCTGACACTGAAGCTGCCTGATGGATTGTCTGTAACCCTTTTGGAAGCGGAGATGGTGGACTATGCTCGTGGCAAGTTCCGCTTATCGGCAGACAAACCGTCCACTTTGGAGACGAGCCTATATAGCAGTGTCGATGTGATTTCTCCTTACAGCACTCCGTGGCGTGTCATCATGGCAGCCGAGCGTCCGGTCGATCTGATAAACAACAATGACATTGTCCTGAATCTGAATCCGGCTTGCAGACTCACTGATACTTCTTGGATTAAACCGGGGAAGGTATTCCGTTCGGGCGACCTGAAACAGGAGCGAGTGAAAACAGCCATCGACTTTGCGGCAGAGCGTGGCATTCAGTATGTACACATGGATGCCGGCTGGTATGGACCGGAGATGAAGATGAGTTCAGATGCCACTACTGTCTCTCCTGACAAGGAGCTTGATATACCTGCTTTGTGCCGATATGCCGAATCAAGAGGAATCGGGCTCATGGTGTATGTCAACCAGCGTGCGTTGGTGCAGCAGTTGGACACTTTATTGCCTTTGTATAAGAAATGGGGATTGAAAGGTATCAAGTTCGGTTTTGTGCAGATAGGCAATCAGCGGTGGAGCACTTGGCTGCATGATGCAGTCCACAAGTGTGGAGAACACGGTCTGCTGGTAGACATCCATGACGAATATCGGCCTACGGGTTTCAGCCGCACTTATCCTAACCTGATGACGCAGGAAGGCATTCGCGGGAATGAAGAGATGCCGGATGCGACACACAATACAATCCTTCCTTTCACCCGTTTCCTTGCAGGTGCAGGAGACTATACGTTGTGTTATTTCAATAGCCGGGTGAAGAATACGAAAGCGCATCAGTTGGCGATGGCAGCGGTATATTACAGCCCATTGCAGTTTATGTTTTGGTATGACAAGCCGGAATTCTATAAAGGAGAAGAAGAGTTGGAATTTTGGAAAGCGATTCCGAGCGTATGGGATGACAGTCGGGCGTTAGACGGAGAGATTGGCGAATATATCGTTCAGGCACGTCGCTCGGGGAACGATTGGTTCGTTGGAGCAATGACGAACACGGAAGCCCGTACTATTACATTGACTACCGATTTTCTGAAACCGGGAGGGAAGTATATGCTTCATCTGTATGAGGATGATGACAAACTGAATACACGTACCAAAGTGCGGATTACTCATAAGAAGATAAAGGCGGGAGACAGGCTTGTCTTGAAACTGAAAGCAAGCGGTGGCGCCGCATTGCATTTTACTCCGTTGGAAAAATAACATTTACCGGATTATCGGAAGAAATGGCTTTGTCCTTTCAAGTACGGTCCACGCCGCTTTGGGGAACGTGGGCTATACTACCTTTTAGGCACGGACTACACTGTCTTTGAAAATACACTTGAAATATATTATTGGAAATATACTTAAGTAAAAAAGCGACAGTGTAATCCGTGCCTAAAAAATTCTCATCAGTGTATTCTCAGCGAGTTTTCTGTATCCTTGTATCTTCTCGGATTCTACCTTGAATAACTGTGATTGCCGATTGCAGACGTTACTTACTGTCCCGACTTCGGGAATGCGTCACCCCAAAAACTTTTTCAAATCAAATAATGGCTTGATGTGACGTTGTTCATCGGT
>CAKUYM010000276.1 GCA_934716785.1 uncultured Bacteroides sp. | reverse complement strand
AAGCAAGCCCGAAGTCCCATTTTAGAGGGCTTCGGGCGGAATATTTATGCCCTTTTGAGTTTTAGCGGACAGCAATAATTGCAGATTGTAATTATGCAAAGACACAGGGATGTTCACTTGTGCCCACCACATATACTTATTTTTCACAACATTACTCCAATTTAAAAAGATGCCTATCTCATGTATATTATCAACAATTATGCTCCGATAGCTATTCTGTGGGTCCAATGTACCTTTATATTCGTCAACGGAAGGAAGGTCGCCAATATCAAACTGCGTATCTGCTCCCCACCCGGGCAACTGCTCTATCCTATAGAGTGACCGTGATGCCGAAGTGCAATCTCGTCCATACATATAATGAGACGTCAAGGTAGTAGCCGAATTGATCTTAAAAAGATAACCCGCCTTTAATGAATAATTATATATTTTCCCCGGATTATATTTCTTATATAAATGGCGGAAATCGATATTAGCCGTTTCTCCCGACAGGAAATCAACCCTGTTTCGTTCAGTATCATCGATATTTCCATCTGCCAGAGAAACGTTGGCATTCAGCATGAGTGCATCCGGCGAATATTTCATTTTTATGGTCGAAGAGGCTTGCAAACCAGCTTTCCAGTCGTTTCCTTTCAGCAAGGTCTGTCGCCGGTTACGATTTAAAAGTTCTTCCGGTTGGCCCTCAATCGAAGTCACAGAAGACAATTGGTTGTTATTGTGAGACCGATGATACTTGAGTTCCGGCTTAATGCGTACGTCATATCGTTTGGATTTAAAATAGAAATCATGAAAAGTGCTAACATGCGTATCCAGATTCCGCCCTTCATTTATCATCCGCTCTAATGTATTTCCGTTTACTAAGAAATTCGTCCGGTTTGTCTGAACGGATATATTATTGTCAGAATGGTTCACTTGAACATTGCCATTCAATTTGAAACGTTTGTTCCGGTCATTGATGGAATAGTCAATGCCTGCCATTTTGGTCGACAACAATCCATGCGGCATTTTCTCAGGCGACCATTCTACGTCTTGCCCCGGCTTTCGGATATCATTCGTATTATTTATATTTCCATAGACAGACAATTGTGAATGGTCGGTAAACCGCATAGCAAACAAACGCCCCAGATAGCGATGGTCCGTACCTCCTCCACCACTTAGGTTGCCTATCCAGCCTATATTATATTGTTTCTTTAGATTTACATCCATCACCATCTCCTTATCCCCGACATCCCGTCCTATAAGTTCGCTAAGCTCCCCCTCTTTATCATATACTTTCACAGTGTTAACCATATACGTGGGCAGATTGTCAAGCATGATTTGATTATTTCCCTTAAAGAAATCTTTTCCATTGAGCAACAAACTTTTTACAAATTTCCCGTTCACATAGATTTGTCCGTCCGCTTTCAACTCCGCCCCGGGGAGTTGTCTGATTAATGCGTCCAGCATAGACCCCTCCGCCAATTGAAAAGCATCTGCATTATAAATCAGCGTATCACCTTTATTATAGAACTTCACTTTGGTTGCCGTCACAGTTACCTCTTCCAAATCTTGAGCAATAGTACGTTGTAAATAGATAGAAGGGATTTCCCTTTCCATCTCCCGATGATGGATTTTTGAAATCTCAATAGGAACTAAACGTGTATCATACTCTTGCTTTTGAATGCGGATAATGTATTTTCCTTCTTGTGGAATCTTCAAATAAAACTTGGCATATCTCTCTATGATTTTTCCATTAGAAATTAAAAGACCTTTTGCCGTGGCTGTGTCAACCACCATACTATCTGCGGATAATAGTGTAACAAAACTTCCGGGAATCGGATGACGCGTTACATAATCTTCAACACTCCCCGTGATTGTTAACTTGTTTTGACCATAAATAGAAAATGGGAGAATGACTAACCACAGCAATAAGATTTTCTTCATAATATGTCTGTATTTGGAAAATTTATTATAATAATAAAGCAACAAGTAATTATCTAAACGCTAAAACACTGCGCTCTCCCCTCCACTATTCTCAATACGCTGATAATTACTTTCACGCTGGCGACCGAATTTTATATTCCAAGACATTCTGATTCTAAACATCGTATTTCCCTCCGGGTTATACATGCGCTCGTCACTCCAAACAAAACGATTCAAAGACTTCATTTGATAAAGATATGAATGACCGACCGCAAAATTAACCCCTCCGCCAAGTTTCAGATTTTTCCATTTATAATCCAATCCTAAGCCGATACCGCCTTTGCCACTATAACGAACCATTTCATTGGTAAGCGAATTTGCACCTCTATTCGCACTACCGGACAATGTAAGGTTTCTGTAAGTCCAATTTATCCCCACATTATAATACCAGCTATTCAAAGAATGCGAATAATCTTCTGCCGCATTCTCACGAAAAGAATAACCTATGCGCCCATATATATTCAGCCTCCTGTCAAAATCTGACCAGTCGCCACCTGCCTCCACGTTGACCGTATGGTCATATTTTCCGTTTCCGTACTGAGTAATAAAACGGTCGTTCTCCCGAATAATGCTACCCAAAACCGGATGAACAGTGTAAGAGTCACTCACATTCAAGGTAGTCATCAGGTCACCGCCATACCAAGTAAAGAGCAAAGAATTAAAATAATTCGTGATAGTCCCTAATTGCGGATTACCTCTACGAGCCTGATAGCCATCTTCGGCCACTTCTACATCATTCAAGTTTCTTAATGAGGGGACTGATACGGATAAAGTTCCGCTATAACGAAGTTGGACATTACGACCGAACCGATATCCCATTCGCAAGGAAGGGGCCACACTGAAACTGGAGTTATTGCCCGCCTTCTGAATTATGCGCTCAAACCGTCCTCTCATGCCACCCGAGTAATTGAAACGACCGGTACTTGACATCCACTCTGCATAGCTACTGGTAGAAAAACGGTCCATTTCACTTTGATAACCCGTAATCCCCGAATAAGAAATATCGGCAAGATTCAGGTGTTGTGTCACTCCGGCAGTAAGTTTGGACTTTTTCCCAAACCGCCTCTCATAAAGCCCTTCGGCGGTAATCAGATAAGTATCACCATCCGCATCCGAAAGAATATCCGTAAGTGTATTGCCTTCCTGCATCTCCCGATAGGAACGATGAGAACCGGTATATACATACGAACCCATCACTTCAAGAGCCAACAATTGTTTGTGTTTCAGCTCCTTCTGATAATATAGGCTATACCTCGCTTTCTTGTCACGATAATATGTGGCAGTCTGTTTACTTATCGCAGGCTGTTGCCCTTCGTAAATAGTCCCGTTTCCGGTTCCCTTGTTGGGAGTACCATAAAAAGAATAGTTCAACTTTGTGGTAAACAATACATTCTTAGGTTCAAAGTAACTGTAACTGAGTGCACCGTTATAAATGTCTTCATGATATTTGGAAGGAAGTCCCGCTTCTTCCCGCACCAATGTCCGGTCTCCCTCAAAATTGTATATGGTAGTCTTGTTACTATACCTTTCATTAAAATGAGCATAAGAGTTTCCTCCGGAAAAGAAAAACTCGGATTTGCGGTGATTCACCTTGATGCTCCCCGATTCCGTCCCGGTGGCACAATCAACAGCATTGTAAGTGAACAATTTGGCGGTTCCACCCGATTCTCGGCGCTTTACATAAAAGTCTATCACAGCACCCGCCCCGTCATAACGCATAGAGGGCATATCATGATATTCCACACGAGTCACCAAATTGGGGTCGAGCCCGCGAACATCATTCAGGTCGGCAGGACCTCCATTAATACGCAACTGCACAGCACCACCCCTCAGAGTTTTTATACTATTAGTAGCCATATCCACAACAATGCCATGCAACCGCATCTTGTCGACAAGCTCCACTCCGTCCATTGCATTTTCTTTCTCAAACTTGCCGGGATAGATTATCTGCCGATCGAATTCCATCACAACACGCTGCGCCGTCACCGTTGTCTCATCAAGGGCAACCTCCTGTTCCTGCATTACTAATCGCAAGTCTTGAATATTTTCCACCAAATTGTCAATCCGGACGCGGGCAGTCACATACCCCACACAAGAAGCCTGCAACCTATAGTTACCATGAGGTATTTTCAACAATTCAAACCGGCCTTTCCCATCAGTTGTAACAGCTTTTACTATTTCAGTACTATCCGCCGCATCATATAGAACTACGTTTGCATACTCAATAGGAGCTTTCCTAATATCCATTACTATACCTTTCACATAAGACGTCTGTGCATGAGCGAAGATGCCCGACAATAAGAAATGCAAAAGAAGAAATCGTGTTTTGTTCATACAATAATGCTCCTATAAATTTAATGGTTAAAAGGCTACATCCTCTGCCTGTAAAGTTAACGAATCAGTAGGCCGCATCCAAAAAACAATGCAGATATTTAATAGTTTATTTCATTAATATACAATAAATTACGAATTGATAGTAGAATCTTTAGACAAGCCACTAAGAAGGATTTCAAGACATCATTTCTCATGTTCTCATTGTTTTGAGATAAGCAGCAGATAATGAGATATATGCATAATGAGAAACAGATCTTCCAAACAGTATTTCTCATCATTTTCCTGCATAAAAGCATTAAAATCATCCATCTCTCATGGCACTTTTATGTATTTCTCATTGTTCACCATCGCTCCTCTCTCATTCCCCATACCTTGGATAGCCTTACTTCATGCATTAGCAAGCTATCATCCGCACAATAGCAAGCAAGTATTGACATGTTATCCTATAGGTATCATCGTTTCATTGAAGCTATATCACAACCGTTGCACTATAGTGGAACGATCTGTGCACTACAGTGCAACGAACTGTTCACCGGAGTGCAACGATCTGTGCACTGTAGTGGAACGAATGAAATGAAGCCTTAATGATACGACGATAAAGGCTAAATGGCACGACGATAAAGGCTGAATGACACAATGATATCAGTTACATGAGATATCAATCAGCATTCAATCAGAACTGCAACGAAATACTTCTAACGACAAGCATGAGAAACCCCTCCGCCAACCATGAGAGATGAGCGAAATCAACGTCATTTTGCGGGGAAACGATGAGAGATACCATTTCGGAAGATCTGTTTCTCATTGTGCAAACATCTAATCATCTGCCATTTACCTCAAAACAATGAGAACATGAGAAATGAATATCAAAAATACGCGTTAGTGTAATAGCCGATGTTCAATTCGGCACAAAATGATTTCTAAGCGCACATACAAGATTTGCATTCATTTGTCTTCTTCCAAATCATAGTTTTTATCTTTCTATTATTGTTGTTTTTGTTTTGCCTGCATCTTCATCTTCAATCGGGTATGTTCTTTTTCTGACTGCTCCCGTTATGTATTCGGCAAATCATGAGCTAAGGATGAAGAGTCGGTAAGAGTCTCTTTCTCTTCTTGTTCTATCATCTTATCATAATATGCCATGCGCGCTGCACACTCCCGAATAGTCACCTCGCGCAATAATTTGGTACGTGCTATCATATATTCATATTGGTCTTTGCTAACAACGAACAACCTACTATAACGTGCCTCAATATATGCACGACACAGTTTGTCAAACGCTTCCCTATCCTCAGCAGTGCTTACCGGAAATATATTCGCAAATCCTCGCGAGCGACTTTTGGACATAGAGCCTAACACGTCCAATCTATGAGACTTAGGGCGAGTGCCACCATAAACAAGCATATACGCTTTATAGTAGCGCTCGCAGGCTTGATGTAATAAAAAAGAACCATATTTATACTCTTCCTCGTCTTTAGCCACATGCCCAGACTTAAAAAAGCATTCTCCCATATGACAATAGTTCGTTAAACATTTCCTTAACACTTATGCAGCAATTGCCGCAAATTTAATAGTCTCTTCCCATAGCTTTC
>CAKUYM010000275.1 GCA_934716785.1 uncultured Bacteroides sp. | reverse complement strand
TTTCATGGCAATGTGCAGTGAAAGCTTAATTCAAGTAAGCTGAAAGTTCTGCAGCAGAGATGTTTTTGGCTATAATTACACCATTTCCATCCAATAAATAGTTAGTGAATCCCCGGTTTAAACGGTATTTCTTGAATAACCCGGAACCCTCGCCTTCTGTTTCCACGAAACAAGTGGGCGTAACTATTTGGTCCTTACGAACGGTTTCCTCAAAAATTGACCGGTATTCGTCAAATGATACAGAAACCATTTCCACATTATGAGAAGAACGAAGCGCATTGCTCAAACTTATGTTCTGCATCCGGGATTGCGCGTCATAACTTGCCCAAAAACTCAGCAACACATATTTTCCTTTCAAATCTCCCAATTTAAAGGCCGGTTGCTCTTTTGATGTAGATTCGATTTTAAAATCCGGGGCTACATCACCCTCGCTCAAACCTCCGGTAGGTTTGTCTTTCTCAACGAAAGCAGTCAAGGAACAAATCAGTAATACAACAAAAATCCACTTTACATACTTCATGTAATTCGGTTTTAGTTAATACTATCCGGGACTGTCCTTAAACAGTGGTTTCTTCCCGAAATGTTGTTTTTTCAGGCATCAGGCGAAGAGGAATCCGCTGATTATCAGAGCCTTTATTTTTGAAACCGAGTGCAAAGGTAAGTAATTATTAAATTAACTTCCAAGTAAATAAGCAAAAATCTCACTTTTCAGGTATAACTTTTTATGTTATTTAGCATAAAAACAAACTTTTTTCCCTACTTTTGCAAGATAAAAGTCTATTTCTTATGCAACCATCAAATACTGAATTGATTCTGATTCGAATCACCGGCGAAGATCGTCCGGGACTGACCTCGTCCGTAACCGAAATATTGGCAAAATATGATGCCACGATCCTTGACATAGGTCAGGCGGATATCCATAATACATTGTCATTAGGCATTCTTTTTATGAGCGAGGAACAACATTCCGGATTCATCATGAAGGATTTGTTATTTAAGGCCTCTCTATTGGGGGTTACCATCCGATTCGAACCGATTACAACAGAACAATATGAGAATTGGGTAGGTATGCAGGGAAAGAACCGTTATATTCTGACCCTATTGGGACGCAAACTTACTGCACGCCAGATATCGGCGGCTACCAGTGTGCTGGCAGAACAAGGCATGAATATTGATGCCATCAAACGTCTGACCGGGCGTATTCCACTGGACGAATGCAATACGGACACACGCACACGCGCCTGCATCGAATTTTCAGTGAGAGGCACCCCGAAAGATCGCGCTGCCATGCAGGAAAGACTGATGAAGTTGGCGGGCGAACTGGATATGGACTTTTCTTTCCAGTTGGACAACATGTACCGCCGTATGCGCCGCCTGATTTGCTTCGACATGGACTCTACACTAATCGAAACCGAAGTCATTGACGAATTGGCCGTCCGGGCCGGCGTTGGCGATGAAGTGAAAGCCATCACCGAAAGCGCCATGCGTGGCGAAATAGACTTTACGGAAAGCTTTACCCGTCGTGTAGCCCTCCTGAAAGGCTTAGACGAATCTGTAATGCAAGAAATCGCAGAGAATCTGCCAATCACCGAAGGAGTGGACAGACTGATGTATGTGTTGAAAAAGTATGGTTACAAAATAGCCATCCTTTCCGGCGGATTCACTTACTTCGGACAATACTTGCAAAAGAAGTACGGCATAGATTATGTATATGCCAACGAGCTGGAAATTGTAGACGGCAAACTGACCGGACGCTACTTGGGAGATGTTGTAGACGGCAAACGGAAAGCCGAATTGCTACGACTGATAGCACAAGTGGAAAAAGTCGATATAGCACAGACTATCGCCGTTGGCGACGGTGCCAATGACCTCCCGATGCTGGGAATCGCCGGACTGGGAATCGCCTTTCATGCCAAGCCTAAAGTGGTGGCAAATGCCAAACAATCCATCAATACCATCGGGCTTGACGGAGTGCTTTACTTCCTCGGATTCAAAGATTCTTATCTGAATATGTAATTAGACCGAAAAATAAATTATCTTTGCCGACAAATTAATAAAAGAATGAAGTTTTCCGAACTACAATTAAATGCCAATGTGCTTGAGGCGCTTGATGCCATGCGATTTGATGAGTGCACACCGATTCAGGAGCAAGCGATTCCAATCATACTTGAGGGAAGAGATTTGATAGCAGTAGCGCAGACAGGTACTGGAAAAACAGCAGCATTCCTGCTTCCTATATTGAATAAGCTCTCTGAAGGGAAACATCCTGAAGATGCCATCAATTGCGTCATCATGTCTCCTACCCGCGAATTGGCCCAGCAGATAGACCAACAGATGGAAGGTTTCTCTTATTTTATGCCGGCATCGAGTGTTGCCGTATATGGAGGAAATGACGGCATCTTATTTGAACAACAGAAAAAGGGACTCACACTGGGTGCCGATGTTGTCATCGCCACTCCCGGACGTCTGATCGCCCACCTAAGCCTTGGATACGTGGACCTTTCAAAAGTCTCTTATTTCATATTGGACGAAGCGGACCGGATGCTTGACATGGGATTCTATGACGACATCATGCAGATAGTAAAGTACTTGCCGAAAGAGCGACAGACTATCATGTTTTCGGCAACCATGCCTGCCAAAATACAGCAATTGGCAAATACAATCTTGAACAATCCGGCAGAGATAAAGTTGGCAGTTTCAAAACCGGCCGATAAAATCATTCAGGCTGCATATATTTGTTATGAAAATCAAAAGTTGGGAATTATACGCAGTCTTTTCGCCGATGAGGTTCCCGAACGTGTCATCATCTTCGCCTCTTCAAAAATAAAGGTAAAGGAAGTGACCAAAGCCTTAAAGGCTATGAAACTGAATGTAGGAGAAATGCATTCGGATCTTGAGCAGGCGCAGCGGGAAGTCGTGATGCATGAGTTCAAGGCAGGTCGCATCAATATACTGGTGGCCACAGACATCGTTGCCCGTGGCATTGACATCGATGATATCCGTTTGGTCATCAACTTTGACGTTCCTCATGACAGTGAAGACTACGTACATCGCATCGGACGTACGGCACGTGCCAACAATGACGGAGTAGCACTGACGTTTGTCAACGAGAAAGAGCAAAGCAATTTCAAAAGCATAGAGAATTTCCTCGAAAAGGATATATATAAGATACCTGTTCCCACAGAATTGGGAGAGGCTCCGGAATATAAGCCGCGTTCTTTCAATAGAGGAGGCAACAGGCAACATGGCAATAACAATGCCAAAAAAAGAAATTTCCGAGGGAGAAACAATGGCGGGAAAGGCAACAATCGTCCCTCTCCCAGACAGAATTAATGCAGAATCTCGGCTATTATTTCATTATTTCGTTGAAGTAATAGTCAAGTCTCCTTCAAAGCTCACTTCCATATCTGCAATACTGTATATGGAACTTTCCGGAATGGCTAAAATTGCCTGATAGTGGAAACCATTCCGGTCTACTTTTACAAACTTCGTATCAGATAAGACAGCCTGAACCAAGAAATCTTCGGGGACTACCCCGGCAAACATCTGCTTGGTAATGTCACTGGCAAACAGGCTCTTTTTTCCCTCATAGACACAAATGTGCATCACATTGTCGTAATATACATTATCCATGCTGATGCCATCCTCGGAATAGGTGGTTTTTATGACCCGCATTTTGGAGGGATTGATATAAACATAAGCACGATAGCGGGTGCCATTATAGTTCACCACGCTATCGCGTTGAGTTACTTCATTATAAGTAGGAATTACCAACTCCTGACGAACAAACGACAATGAATCATTAGGATCCTCGGATTTATGCAGTTTGATCAGATTGTCTGCTATGGCTTGAAACCAAAATATATGTTCCGCCTGCTTATCAATTTTATAATAAGTCGTGTCATTGCCATAAGTATAAAGAGTATCCCGCATGATTTTAAATGCAATCGGGGCACTCTGCGCATCGGCATAGTAGATAGTATCCCCTTCCACACGCATCAGCGGACTTTCACTCTCATCTTCCAACCAAATTCCCTGCAACAGCTCCTTGGCATTCCTATCCTCTTCTCCCTCATCAGGAAAATTCGAACTATTATTGCCACTGCATGCTGCAGAGAGAAACACCATTAACGATATAGCCACATATTTCATCATTTGTCTTTGTTTTGCCTAAAGATACTCTTATTTTTTCATTTACCAATACAATGATAAACGAATCCGAGTTCTTCCATTTCTTTTTTGTCGTATATATTGCGTCCATCCAATACAACCTGCTGAGCCATTGTCTTTTTTACTACAGCCCATGAAGGCAGACGGAATTCTTTCCATTCGGTTACCAGCATCAAAGCGTCAGCGTCGAGCACCGCATCATACATATCGCAAGCGTAATAGACCGTATCGCCAATCCGACGCTTACATTCCTGCACGGCAGCCGGGTCGTATACACGCACACTGCAACCGGCTTTCAACAATTTATCAATCAGAATCAGTGCCGGAGCTTCACGCATATCATCCGTTTCCGGTTTAAATGCCAACCCCCACAGAGCGACCGTCTTGCCTTTTAAATCACCATTAAAATGATTTACCAGCTTCTCGAACAAAACGCTCTTCTGCAATTCGTTCACTTCCTCCACAGCATTGAGCACCCGCATTGTATATCCGTTCTGTTCTGCTGTTTTTATAAGAGCCTTCACGTCCTTTGGGAAACAGGAACCGCCATATCCGATGCCCGCATACAAGAATTTACGTCCGATACGTGTGTCCGACCCCATTCCGCTACGTACCATGTTCACATCGGCACCGACTATCTCACACAAATTTGCGATATCATTCATAAAACTTATACGGGTTGCCAGCATTGAGTTTGCTGCGTATTTAGTCATCTCTGCCGATGGGATATCCATGAAAATCACGCGGAAGTTATTCAATAAGAATGGCTTATACAACTTAGACATCAGTTTCTCCGCACGTGCCGACTCCACTCCTACCACTACGCGGTCCGGACTCATGAAGTCATTAATAGCATTTCCCTCTTTCAGGAATTCCGGATTGGAAGCGACATCAAATTCAATATTCACCCCTCTCTTGTCCAATTCCTCCTGAATGACATCGCGCACTTTTTTCGCTGTACCTACCGGAACCGTACTTTTGGTCACCACCAACTTGTACTGTTTCATGTTGCGACCGATGGTACGGGCCACTTCCAACACATATTTCAGATCGGCACTGCCATCCTCGTCCGGCGGGGTGCCCACAGCACTGAATACAACCTCCACATCATCCAAGCAGCTCTCCAATGACGTGGTAAACTTCAACCGCTTTGCTTTCATGTTACGAAGCACCATCTCCTCCAATCCATTCTCATAAATTGGAATAATGCCTTTCTGCAAGGATTCTATCTTTTCACTGTTAGTATCCACACAAGTCACATCCACGCCAATTTCAGCGAAACATGTACCAGACACTAAACCGACATATCCGGTTCCTACAATCGCAATTTTCATATTTGATATTTTTAGTATTTTTGTTAGAAGTTATTCTTATAAGTTACTCTAAATACACGTAAGTTACTCAAAATACACGGTATCCTTGAAAGCTGTTCCCTCTCTGTCTTTGGCAGACAATAGCATCTGCGACTCGGCAAGAGGCCAGTCTATTCCCAATGTTTCATCATTATATAAAATAGAAGCTTCTGCTTGGGGAGCGTACTTGTTGTCCACCTTGTATGTAAAGATAGCCTCGTCGCTCAATACGGCAAAACCATGGGCAAAGCCACGCGGTATAAAGAACTGCCTCTTGTTTTCGTCACTGAGCACCACACTTACATACTTTCCGAATGTAGGAGATGATTTGCGCAAGTCAACGGCAACATCCAGCACTTCTCCTTTAAAGACTCGAACCAATTTAGCT
>CAKUYM010000274.1 GCA_934716785.1 uncultured Bacteroides sp. | reverse complement strand
GCTTAGTATTTTTCATGGTTGTTCTTGGTATTGTTGTTTTATACTATGATTGGTAGAACATTCATTTTTTAGGGTAATAGACTTGCGGTGTAACGCTATGGGCTACGATATCTCTCAATTCACGAAGGTCGGCAATTTCTCCTTTTGCCATGGCTTGCGTCAGTATATTTCCTATCGCTGTAGCTTCTACCGGGCCGGCATATACGGGAATACCCAATTCGTCTGCTGTCAGTTGATTGAGCAGTTTGTTTTGTGAGCCGCCGCCAATAATATTGAGCCGGCGAATTGGAGAGGGTAGACAACGGTTCAGTTGTTCTACTGCCTGTCTGTATTTGAAAGCCAATGATTGGAGTACGCATTTTACGATTTCCGCTTTACTCCGGGGAATCTGCAACTTATGCTCCTTGCAGTAATTGATAAGAGCCGCTTCCATATTTTCCGGATTCATAAATGCTGCATCGTCTACAGGGATGATGGTGTCAATCTTAGCTTCGGCAGCTTGCGGAATGATAGTGTCATAGCTTTGTTCCTCACCGCGTGTTTTCCATTCACTCATCAGGCGTTGCAGGATCCATAGACCTGTGATGTTTTGCAAAAATCGTATGCGTCCTTCTACACCGCCTTCATTGGTGAATTGTGCCAATCGTGCTTCTTCTGTCAGTATAGGTTCATCTACTTCGACTCCCAACAGTGACCATGTGCCGGAACTAAGGAAAGCGATGGGGTACTCCGTGGCTGGAACGGCTGCTACGGCACTGGCTGTATCATGTGAACCTACTGCGATGACATTCACTGCTCCCAATCCGGTTTCTCGTGCAATGTCTTCTTTTAAAGTACCTCTGATAGTTCCCGGTTGGATGATTTCTCCGAAAAGATGTTCGGGAAGTCCCAATGCCCGTATTGTCTCTTGCGACCAACTTCGTTGTCTTGCATCAAGCAATTCAGAAGTGGAAGCGATGCAATATTCATTGTTGGCCACTCCCGTCAAGAAATAGCTGAAAAGGTCGGGCATGAATAAAAGTTGCCGGGCAAGTTCCAGTTGAGAATCTTGGTTCAGCTTCATACTGTACAGTTGGAACAGCGTGTTGATAGCCATCACTTGTATTCCTGTGTCGGCATAGTGCTTTTTCTCATCTAAAACGTTGAATACTTCCGCCGGCATTCCCTCTGTGCGCGCATCCCGATAGCATACCGGATTGCCGAGCAGATCGCCATGTTTGTCAATCAGGCCGAAGTCCACTCCCCAGGTGTCGATGCCGATTCCTTTCACGTTATATCCTTTTTGAACTGCTATCTTCAATCCGGCTTTCATCTCCTCGAAGAGGGCGGGAAAGTCCCAGTAGATATGATTGCCGAGTTTGACCTGGCGGTTGGGAAAACGATGCACTTCTTCCAGTTCCAGCTGTCCGTGGCAGAGGAAGCCGGCTATGATCCGCCCGCTGCCTCCGCCAAAGTCTGCTGCTAAATATATGTTTTTCTTGGTATCTTCCATGGTATGTGTATGTACGGATACTATTTTGTTTTCTTTCCTAATACATAGACTTCCAAGTCTTCGATCTCTGTCGGTGTCAATACCGAGTAATCGCCACCGGACTGAATGATGATGTGGCAAGCCATTTCGAAGAAAGTAGCGCGTTCGTACACTTGGTCGAAGTCTTTTCCGCACACCACCTGTCCGTGATTGGTCAATAAGACAGAGTTGTGTTCGATCATGGCTTCCACCACAGCTTTTGCCAGTTCGGGAGAGCCCGGACGGTAGTAGGGGATTATAGGAATCTCAGAACCTACGTGGCAGGGGATTTCTGCAGTAACATTGAAGTTAGTAGGTTTGTTTTTCATGCAGGATACTGCTGTGGCATATTCCGATTGGAAATGAAGCACTACATTGACATCCGGGCGTTCACGAAGAATGCCGAGGTGGAAAGTGCTTTCCATAGAGGGCTTCACCCCATTAGTGGGGGTACCGCTGGCAATATTGCAGATAGAAACCTTTTCTTTACAAAGGTTGGGAACCCAGGAACCAGTGCCGGAGATCAGTGCTTCTTCACCGATTCGCCAAGAAAGGTTTCCGCTACTGCAAAGCATCAATTTGGCATTTCCATAGCGATGTGCCTGCTCAATAAACTGTTCGATATGTTCGTTGGTAATCATGATTTTTATTTACAATTTTACTATTTAATATAACTTACGATTTGACGACTATCGTAGATCCTCTTATTTATAGATAGGTCCGTAAGTGGTGCAAGCTCTGTAATCTGCTCCTTCTTTGTCCATACCGAATGCGTTCCATGCAGCCGGACGGAAGATTTCGTTATCTTCTACATTGTGCATGCATACCGGGATACGCAGCATGGAAGCAAGGGTGATTAAGTCCTGGCCGATATGTCCATAGCTGATGGCTCCGTGGTTGGCTCCCCAGTTATTCATTACAGAATACACATCTTTGAAAGCCGGTTTGTCGCACAAGCGGGGAACAAACCAAGTGGTAGGCCATGTCGGGTCTGTACGCATATTCAGTTTCTGGTGGATTTCGGGATCGATTTCAACTGTCCATCCTTCTGCGATTTGCAAGACGGGACCAAGACCTTTAATCAGGTTCAGACGCATCATAGTGACGGGCATTCCGCCTTTTGACAGGAAGTTAGACGAGAAACCGCCGCCACGGAAGTAGTCACGGTCTGCCGGATACCAAGTTGTTGCTTTCAGACAGTTTTCTACATCTGTGTCAGTCAGATTCCATGGTTCCTTCATCACCGGGTTGCCTTCTGCGTCTATCGATTGGCCGGAACCGTCGAGAGTCGTTGCACCGGAGTTGATAAGATGGATGATGCCATTTGCAGCCAAACCTGTCAGTTCTTTGCCTGTTACGCGTTTCACTGCTTCAGGACTCCAATATGTACGTACGTCAGAGAATATTTGAGCACGGTTGGTCAGTAAGTGGCCGAACAACATAGCCACGCCGTTGCAGGCATCGTTCTCGGTAGCTACAACAAACGCTTCGCGGATACCGTTCCAGTCGAAAGAAGTATTGAGCAGAGCTTCGGGATAGTCACCGTTCGGATAGAAGTCAGTCCACTGGCGTTGTCCTTGGAAGCCGGCTGCGATGGCATTGTGTCCTAAAGCCTCTTCTTTGAATCCCATTTCTTTCAGTTTGGGGTTTCCGGTCATCAAGTCTCGCATGATAATCATCATTTTCACGATAAATTCCCAGTCAGCATCTTTCTGTTCGCGAGTCTTGCGTTTTTCAGGACGGTTCTTGAAGTCATCGCCTTCGTTTACTTTGCAGTTCTTTTCCGTCCATGCCATTGCTTTCGCATATTCTTCGTGGTCGTAAATCCCCTCTTCCATGCGGCGGATAATTTCTGTCAAGTCTACGGATTCGTTGCGCATGCCTAAGTATTCTTGGAAGAAGTCGGGGTTCACTATTGACCCGGCAATGCCCATAGACACACTACCCATAGACAGGTAAGATTTGCCTCTCATGGTAGCTACAGCCTGTGCGGCGCGTGCAAAGCGAAGTATCTTTTCCGCTACATCTTCGGGGATGGTATTGTCATCCAAGTCCTGAACATCGTGTCCGTAGATGCCGAATGCGGGCAGACCTTTTTGTGCGTGTCCGGCAAGTACGGCTGCTAAATATACAGCTCCCGGACGCTCCGTTCCGTTGAATCCCCATACTGCTTTCGGATAATACGGGTTCATGTCCATCGTTTCCGCCCCATAGCACCAGCAGGACGTTACGGTGATGGTAGAGCCTACACCTTCTCTTTCAAATTTCTCGGCACAAGCAGCGCTTTCGGCTACACGGCCGATAGTGCTGTCGGCTATCACACACTCTACGGGACTTCCGTCACCGTTTTTCAGATTGCTGCTGATCAACTCGGCTACTGCTTTAGCCAGGTTCATTGTCTTTTCTTCAAGGCTTTCGCGAACGCCACCTTGGCGACCGTCGATAGTGGGACGAATCCCGATTTTCGGATACTTTTTCATGGTCTTTTTAAATTTATATAGTTAATTGATATCTGTGCTGAACTATGCTGATTGTGCAGCAAAAAAAATTAGAGCGACTTTCGAAGTCTGACCTCAGTAGGCAGATACTTCTGTATAGGTGTATCATTGAGAACGAAGTTTGCCGCTTCATTTCCCATCATCTCCCAGTCGATGCTCAATGAAGTGATTCCTTCGTCGATAACTTCGTAGGAAGGAATATCATTGTATGCTAACAAGCCGAAATCTTTTCCGCATTTCAACCCCTCTAATCTTCCCTGTTTCACAACTTTTACCACATCCTGCTGTTTGATGGCAATGTAGGCTGTTTCCTTTTGTACCGTCAAGTTCTCTATATCTTCCTGTATCTCATGCAAAAATCCCTGTTCTTCGCAGAAGCGGGCAAAATATTCTTTGCAGCTTTGCGGGTGTTTCAGGCTTTTTGAAAATAGGAAAACTATTTGGCGGTATTTGTGCATCCTTTCTTTCAGTGCCATCAATGCCTGATAGAATAATTCGTCAAAATCTTGGCAGATATAGAAATACTTGGCTTTTTCAAATTTGCCGAAGTCAAGCAGTAGCAGTCTGGCAGGGTTAATCTTATTCAATACTGTGCTGAATTTCTCATTATCAAAATTCATCACTATGTATTTATTGTATTTTCCAATGGATTCGCGAATGATAGTGTTGAATAGCCGTTCGTTATATTGATGAAACAGCAAGTCTACTTTGTAGTTAATAGGCAGATGCTTGACAAAGCTGTTGTATAATGCTTCTTTGAACGGGGTATATTGGTCGAGGAGCAATAAAACGTTCGTCACTTGGCTCGTCACATAGTAGCCTTTTCCGGGAGTGGAGTCTATCAGTCCTCGTTCGCGTAGATCAAGGAAAGCCTTGAATACCGTATCGCGCGATACTCCGTATTGTGCGCTCAGCCGATTGATAGAAGGCAAAGAATCTCCCTCAAGAAACTCTTTCCTGGAGATAGCTTGGCTAAGAGTGTCCGCCAATTGCGTGACCTTGCTTGAATGCTGTCCGAATGTTACTTTCCTATCAGTTCGTTTCATATTATTTTTGTAGGTGATAACTATGCTGAACTATGCTGATGCAAAGAAAGGAATTTTATTCAGAAACAGACTAATGATTTGCTATGTTCTATAGCATAAAACGAAAAAATCCTCCCCGGTAAACCGGAGAGGATTATTACTTTTTCCAGATTTCTTATTCGGAATCCGCCGAAATTATTCAGCAGCAGCTTCTGTTGCAGGAGCTTCTTCAGCCGGAGCTGCGGCTTCCTCTGCAGGTGCTTCGGCAGCAGCTTTTGCAGCGGCCTCTGCAGCTTTCTTTTCAGCGAGTGCTTTAGCTTTCACTTCGTTGATTTTCTTTTCAGCTTCCAGACGTGCTTTAGCTTCAGCTTTCTTAGCTTCGTCTTGTTTAGCTTTCAAAGCGGCCAAACCTGTCTGCTTGTTGTTTTTCCAAGCTTCGAATTTAGCGTCAGCTTCTGCTTCTCCGAATGCGCCTTTTGCTACACCGCCCAGAAGGTGTTTCTTCATGTAAACTCCTTCACGAGAAAGGATGTTACGTACAGTGTCGGTTGGTTGCGCACCTTTCAGTACCCATGCCAATGCAGCGTCGAAATTCAAATCTACTGTAGCAGGATTGGTGTTAGGGTTGTAAGTACCAATCTTCTCAGTAAATTTACCATCACGTGGTGCTCTGCTGTCTGCAATTACAATTGAATAGAACGCGTAACTTTTACGTCCGTGTCTCTGCAATCTGATTCTAGTTGCCATTTTAAATAATTGTTTTTAATGATTGATTTGAATTATGCCATTATCTCGTAATAGCGGGCGCAAAGATACGGCTTTTCTTTTGATTGACAAATATTTCGCCGTTTTTTTACGAATATCGTTTCGGATATCGGAACAGGATGGCGAGTAATGCACAGGTTCCCATCGTGAAAGGATAATAA
>CAKUYM010000273.1 GCA_934716785.1 uncultured Bacteroides sp. | reverse complement strand
TTCGTCTTGCCGATTACATCATTGTCAACGTCGAGAAGTGTCAATGATGCGGTTGCCCCGGGGGTGTTTTGTGGTGTATCTGTTTTTGCTGCCGGTTTCTTTCGTTTTGCTTTTTTACGGGCATTACGCACCTTTTGTTCCATACGTTTCTTGCGATGCTTCCATAATCTGATACGGGCAATACGCATCAATAGGTAAATCCGGTTCCAAATACCGTACATTCGGGAGTTGAAAATGAATACCCACAAATGGCATAGTACAAAAACTGCACACACGAGCTTTATAGTGAAATATATTTTTGTTTCCATGACTATAACGGTTTGTTTATGCAATCCGAATGTAATTTGGATATCTCATCACGATAATTCTTCAGATGCTCATCCACAACCTTGTTCACATAGCCGGAGATAGACACCTCAGGAGCGACAACGGATAAAAAACGTCTGATAAGGGCATGATTTTCTTTACTGATGTAAACTTGGGCACGGCTACCCATAGGTTTACAATCCAAATAGGTGGTTGTGTATATTGACATTAACGGATGCTCAAATTCAACTTCATTGATATGTTCCCTGACAGCAGGTAAAGGAGCTTGGCCTTGTTCATCCTCCGGTTTAATCTTATCAATCATTTTGACGGAAGAAGCCGGGGCTATTTTCGGATTTTTTTCAATCTTACGTGATTTTCTGTAAATCAAAAATCCAATTCTGTAGGTGGTGTAAATGCAGCAGACAATGGCTGCGGCTTGAAGAATGATCTGTATCATGATTAAAATGGTTTTAATGGTTTGTAATATTCTTTGTTGTACAATTCATTGATTTCCTCCCAATGCTGCTGGATATGCTCCACGAGGATATTGCTTATATACCCCGATATGCTCATGTCCGGAGCAATGACCGGAAGGACACGTTTGATGCATTCAGCGACTTCACGGTTTATATAGACATGGGAACGGTTGGATGTAGGTATATTGACCAGATACCTTTCTCTATAGCTACCTGTTTCCTCTTTCTTTTTTCGTAATTTTGCAGAAACCGCTTTCTCTGGCGAGGGGTTGGCGGACTCTATGACAGGAGAGGCTTCTGTTTCCAGTTGTTCCGCATTTTCTTCAACGGGCTTCTCCCTTCCGAAGACAGGTATGTCCCCGACAATGATATTCTTGAGGACTTCCTCATTCACTTCCACTTTTTTCTTTGTCATGGCTGTGTCAGTTTAAGTTTGACAATCAGCTCTTCCGCCAGCTCCGCAATACCGCTGCCTTCCAGCTGCCTGGCAGGAGGCGGCAGCAGGGTACAACGGAAAAAGGTACGTTTGGAATGGGTGATTTCTTTCTCGTAGCGGCACAAGTCGGGAAGCGTACTGTCAAGAACGGTCAGGTGCAGTTCCCGCATGACTTCCGAGTATGATTTGAAAATTTCCATGTTGGCACGCTTTTTCAGCCTATTCCAAAAGAAGATGATATCCTTGAGTGGCACGTCCTTCGTGTTCCTGGCATAATCAAGTACCGTAGTGGAAAAAGCAAGCGTGCTCTGCATGATGATAAGGTCTGGAGTAGTAGGTGTCAGGACATAATCCATATTGACAATGGTGCGGAATACCCCTGTGGATTCCACCGTTCCGGGCAGATCCACAAAGATCAGGTCATAATCCCCATTTGCAGCGAGTTCGTCCGCTACTTCCCTTGCCTTTTCCGCAGTGGCTCCGACAATAGGATAGGCTTTTTTCTTTACACGCTCCCATTGCTGGTTCAGCAATTGATAGTAATAGGCTTTGTTGGCGGCGGCTTTCTTATCCCGCTCCCTCATGCGCACAAGGCTGTGCTGAGGGGAGTCACAATCAACGATTGCCACATTCAGGTTTTTCTCGAAGTGGAGGTAACTGGAAAGCACCACTGTCAAAGTTGATTTTCCGACTCCTCCCTTTTGGTTGCTGATAGCAACGAATAAAGGTTCTTTGTTCATAATTTTTCTTTTTTTAATGGTTATTGAATAATTGTCTGCTGCATTCATCCGTCAATCCGTGAAAGTTTCTTTCCAACCAACTGCCGGATACTGCATCCGTTATTGGAATCATCCATCATTCCAACCGATAATGTATCCGTTATCATATCCGACTTTCCGTTGATGGTCGGTCTGTTGGTCATGACATTCCGATAACTGTCATATCCGACATTGTTCCCACTATCCCGACCGCTAACGGAAGCATCAAGCAATATGACCATTATTCCATTATCGGAAGCCCGGTTTCATCCGTTCACGCTGCAAATAAAAGGGTATTTTTTCATACTCTCACCATGTTTCAAGGGAGGTGACGACCCGTGTCACCGTTTGTCATTATGTTACATATAACACGCTATTTTACAACAGGATAAACCGTCTTAACTTTGCACCGACAACGGAATGGATACCGCTGCGGGGCTTTTCCGAAGCCGAAGAATGAGGCTGATGGCAAAAGCAATTTGACGTCAGGCAAATTCATGTTCAAGCGAACATAGCAAGTTGTGTTCCGGGCCGCCCGAAATGATTCGGGCATCCCAAAACAACTTGCCGCTCGCCTGAAGGCTCGGGAGGGATTCACTCCAAAGTCGTGAATCCGGGACGGAAGATCAGAAACTTAAAAACACCAATGCGTATGGAAGGAAACAGAAAGGAAAAACCGGTAAAAGGTGTGGGACGCAAACCCAAGGACGACCCCGCCGTGTTCCGTTACGGCATCAAGCTGAACTCGCAGGAAAGAGGGAAATTTGAATTGCTGTTCGCAAAATCGGGAATCAGGCAACGGGCAAGGTTCATCAAGGCCATGATTTTCGGACACGAAATGAAAGTGGTGAGAATAGACAAGGCGACGATGGACTACTACGTCCGCCTGACCAATTTCTACCACCAGTTCCAAGGCATCGGCAACAATTACAACCAGACGGTGAAGGCAGTCAAGACAAATTTCGGGGAGAAACGGGCGTACGCCCTGCTCCGCAACCTGGAAAAGGCGACCATAGACCTTGTGGTGCTGAGCAAGCGGATCATCATGCTGACCCGTGAGTTTGAAGACGCCTATCTGATAAAACGGAAAAGGGAGGAGGAATGACATGGTGGCGAAAATCAGCAGGGGCGTCTCGCTCTACGGGGCTGTCGCCTACAACCAGCAGAAAGTGGATGAAGCCACCGCCCGCATCATTTACGGGAACCGCATGATAACCGATGTCACCGGCAACCGGGAACAGACCTTGCGGCAGACGATGTGGGCGTTTGAGAACTATTTGCTTGCCAACAGGAACACGGAGAAGCCCGTGCTCCACATCTCGCTGAACCCTTCTTTGGAAGACCGGCTCACGGACACTCAGTTTGCGGAGTTGGCAAAGGAGTATATGCGGAAGATGGGATACGGTGACCAGCCCTACATTGTATATGTGCATGAGGACATCGGCCGCAGGCACATCCATATCGTCTCCACCTGCGTGAACGAGAGAGGGGAAAAGATCGACGACGCCTATGAATGGAACCGTTCGATGAAGGCCTGCCGGGAACTGGAGAAGAAGTTCGGGATGAAACAGGTGGAAGACAAACGGAAGGAACTGCTGGAGCCGTACCTCAGGAAAGCGGACTACCGGAGCGGTGATGTGAAACGACAGGTGTCCAATATTGTCAAAAGCGTTTTCACCGCCTACCGTTTCCAGTCTTTCGGGGAATACAGCGCGCTGCTTTCCTGCTTCAATATTGAGGCGAGGCAGGTGAAAGGAGAGTTTGAGGGTACTCCCTATAACGGCATTGTCTATATCCTGACGGATGATACGGGCAAACCGTTGTGTACGCCCATCAAGTCTTCCCTCATAGGGAAACGTTACGGTTACGAAAGGGTGGAAAAGCGTACCGTTTACAATGCCCGTGAATATAAAGCCCGGAAATGGCAACCTAAGATCCGGAACGACGTGGCGCTTGCCATGCACGGCTGTCGTGGCGACCGGGAGGAGTTCATCCGCCTGCTCAGAGGGAAGGGAATAGACGTGGTATTCCGTGAGAACGATGAAGGACGTATCTACGGTGCGACTTTCATTGACCACAAGGACCGTGAGGTCTATAACGGCTCGCGGCTCGGCAAGGAGTTCTCGGCGAATGCCTTCGAACGGCTGTTTGGCAGTACGGACAATATCCCCAAATTGGATGCGCCCATGCCGGATACCGGTCTGCAGGGCGGTTTCCCTTCCGATGTGGAAAGTGCCATCGAACAGGCTTTCGGGATATTCGGCTTGAAACCGAATGGCCCCGATCCGCAGGAGGAGGCGCTTGCCCGGAGGCTGCAACGCAAAAAGAAGAAGAAACGCCGCTCACGCGGAATATCATAATTATCGTATTTATCAACATTAAAATCAGTTTGTCATGCAACAGGAAGATGATTTGAGAGGACTGGCCAAGGTCATGGAATTCATGCGTGCCATATCCATCGTGTTTATTGTCATCCACGTCTACTGGTTCTGTTACCGATCGATCGTGGATATGGGTATCAATATGGACATTGCCGACAGGATACTCCTTAATTTTCAACGGACGGCGGGGCTTTTCAGCAACCTGCTCATAACAAAGGTGTTTTCCGTCATATTCCTTGCCCTTTCCTGCCTCGGCACAAAGGGCGTGAAGAATGAAAGGATGACATGGAACAGGATATACGCGGCTTTCCTTTCAGGACTTGCTCTGTTCTTCATGAACTGGTGGATGCTTGACCTGCCGTTCAGCGCCACCGTCAATGCCGCCCTGTACACCCTCACGCTTACCGCCGGGTATATCCTTCTTTTGATGTCGGGCATATGGATAAGCCGTATGTTAAGGCACAACCTCATGGAAGACGTGTTCAATACCGCCAACGAGAGTTTCATGCAGGAGACACGCTTGATGGAGAACGAGTATTCCGTCAACCTGCCGACAAGGTTCGTCTATAAGGACAGGCAGTGGAACGGATGGATAAACGTCGTCAATCCTTTCCGCGCCACCATCGTGCTTGGAACGCCCGGTTCCGGAAAGAGCTACGCAGTGGTGAATAATTTCATTAAACAACAGATTTTCAAGGGTTTCGCATTATATCTGTACGATTACAAATTTGATGACCTTTCCATTATTGCCTACAATGAACTGTTGAAGAATCTGGACAAATACAAGGTCAGGCCGGAATTCTATGTCATCAACTTCGACGATCCGAGGCGCAGCCACCGGTGCAATCCCATCAACCCGAGATTCATGGCGGATATCAGTGACGCCTACGAATCGGCCTACACCATACTCTTGAATCTGAACAAGACCTGGATACAGAAACAGGGTGACTTCTTCGTGGAATCCCCGATTATCCTGCTCGCCGCCATTATCTGGTACTTGCGGATTTACAAGGACGGCAGGTATTGTACCTTCCCCCATGCGATAGAATTTCTTAACAAACCGTATGCGGATATTTTCACGATTCTCACCTCTTATCCCTCCCTGGAAAACTATCTTTCCCCGTTCATGGACGCATGGCAATCCGGAGCCCAGGACCAGCTCCAGGGCCAAATAGCAAGTGCTAAAATACCGCTTTCGAGGATGATCTCACCGCAACTTTATTGGGTCATGACAGGCGATGATTTCACGTTGGATTTGAATAATCCGCAGCACCCGAAAATCCTTTGCGTGGGAAACAATCCGGACAGGCAGAACATCTATTCTGCCGCATTGGGCTTATACAACAGCCGTATCGTGAAACTGGTAAACAAGAAAGGACAGCTGAAATCCTCCATCATAATAGACGAGTTACCCACGATATACTTTCGTGGCATTGACAACCTGATAGCCACCGCGCGAAGCAACAAGGTGGCAGTATGCCTCGGCTTCCAGGACTTTTCGCAGTTGACCCGTGACTATGGTGAAAAAGAAGCGCGCGTCATACAAAATACGGTGGGGAATATTTTCAGCGGACAGGTGGTCGGAGAAACGGCAAAAAGC
>CAKUYM010000272.1 GCA_934716785.1 uncultured Bacteroides sp. | reverse complement strand
TAACAACGATGTTCTCATAGAAATTATCTGCAGCTCTGAAAAAGAGAACATCGAAGGAGAAGAAGATAAATGTGAATATTACGAATGTGTACAAAAATCGGATGAGCTGAAGAAAGAAATGGAGTTGACCATCACAAGATTACAGCCCAACACGAAATATTATTACCGTGCATGCATTTCCTCGTTAAAAGGAATGGGCGGAGGCACTTATGGAGAGATAAAATCGTTTACCACTTTAACCGAGAAAGAAATAATCACAGAAAAGATTGTCGACTTAGGACTTAGCGTGAAATGGGCGGGATGGAATATCGGAGCCACCAAGCCGGAAGAGATAGGAGGATATTATGCATGGGGTGAAACAGAAGAACAGGCAGACAAGATGTACAGTTGGTCGCGATACAAATGGGGAAATGCACCGACCAAGTACAATGACACAGACAAAAAAATCGTGCTCGACGCAGAGGACGACGTTGCACACGTGAAATGGGGAGACGACTGGCGCATGCCTACATTAGAAGAGATGAACGAGCTGAAAGAGTGTATGTGGACTTCAACCACATTCAATGGAGTGAAAGGCTACAAGGTAGTGGGCGAAAGTGGCAATGCCATCTTTATTCCTTTCAGCGGAATGTACGCCAACGATTTGAGTGGCAGTACTGACGATTCTCCACTGTGGACATCAGAACTGTCAAGCAGCAACTCGCAGAAAGCAATGTTACTGTGGAAAACATTTAAATCCGGTACATCAATACTGCCCGAAGGAGATTTTTTTGATATCATGGCCAATCGTTGTATCGGTTGCTGTGTGAGAGCTGTTTACGTGGGGAAATAAACATCTCGTTTTTTTTGCAAAAGACTTATCACTTTTCAGTAGTCCCTCCTTTGTCCCAATCCTACAAAGGAGGGGCTCTTCTATTTGCCTCTCCTTGAGATCAGCGATATTCTGAATGGATTTATGATTACTAATCTCCTGATTGTGGAACACGAAGTTGCCAAAAAGCAACAGCCGCCGCAGCAGCTACATTGAGCGAATCAACGCCATGTGCCATAGGAATACGGACTACGTAGTCAGCCTCGGCAATCGTTTGGTGTGACAGTCCGTCACCTTCGTTCCCCATTACGATAGCCAATTTGGATTCATTCATCAAATCCGGATTATCGATGGAAACAGAATCATCTGTAAGCGCCATAGCAGCCGTACGGAAACCTAATTTCCCCAAGTCACAGAGAGAACCATCCATCCAAGTCCACGGTACAAGGAAAACAGCTCCCATAGACACCCTGACCGCCCGGCGATTCAGTGGGTCACAAGAGTTGCGTGTCAACAATACAGCATCAATTCCAAGAGCGGCCGCCGACCGGAAGATAGCACCGATATTGGTTGCATCAACCACACTGTCAATGACCACAATACGCCGGGCATCCCGACATACCTCTTCCATACTACGTGGCACAGGCCGACGCACGGCACAAAGCACCCCACGCGTGAGGACATAACCGGTCAGTGTCGCAAGTAATTCCCTACTACCGGTATAAACAGGCAAATCACCACAACGTTCAATAATATCGGCTGCATCACCGACAATATGCTTGTGCTCACACAACAAAGCCAAAGGCTCGTAACCGGAATCCAAAGCTCTCTTGATAACTTTCGGACTTTCTACGATAAAAATTCCCTTGTCCGGCTCGACACGATTACGCAACTGGTTCTCCGTGAGTGCACTAAACACTTCAACTCCGGGATGGGATAAAGATGATATTTCAATAACAGGCATACTATTGCTTATAATTTTCTTTCAATTAAATAAATTTCCTTCAATTAAAAAGACAATAGATTCTTTCACTTGACAGGTCATTTATAAATGGCAATCTTAATGACTCTATCCAATTTATTTTCAAAAATGCGATAAGCTTCCTCTATTCTATTCAGCGGAAATCTGTGTGTAATAAGAGGAGTAGTATCTATTCTACCTTTTTCAATCAGATTCAGAATCTCAGCACAATCACAGCCATCCACTCCCCCTGTTTTAAAAATCAGATTCTTGCCATACATCTCGGGCAAAGGAAGCAATTGAGGTTTATCATAGAGAGCCACGATCGTGACAATGGCATTCGGACGGGCACATTCCCATGCCAATCGGAAAGTATCCTCACCACCCGCCACTTCCAACACGACATCAGCACCTCCATGTTCACTGTTCCGGGCCACAAACTCCTTGCAAATTCCGGGTTCCACTACCAATACATCAGGATAATGTTCACGCACAAAACGAATTCTCTCCGGAGATTTCTCACAGACAATGATACGCCGGGGATTTTTCAACATCACACATAGCAAAGTGCATATTCCGGTAGGACCGGCACCGATAATAAGTACAGTATCGTCCTCGGAAATCTCTGAGATACGGGTTGCCCAAAAGCCTGTCGCAAGCACATCACCCACAAACAAAGCCTGTTCATCACTGACCGTATCCGGAATGCGGTTCAACCCCTGGTCGGCATAAGGAACTCTGACAAACTCTGCCTGCCCGCCATCAATGCGACATCCCAAAGCCCAGCCGCCATCAGGATCGGTACAGTTATTGACATATCCCCGCTTGCAAAAGAAACACTCTCCACAGAAAGTCTCCACATTCACGGTGACCCTGTCTCCCGGCTTGACCGAAATGACATCACTCCCCACCTCTTCTACAACACCCACCATCTCATGCCCTACTGTCGTTCCGGGTATGGCACGCGGCACACTGCCATGTTTGATATGTAAGTCACTCGTACAAATACTACCAAGAGTCACCCGTACAATTGCATCCCGCGAGTTTATTATCTCCGGCTTAGGTTTCTCCTGCAATTCAAATTTTCCATGTTCGACGTATGTGTATGCAAGCATAATATATTCTTTATCAATTGATAGATTTTCTGTTAACCAACAGATTCTATTGCAAAGATAATTATTTTATCAGTAAAACATAAACATTGATTTAATATCGCGTTTGATTATATCCCTGGCAAATATTGCTCCATCCGGCAACAACAAACAATCGGATGAAATATATTTGCACTTTTTCCATTTTGCTTTTGGGTATTCAATAAATTTCTCTTACTTTTAGCGCAACTTAATCACATCCATTCATAAGCCTATGATAGACACTTCCGAAAATCTCATTATTATAAAAGGTCAAATCAGGACTTCCGAAATAGAGAGTTGTCAGAAAAATAATGGCAGTTACAGCATCACATTTCGAAATTCCTTCGGTGTCTATTCCTACAAAGAAGAAAACGTCATCTGGCTGACCTGTCCGGATAAGCCGAGTCCTACCGATTATCAAATATCCGCTAAAGGAAGAACCTTATCGAACGTCGAAGCAGTATCCATATTCAAGGACGGTCCGGACAGCTATTGGCATATCCGTTTCCAAAATGGGAAAGAGTATGATTATAAAGGAGAAAATTTACAAATCACAAGATCATGCCTAAAGGAAACTTGTTCGAAAGACATATTCGAATACCTGAAAAAGGTTGCCGATGTGAATGGATTGAAAGCCGATGACGGAACGAAGCTATTGGCTAAGCAATACGAAAAGATAAGCTTTATACCAGATGACAGAGCCATTGCCATGTACCTGAATCCTCAGAAGTATAAATTGCGAGCCCAAAGTGCATCAGCTCTGATTTTCCCCTTCGGTTGCAATGGTAGTCAGCAAAAGGCAGTCCGGACAGCTTTTGAGAATCAAGTAAGCGTGGTACAAGGCCCTCCGGGAACCGGAAAGACACAGACTATTCTGAATATCATTGCCAATATTCTGGTACGTGGCAAAACTGTTCAAGTTGTATCCAACAACAACTCCGCTATTGTCAATGTGCTTGAGAAGTTATCAAAATACGATATGGGTTTTATTGTCGCATTGCTCGGCAGCACAGTCAACAAAGAAAAATTCATAGAGACCCAAGAAGTAAAGCAATATCCGGAGCATTTTGAGTCATGGCATGATACAGAAGCAGATCAGCCACAATTTCTTGACAAGATACATCGTCAGACGGAAGAGCTCAGAAACATATTTTCCAAGCAGGAACGCCTTGCCATGGCAAGACAGGAAATACAAGCCCTGAAAATAGAATGGCAACATTATCTGCAAGAATTCGCAACCCAAGAACCCACTATAAAACTGCGTAAGAGTTCTGATTCCACAGCCCTTCTGAACCTATGGAATGAATGCCTGCAATTTGCCGATAAGGAACAAGCATCAAGTTCCCAAAGAATAGCAGCTTTTATACAACGGCTGAAATGGTTGTTCTTCAAGTTCAGAAGTAAGACGGTTTGTGAAATCCCTGACAAAAATTTCTATAAACGGAGTATGGCTTCAATCATCACTGATTTTCAAATCTTATTCTACCAAACAAAGCACTCCGAACTGGAAGCCGAGATAGAATCATTGGAGCAGGAACTTACCAACATTGATGCAGAGAAGATGAGCAAACAAATGGCTGACGCATCGATGAAATATCTGAAAAACAAATTATTCCATACCTATGGCAATAATCATGACAAGCCAATCTTTACTTTAAGGGATTTGAAAGATAACTGGCGAAGTGTGCAGAAAGAGTATCCGGTCATACTAAGTACAACATTTTCATCATTAAGCAGTCTGCATCGGGATGCCGTATATGATTATCTGATTATGGACGAAGCGTCACAGGTTTCTGTAGAAACAGGAGCATTGGCGTTGTCATGCGCTAAAAATGCAATCATAGTCGGCGATACCATGCAGCTTCCCAATGTAGTCACGGAAGAAGACAAGGAGAAACTGTGCCTCATCGCCAACGCATGCCTGATCAAGGCTGAATATGACTGTGCCAATATGAGTTTCCTGCAATCCGTCTGCAAAGTAATCCCCAATGTGCCGCAGACTTTGTTACGGGAACATTATCGTTGCCATCCAAAAATCATCAACTTCTGCAATCAGAAATTTTATGGTGGCAGTCTTGTCATCATGACACGCGATAAAGGAGAAAAGAATGTAATCCGCGCCATAAGAACTGTCAAAGGCAACCACTCCCGCAACCATTCCAATCAACGGGAGATAGATGTCATCAAAGAAGAGGTGCTGCCTACCCTATCCTACGATATGGACGAGATAGGTATCATTGCTCCATATAATAACCAGGTGAATGCTACCAAATCCGCACTTGGAAAAAACATTGATGTAGCAACAGTCCATAAGTTTCAGGGCAGAGAGAAGGATGCTATCATTATGACTACAGTCGATGACACCATCACGTCCTTTTCCGATGATCCGAATCTGCTGAATGTCGCAGTCTCCCGAGCCAAACAACAGTTCTACCTTGTTGTATCGGGAAACGAGCAGCCCAAAGATTGTAATGTCAGTGATCTGATTGCCTATATCGAGTACAATAATGGTACAGTCATTGCCAGTAAGATTCATTCCATATTCGATTATCTATACGAACAATATACGGATGCCCGAATAGCCTATTTAAAGAAACACAAAAGAATATCCGAATATGATTCCGAGAATCTCACCTTCGCCTTGATAGAAGACATTCTGCAGGAAAATGCCAATATGTGCCATTTGAATGTCATTTGCCATTTGCCTCTTTATATGTTGATTCAAGACTATTCCTTGCTAAATGCCGAAGAGAACAAATATACTTCACACGCCAATACCCATGTCGACTTTCTGATTTATAATCGTGTGAGCAAGCAACCGGTATTGGCCATTGAAACGGACGGTTACATGTACCATAAATCAGGTACAAAGCAATCTGAACGTGATGCTAAAAAAGATCATATCTTGGAGTTGTATGACATTCCGTTAGTGAGATTATCTACTGTTGGTAGTAATGAGAAGAGTGTTATTGTGAATAAGTTAAGCGAGGTATTACATTTACATTAAGCAAGCATTTCAGATTATTTTTCAATGCGCATTTGGAGCTCAAATAAAAAATTATACATGTTCTAAATCATAAAAAGAAGAATTTTTACCCCATTTATAAT
>CAKUYM010000271.1 GCA_934716785.1 uncultured Bacteroides sp. | reverse complement strand
TCACATTGCACCGACATTTGGTGCGGACGACGCGAACGTGGCACGTGCTGCAGGAATCCCGTCACTGTTTATGATAAACAAGAAGGGCGAAACTCGTCCGATGGTGGACCTGACAGGTAAATTCTATCTGCTGGACGAACTGGACGAAGCTTTCGTAAAAGAATGTGTAGACGTTGACAAATATAAAGATTATCAGGGCTCATGGGTAAAAAATGCCTACGATCCTCAGTTTACAGTAGACGGCAAGTATGATGAAAAAGCCGCACAAGCTGCCGAATCTCTGGATATTGTCATCGCCATGATGATGAAAGCAAACAATCAGGCTTTCAAGATAGAAAAACATGTTCACAACTATCCGCATTGCTGGCGTACGGACAAACCGGTGCTTTATTATCCGCTGGATAGCTGGTTTATCCGCTCTACGGCTTGCAAGGAACGTATGATGGAACTGAACAAGACCATCAACTGGAAACCGGAATCTACCGGAACAGGCCGTTTCGGTAAGTGGTTGGAGAATCTGAATGACTGGAACTTGAGCCGTTCGCGCTATTGGGGTACTCCGTTGCCTATCTGGCGCACGGAAGACGGTACGGATGAAAAGTGTATCGAGTCTGTAGAAGAACTTTATAATGAAATAGAGAAATCGGTAGCTGCCGGATTTATGAAATCCAATCCGTACAAGGAGAAAGGGTTTGTTCCGGGCGAATATACCGAGGAAAATTATGATAAGATCGACCTCCACCGTCCTTATGTGGATGATGTCATATTGGTATCGAAAGACGGACAGCCGATGAAGCGTGAGTCGGATTTGATCGATGTTTGGTTTGATTCGGGCGCTATGCCTTATGCGCAGATTCATTATCCGTTCGAAAATAAGGAACAGTTGGATAAACGTATGGTGTATCCTGCCGACTTTATCGCGGAAGGGGTGGACCAGACACGCGGTTGGTTCTTTACTCTGCATGCTATCGCCACTATGGTGTTTGACAGCGTGGCATACAAGGCTGTGGTTTCCAATGGATTGGTGCTTGACAAGAACGGCAACAAGATGTCAAAGCGTCTGAACAACGCTGTCGATCCGTTCTCTACAATCGAAAAGTACGGTTCCGACCCGTTGCGTTGGTATATGATAACCAACTCTTCTCCATGGGATAACCTGAAGTTTGATATGGACGGAGTGGAAGAGGTTCGCCGCAAGTTCTTCGGTACTTTGTATAATACGTATTCGTTCTTTGCGCTTTATGCCAATGTGGACGGTTTTGAATATAAAGAAGCCGATGTGCCGTTGGCTGAACGTCCGGAAATCGACCGTTGGATATTGTCCGTATTGAACTCTTTGATTAAAGAGGTGGATACTTGCTATAATGAATATGAACCGACAAAGGCTGGTCGTTTGATTTCTGACTTTGTGAACGATAATCTGTCCAACTGGTATGTCCGCCTGAACCGTAAACGTTTCTGGGGTGGTGAATTCACTCAGGATAAGTTGTCTGCATATCAGACACTGTACACCTGTCTTGAAACTGTAGCCAAACTGATGGCTCCGATTTCACCGTTCTATGCAGACCGCCTGTATACGGACTTGATAGCTGTGACAGGACGTGATAAGGTGGTATCCGTACACTTGGCCAAATTCCCTGAATGTAAGGAAGAAATGATAGACAAGGAACTGGAAGCTCGTATGCAGATGGCGCAGGATGTGACGTCTATGGTGTTGGCATTGCGTCGTAAAGTGAACATCAAGGTTCGCCAGCCGTTGCAGTGTATCATGGTTCCGGTGGTGGACGAAGAACAGAAAAATCATATCGAAGCTGTGAAGAACTTGATTATGAATGAAGTGAATGTCAAGGAAGTCAAGTTCGTGGATGGTGCTGCCGGTATATTGGTGAAGAAGGTGAAGTGTGACTTCAAGAAATTGGGCCCGAAATTTGGCAAACAGATGAAAGCCGTTGCTGCTGCCGTAGCCGGGATGTCACAGGAAGCAATCGCCGAACTGGAAAAGAACGGAAAGTACACGCTGAATCTGGATGGTGCGGAAGCTGTTATCGAAACGGCCGATGTAGAAATCTTCAGCGAAGACATTCCGGGATGGCTGGTTGCCAATGAAGGCAAGCTGACCGTGGCGCTTGAGGTGACCGTAACCGAGGAGTTGCGTCGTGAGGGTATTGCCCGCGAATTGGTGAACCGTATCCAGAATATACGTAAATCGAGCGGTTTTGAGATTACAGACAAAATAAAAATAACAATCTCGAAAAATACGCAAACAGATGATGCGGTAAATGAATATAATACTTATATTTGTAACCAGGTTTTAGGCACATCTTTAGAACTTGTGGATGAAGTGAAAGACGGAACTGAACTCAGCTTTGATGACTTTTCACTATTTGTAAATGTGGCGAAAGACTAATACTATATTGATTAACCTTTAAAACTTGTAAGATTATGGCTGAAAAAACGAGATACTCTGATGCGGAACTTGAAGAATTCCGTGCCATCATTATGGAGAAGCTGGAGTTGGCACAACGTGACTACGAACAGTTGAAAAATAGTTTGATGGGATTGGATGGAAATGATACCGATGATACATCTCCCACATATAAAGTGTTGGAAGAAGGTGCCAATACGCTTTCCAAGGAAGAGACGACCCGCCTGGCGCAACGCCAGTTGAAGTTTATCCAAGGACTGCAGGCTGCTTTGGTGCGTATCGAGAACAAGACATACGGTATCTGTCGTGAAACAGGTAAGCTGATTCCGGCAGAGCGCCTGCGTGCTGTTCCTCACGCTACGCTGAGTATCGAGGCAAAAAACAGTGGTAAAAAATAATTGATAGCTACACAAGCTACGGGTGACGAGCTACAAGTAGCTGCGCAAGGTTTACGCACGGCACTTGTAGCTCGTTATGTTTAATTTATAATGAACGCATGAAGAAACTATTCACGAAGGGAAGAATCGCCCTTCTCGTTATCTTTTCTGTATTGATTATCGACCAGATCATTAAAATCTGGATTAAGACTCATATGTACTGGCATCAGAGCAATCGGGTGACGGATTGGTTTTATATCTATTTCACCGAGAACAATGGGATGGCTTTCGGCATGGAGATCTTCGGAAAGCTCTTCCTGACCACATTCCGTATCGTTGCCGTAGCATTGATAGGCTGGTATCTGTATAAAATAGTGAAGAAGGGCTTTAAGACCGGATATATCGTTTGTGTGGCTCTGATCCTGACCGGTGCATTGGGGAATATTATCGACAGCGTGTTCTATGGGGTGATTTTCAATGAGAGTACTCATTCGCAGATTGCCTCCTTTATGCCTGATGGCGGAGGATACTCCACTTGGTTCTACGGCAAGGTGGTGGATATGTTCTACTTTCCGATTATAGATACGAACTGGCCGATGTGGATGCCGTTTGTAGGAGGGGAGCATTTTATATTCTTCAGCCCTATCTTTAACTTTGCCGATGCTGCCATCAGTTGCGGTATCATTGCTTTGTTGCTGTTTTATAGTAAATACCTGAATGAGTCGTATCATTCGCTGGATAAAGGTAAAAAGGAAGAAAGTGCGAATCATGAATAATAAATTTCGGTTTCATCTGTGTCTTGTCTGTATACTTGTATTTGCGGTAGCCGGGTGTAAAGTGAAAAAGCCCAATGACGTAATATCGGAGTCGGAAATGGAGAACTTGCTGTATGACTATCATCTGGCAAAATCCATGGGAGACAACCTTCCTTATAGCGAGAACTATAAGAAAGAGTTGTATATTGATGCCGTTTTCAGGAAATACGGGACTACACAGGCAGCGTTTGATTCGTCTATGGTGTGGTATACACGCAACACAGAATTGTTGTCGAAAATTTATGATAAAGTGCGGAAACGTTTGAAGGATGAGCAGGAACTTGTGGGTGACTTGATAGCCAAACGTGACAAGAAACCCAAAATGACAACGCCCGGTGACAGTATCGACGTATGGCCGTGGCAGCGTATGGTACGCCTGACCGGTGAAATGATGAACAATCAGTTTATTTTTACTTTGCCGACCGATTCGAATTATAAAGATCGGGATACCTTGGTGTGGGAGGTGAATTACCGCTTCCTCGAACCGATGCTTGCCGATTCTATGAGAGCTGTCACTATGGCAATGCAAATTATATACGAGAAAGATACAATCAGCCGTTGGAAGACGGCGAAGGAGTCGGGCGTTCAGCAGATACGTCTGTTTGCGGATACATTAGGGAAGATGAAGGAGATAAGAGGATTCATCTATTATCCGGTGGGGAATCGCGGAAAGGCGGGAGCATTGTTGGCTGACCGTTTCTCGATGACCCGCTATCATTGTACGGATACCTTGGCTTTTGCTGTTCGTGATTCATTGAATAAGATAGAGGCTTTGCGGACAGACTCGTTGAAGAAACTTTTTGATAAGGAAAAATCTCTGCATAAGATAGTAGGTGGAGCCAAAGAAGACTTACAACGTCTGACACCGGAAGAGATGAACCGTCGCCGCACGGGAAGCCAGCGAGAGAAGAAACCGGAGCAAATTGAGGTTGAACAGCATATCCGGCAGGAAAGACTGGAACAAAGAAAAGAACGGCAGATGAACCAACGCAGGCGGCAACAACAAAGGAGCCAACCGCGTTGAACTGTTCTCATTGAATCGTCTTGCTGAATTAATTTGCTGATTGGCTTTGTAGAATGAATTTACCCTATGCGCATTATGAAACGATTTGCATCTCATTATTTGCTGATACCTGACGTTGGATTTATAAAACAGCAGGTGGTGGAGGTGAATGCCGAAGGAATTGTTCAAGGCATATTCCCATTGACAGAAGAGATCGAGTCGGTAGAGTGGATGCCTGGGGTTATCGTTCTGCTTTCTGCAGATCAATATACAGCCTTAGGCACGGATTACACGGACCTCATGGTTCTTTTTCATTTTAAACCGGACAATCCGCATGATTCGTGCCTGAATAGTTTGAATGAATATTTGCATGTGATGGAAAGGAAAGGAAAGGTCTTATTCCCTTATTTGTTTTACCCTTTTGATTTCACTTCCATGCAGCCTGTCGACGGAACTCGGCACAGATTACTGCGGTAGCGATAGCTACGTTGAGTGATTCGGACGTTTCTTGTCCCTGCGGATAGTTGGGAATATAAAGTTTCCGGTTGATTAATGCTTCCACTTCCTTGCCTATACCGTTCCCTTCATTTCCCATAACAATCAGTCCGGTGGCGGATAATGGTTGTTCGTACATGTTTTTCCCATCCAGAAAGGTGCCGAATACCGGAGTGTCGTTTTCAAGCGAGCGGATGAAATCGGGAAGAGGCGTATAATGCACTTTTACACGTGCAATTCCACCCATAGTGGCTTGTATTGTCTTAGGGTTGTACACATCTACCGTATTGGGCGAGCAAATGATATGCTCGATGCCGAACCAGTCAGCCAGTCGCACAATAGTGCCCAAGTTGCCGGGGTCCTGAACGTCATCCAATGCCAGGCAGAGAGAGTGGCGGACAGTTTCCGGGGTCAAATGATATTGGGGTTGTTCAAAAACGGCAAGCACCTGCTGCGGAGTTTTCAGCAGGCTGGCTCGGGAAAGGTCTTCTTGAGAAACTTCAACGATTTCATCTGCACGAATATCCGTGTGCTTCTGAAGCCATGATGAAGTAGCTGCCAAAAAACGGCAGGGAAAATGCGCGAGCAAGTCATCCACCAGTTTGGGACATTCGGCAAGAAATGCCCGTTCTTCCTTACGTATTTTCTTCAGTTCCAGTGAGTGGATATATTTTATCTTGTTTTTACTTAATGATGCCATAACTTTGATATTCTGTTGCAAAGCTATAAAGATATTTCCAAACTGCCTTTACTTTCTTCTCTTTTTCTTAATTTATTTTCCCTATCGGAAAATATAAATTATCTTTGTAATCGTATTTTTTATGCTATCGATGTATTGAAACCGTATGAGGAGAAATTTCCTTTTTTTGATTGCTTCCGCTGCTGTCCTGTCACTTGCTTCGTGCACTGCCACTAAGTTTGTACCGGATGGTTC
>CAKUYM010000270.1 GCA_934716785.1 uncultured Bacteroides sp. | reverse complement strand
AAGCAATAGTGTGTGCGCACACACGTGCACACACAAAAGCAATCATTCAACTAATAATCAACAAATTAGCAATAACACATATAAATTATCCATGTTGTTAAACATAAGAAAAACGGTGGAATAAATAATAAAAAGTACATTTACAGAAAAGAAAAAGATAAAAAACAGCGCATATTTACCTTGGAAAAGAATAGAAAATAATAGGGGAAAATATAGAATGTGTACGAGCACACACCTACAAAATTGAGTTATGCAAATGGTAAATAGTTATCATACAAAAATTGGTAATCAACAACATACGAGTCAATTACCAATTCCGAGAATACTATCTTCGTCATTTATCCTTTGTTTTTCCAGCCATTCTATCAGCTTCTTCCGCTACTTTATCTGCAATTTCAGCTCCGGTTTCTACTGCTTTGAGTCCGAGATCCACCGCTTTTCTCTCAGCGCAAACCGCTACAGCCTCCGCATCACGACCGATGCAACGAATAGCATCATAAATATCATTTTCCATTTGTCTGACTTTCGCCGTACGCGAAAGGCGATAAGCTACCGCACCAAGGATTGACCCTATTCCAAGTCCAATCCAGAAATTACCATGTCTACACTCCATAATCAAGTTTTCGTTTTTAGATTAAAAATGATTTGTTCCATAAAGATGCAATAATATACCCGAGAGCATTACATTACTCGTTTATACTACTTTCCTTTTTATTGAATAACAACAGACACAAAAGAATGGTTCAGCCGGTCAAAAATGAATTAACGTCAATTTGCAATACTTAGCCTCAACATATACTTAAGCGGCCTTCACAAATATGCACGATAACTGAATTCCTTTCAGCATCATAGTTTATATCCGATTAAGCATTTCAGCATCAGTAGTATCGGAAGATAATCTTTCAATTCAATACGGAGATTCTTGAGGGCCTGTTGTATACGATAATCAACGGTTTTGGAAGATACGCCTAAAATAGTAGCGATTTCATTATAGGTCTTCCCATCAATCCTATTCATCACAAAAGCGGTTCGATATGTTTCCGGGAGTTTTGCCAATGCTTCCTCTATTTTCTGTGTCAGTTCTTCTACTACATAAAAATCAGGATCCTCAAATTGCGATTGCCAATTACCGGCTATGAGCGTATGCACTTGTTCGTGCAAGCGGCATTTCTCAATATGATTGATACATTTATTCTTTACGGCACGAAAAAGATAACCGTTCAGAGAAGAGTCTATCACAATATCCTTTCTACGTATCCAAATGCCAACCATCATATCCTGTATGATCTCCTCCGCATCATTCATTCCTACAAATTGTGTCGCATAAGCACACAAAACCGGATAATATCTTAAAAAGAAAGTATCAAAAGCCTTCTTGTTTCCCCGTTGAAGAGATTCAAATAGTCTTTCATCTTCTGTATTCTGATGCATTTGCTTAATCATGAGTCAACTTATACAGGTAAACATTTGTGTATTTAAAGCAAAATTAGAAAAAAAAACTAATTAACCAATTCCTTTTAGGAGATTTCATCTATGAACTGTCATATTAGAAAGAACAAAAGACAATGAAGCAGAAAAAAGAGATAAGCGAACTAAGTTTGTTCCGGTATGTGAACCATGAATTAAACAGTCAAGAACACACCGAAGTAGAAGAGTGGATCAACGCATCGGAAGAAAACCGAAAGATTGCTGAAGATTACTATAGGCTCTCTTTTGCCGTTACCTCTTTGCAATTCATCAAACGCTCGGCTCCTCAAGAAGCATTGGAAAAGGTCAACAAACGAATTAAAAAAGAACAACTCCAAAAATTTTATTTTTTGGTTCAGAGAGTTGCCGTAATCCTACTGTTGCCACTACTCATTCTTTCAGGATTCCTCTTGTTGCAGTCCAAGAAAGAAGCTCCTGTTTTTTATTTGGAAGCTCGCATGACCCCTGGGATGATCGGCTCAACAGTATTGCCAGACGGCACGAAAGTATGGCTAAACTCGTCCTCTTATCTTAAATATCCAAACAATTTTTCCGGCCAGACCCGTGAAGTTATTCTTGATGGTGAAGCCTATTTCAAAGTAGCCAAAAACACCAAAATACCTTTTATCGTTCATACGGAAAGATCTTCCATTAAAGTCTTGGGCACTGAATTCAATATGGATGCTTATGGCAGCAATGATTTCATAGTAGCAACTCTTGTCGAAGGTTCCATTGAGTTCAATTATCAAAATAGCACATCCAACAGTATAGTCATAAAACCTAATGAGCAGGTTTATTATAATAAGAAAACCAGCCAAAGCCTAATCCACAAAGCATACGTACCTAAAGATATTGCTTGGAAAAACGGACAGATCATTTTAAAAGACACTCCCTTGTCGGATATCTTATGGATACTAAGCAAACGCTTCAATGTGGAGTTTATAATAAAAGATCCCGCTTTTTATAAGTATTCTTTCACCGGTGTTTTCACCAATCAGCAAATCGAGCGAGTATTGGAACATTTCAAGCGATCGTCCGGAATACGTTACAAGATAAATTACGAACTCGATCGGGACGGAGAAATCACTAAAAGTAAAATTGAGCTATTTTAGTTTGTCTAATCTTAAAACAAAAAACACCATGAAAATCAGAGACCCTTAAAACAAAAAACACACGAATAAATATTGGCGTATCTATCCGTGTGGAAAAACAATGCTTGCCGAAACGAGCTTATCATTTTATTTACCTTTAGAATACCGCAAATCTATGCAAAAAAGAAGTAATATCAAAACGGAAATACTTTTACGTATGAAAATAACTGCACTATTGTTAGTCGCCGCCTTTACTATAGTGAACGCGGCAAATACGTATAGCCAGACCACTTCATTGTCTGTCAAGGTTACAAATAGAACCATACAAACGGTTTTAGACCACATTGAAACCCAATCGGAATTCAAATTCTTCTACAATACGAAACAAGTGAATACAAATAAACTGGTATCTATTCATGCCAACCAGAAAAATGTATTCGAGATATTGGATGAGCTATTCCGAAATACAGATATAAAATATGAGGTACTGGATAAAAACATTATCCTGACAGCCAAAAAAGAAATTGCAGCAAGCAAAAGTACAGCTACCAACCAACAGAATAAAAGTATCAGCGGCATGGTAGTGAACCAAAACGGTGAACCTGTCATCGGTGCCAATGTTATGGTGAAAGGAACAGCTACCGGATCCATCACAAACGTCGACGGTAATTTCATTATCGACAATGTTCCTCAATCGGCAGTTCTGATTATCTCCTATATCGGTTATATAACCAAAGAAGTACCAGCCGGACAGCAGCAACCGCTAAAAATCATCTTGATAGAGGATTTGCAGACGCTGGACGAGGTAATTGTCGTGGGATACGGTACAATGAAAAAAAGCGATATCACCGGTGCCATCGCCTCTGTAGATAAAGATAAGATAGCCCGTCAACCGGTTGCCAATGTGTCTTCGGCATTGCAAGGACTGGCTACGGGAGTATCGGTTACTTCTAATTCTGGTTCTCCCGGCTCAGCCTCAACAATCCGTATACGTGGTGTAGGGACGGTAAATGATGCCGAGCCATTGTATGTTGTAGACGGAATGCCGGTCACCGACATCAATTATCTGAGCGCATCCGATATACAATCCATGGAAATATTGAAAGATGCTTCGGCTTCTGCTATCTATGGTTCCAGAGGAGCGAATGGGGTCATTCTTATCACTACTCAAAAAGGTGTAGTAGGGAAAACAACGGTTACGTTCGATGCTTATTGGGGTGTCAGCGAACTGCTTAATAATTTAGATCTTATGTCAGGGTCAGAATGGTATGATTTACAATCGGATATCAATAAAGTAAAAACGGAAGCGGGTGTTACCGGAATAGATTTGAGTCTGGTCGACAGAAATATTTCCACAAACTGGATAGACGAGATCTCCCGGAGCGCATTCATGCAAAATTACAGTGTAGGAATCAGTGGGGGAAAAGCTGACGATTACAAGTATAATTTAGGCATCAGTTACCTAAACCAAGAAGGAACGATCAGGAAGACGGAATATGAAAGGATAAACCTACGCCAAAGTTCTGAAAAGACAATCATTAAAAACTTTTTGACTGTCGGAACAAACATATCAATATCCAAATCCAACTCATCGGGTATCAGCGAATACAATAGTTCAGGTTTGTATGATGCCGACTATGGCGTCATCAGTAATGCGATTCGTGTAGAGCCTGTTATCCCTGCTGTAAAACCAGATGGCAGCTACGGCTCATCGCTCTATATCGATTACTACAACCCACTGGCTGATATCATGTATAGGGATCGCAGCAATAAAGACTTGGCCGTAATCGGAAATATTTACGGTGAGTTGCAGATTGTAAAAGGCCTTAAGCTAAAAAGCAGTTTCGGTGCGGAAATAAGAAGAAGTGAAGCTAAAAGTTTCAGCCCTGTATACTTTGTATCCAACAGCCAGAAAAATGACGAAAGCAGTTTATCGAAAACCCAAACAAACGGTAATTACTATACTTTTGAAAATACCCTTACATACATCAAGACATTTGCCGAAAAACATAGTCTGAATATTGTTGCCGGATATACCAATGAATGGGGAAAAAGAGAAGTTCTTGGACTGAGCGGACGTGATTTTATTGGTGAATCCCCTAACTTACAATATATCGATGCCACTCTTGACAAAAATAAAACAACCGGAACGAACTATGCGACAGATTACGGATTAATCTCGTATTTGGGAAGATTGCACTATGAATACGATAACAGGTATCTGTTGACTGCATCCTTCAGACGTGACGGCTCTTCCAAATTCGCCAAAGATAACCGCTGGGGTAATTTTCCGTCTTTTGCATTAGGCTGGAGAATTAATAATGAGAAATTCTTCAAAAAGCTGAATGCCGATTGGATTTCATCCCTGAAACTCCGCGCCGGATGGGGACAAATAGGAAACCAGAACATCGGTAGCTACCTCGACCGCAGTTTATTGTCTTTATGGACCCAGTATGGCGCTTTGTTCGGAGCCGGCTCCAATGAAACATTATATCAGGGAATTGCTGTAAGACGACTGGGGAACTCCAATATCAAATGGGAAACGACCGAATCTATGAACATCGGTATTGATGCAAGTTTCTTGAATAATAGACTGATCTTTAGTTTCGAGTATTACAATAAAACAACTAAAGACATGCTGCTGGCAGCTCCCATGCCCAAATACATGGGATATACCGATAATACCTATACCAATATCGGTGCGGCGAATAATCGGGGAATAGAGTTAAACATAGAATGGAGGGATCAGATCAACGATTTCGAATATAGCATAGGATTCAATCTTTCTACAATCCGCAACCGCATGACGAAGCTAAACGGAGGAACTCCTATTCCTTCCGGAGTACTTCGGCAGCAATATGCAACTTATACCAATGAAGGACTGCCTATCGGTGCTTTCTATGGATACGTAACGAACGGACTGATCCAGACAGAAGCCCAACTGGCGGAAGTTAAAAAAGCTGACTATCTGCCTAATGCCGAATTAGGTGATGTTTATTTCGTGGATACAGATGGCAATGGTAAATTAGACGAAGAGGACAAACGGATGATCGGAAATCCTATCCCAGATGCCATCTATGGATTCAACATAGGTATGGCATGGAAAGGATTTGACTTAAGTCTGCAATTCGGCGGTACAATCGGCAACGATATATTCAATGCTATGCGCCTGTACACGTACAGTCTCACCGACATCACCAATAAAGACAGAGCCTTGTTGAATTACTGGACTCCGAGCAGAACGAATACGAACATTCCACGCTTGGCAGCCGCCGATTACAACAATAACAATCGCCTTTCAGACCGATATGTGGAAGATGGGTCTTACCTTCGATTGAGAAATGTTCAGATAGGTTATACACTACCTTCTTCCTTGATAAAGAAGATGATGCTTCAAAATGTCCGTATATATATCAGTGGCCAAAACTTGCTTACAATCAGCAGCTACAGCGGAATAGATCCAGAAGTTGGACAGTCTGCCTCTTTGTCAAGAGGAATAGACTACGGCATCT
>CAKUYM010000269.1 GCA_934716785.1 uncultured Bacteroides sp. | reverse complement strand
CTATTTCGCTTCCATGCGGATAACTTCCAACAGAATGCATCAATAAGAAATTGTGATTTTCACCAATCTTACTCCGATAATCCGATGATGACAAAGAATGCATTACCTTATCTGCCGTCTCTTTATACTCTGCTTTATTCGAATACATGCTCAATTCATACAAGGCGGCAGCCATAATAGCAGCAGCGGAAGCATCTCTTAATTCATGGGGAATATTCACTGCATCAAAATCCCAATAAGGAATCAAATCTTCAGGAAGATTGGGATGTGTACATACGAATTCATAGGCAGCTTCTGCCTGCTCAAGATATTTTAATTGACGTGTATACCTATAACACATTGTATATCCATAAATACCCCAGGCTTGCCCACGTGCCCAAGCTGATTCGTCGGAATATCCCTGAGCTGTGCAACGACTTCGCACCTTACCTGTTCTCATATCATAATCAACTACATGATAAGAACTCCCATCCATACGAAAATGATTCTTTAAAGTCATATCTGCATGTGAAACCGCCATATTGTAAAAAGTAGAATCACCGGAAAGAGAAGTTGCCTCAAAAAGAATTTCCAAATTCATCATATTATCAATAATAACAGGACACTCCCAGCCTCTTTGTGCCTGCCATCCTGTACGGGTATTCCATGATTGGATAACTCCGGCTCCAGGACGAAACCGAGTGGAAAGGGACTTGGCCGCTTGCACGATAATTGTATCATATGCCTCCTGTCCCATACGCATGCCATTTAAATAACTACATCCTATAATAAAGCCGTCATCATGATGAGAAGTTATATATTGTTGTTGTTTCAGAGTTTCCGTATACTTTTTCGCCAATGTTTTCCATTTCTCATCTCCCGTAAGATTATACAAATACCAAAGGCTTCCCGCGAAAAAGCCCGAAGTCCAGTCCCATACGTTATGGGCATATACTATATTTCCTTTAGTATCTACCGTACGAGGTGCCCAAGGTTTACCATTTTTTCCCAGTTTTTCTATCAGCAAATCATATTGCGCCGCTGCATACTCAACGTTTTCTGAAAGATAATCTTCCTCTACCCTTTCACAAGCACACACAAAAGTGAAAAACAAGGTTATACAAATTGAAATAATACTTTTCATAAATAATTCATATTATTTTGAGAAAACAAAAATACGCACGCTAATCACAAAAAGGGATAATATCTGTACAGAAAGGGGATGTCAAATATATGCAATGCGACAAAAAATAGAGATGTACAATAAACGACCTAAAATGTACAATAAACGACAAAAAAGAGAATACACAAATACCCTTTATTTGATATAAAACGATATATTTGTAACTTGTATAATAAGATCTAGAATATGAAAAGCAGGATTATACTCATTTTTTATTTACTAATATACACATTATCAGGAAAAGCACAAAGTATATCATTTCTTCATCTGACAACCGACGATGGCCTACCTAATAATTCCATTTCTTCCATTTATCAGGATGAACGTGAATTCATGTGGTTCGGTACTCGCAATGGAATCGGCGTATATAACGGGAGAGAAATTAAAATTTATCAAAAGGAGAAAGATATTTCCAACAGCATTTTATACAATGATATATATCATATTACCGGTGACCGGAACGGACATGTTTTTATTATGACCAACAGAGGTATCTCCGTTTATGATATAGAAAAAGATTTATTTAGTACGATAACCAGAAATAATATGAGAGCGCAGTTCTTCTCCGGTTATTTATACGCTGCAACATCCAAACAAATATTTAAATACAACGGCAACAAGCTGGAGCCTTTCTATAAATTTCCGGATAACGAAGGATATATCAGAAAATTATATATACATAATGATTCCATACTCATCGGAAGTGACCGGGGACTATATATACTAACTCCCCAAAAAGAACTAACCCATCCTATTACAGCAGGGAATATTTCTGATATTTTCAGGGATAGTAACGGAGAGTATTGGATAACCGCTAGTTCCGGTCACGGGCTGTACCGCATTCAAGGCGAACAAATTGGCAAGTTTCAGTGTAAAGAGGAAGATCCGACGACAATCAGTTCCAATTTTACTCACAGGTGTTGCGAAGATACAGAAGGTAACATATGGATAGGAACTTTTAACGGGTTGAACAAATATAATAAAAATACTGGAGAATTTTACAGATATTTAAAACAAGAACATAACAAAAGTTTAAGCCACTCCTCTATTTGGGGATTATACTGTGACAAACAAGGAACTATCTGGATAGGAACCTATTCCGGTGGCGTCAATTATTTCAATCCACAAAAACAGATTTATCGCGAATATCAGGCCTCTTCCAAGGAGGAGGAAGGATTAAGTTCTCCCATTATCGGACGTATGCTGGAAGATTGCGAAGGAAACTTATGGATATGTACAGAACGGGGAGGAATCAATAAATATAATCCTGCTACCCGGACTTACAAACATTATCTAAGCAAAAGTAGTTCCTGTAATTTACCACACGATAATGTAAGGGCTGTCTACTATGATTCTCTGCAACAAGTATTATGGCTTGGTATACATCTAAAAGGACTGAACAAACTAGATATGAAGACCGGCCATTTCACTCAATATAAAAATAAAAAAGGAGACAGCAGTTCTCTTCCGTCCAATCTTGTGGAGGATATTATCCCTTATCAGAAACAATTGATATTGGCCACAGCAAATGGAGTCACGCTATTTAACCCACAAACAGGCAAATGCAAATTGTTATTTCAGGATAAGAATGCGCTTTATAATACGATATCCACTATAGGGCTGACTTTAGACCACGAAGGTACATTATGGATAGCCAACAATAACAGCGGAGCGTGTGCTTATCATTTTGACAGTCAAAAATTCTCCATTTACAAACATAAGAACAGTAATAAACACAGTCTCAGTAGCAATAGTATTAATTCCATTTACGAGGACAGTCAAAAAAGGCTCTGGTTTTGTACAAATGAAAATGGACTAGATTTATATAGAAAAGAGACTGATGATTTTATCAATTTCGATAAACGTAAAAACGGGCTTGCCAGCAATGTAATATATAATATTTGCGAACTATCACCTGAAAAATTGTTAGTGACAACGGATAAAGGATTCTCAATATTAGATTATCAACATAAAAAATTCAGGAACTATGATGAATTGCCCTTAAGCTGCATAAGTGAAAATGCGCTCTATAAAAGCCGGAAAGGAGAAATATTTATTGGTGGAACCACCGGAATGATTTCTTTCCAGGAAAAAGATTTGGAACAGACGCCACGATCTTATCGCATACTTCCATGTCGTCTGACAGTGAACGGAGAAAATATTCAGACTGGAGACCAAAGTGGAATATTACACCGGAATATTACATATACCCCCAAAATAACCCTAAAATCTATTCAGAACATTTTCAATATCGAATATACAACTACAGATTACATACCTTTCAATAAGAATAAAATTATTTATCAGTTGGAAGGTTTCTCAGACACATGGAATGTATTGGAACAAAACACTATTACTTATACTAATCTTGCTCCCGGCAATTATACATTAATTGTAAAAGCAGAAAACGTAAACGAAAAACTAGTTCCCCCTAATCGATTACAAATAGAAATATTACCTCCCTTTTATCGTACAATATGGGCCTATTTAGCATACATTATAGGCATCATCATACTTACATATTATATCATACATACATATCATCATCGCCTAAAATTACAGGAATCTCTTAAATACGAAAAAAGACATATCGAAGATATCGAAAAACTAAATCAGGCAAAACTATGTTTTTTCACCAACATATCCCACGAGTTCCGAACACCGTTGACACTCATTATCGGCCAAATGGAAATGCTACTGCAAGTACGTTCTTTCAACCCCAATGTGTACAATAAGATTTTGGGAGTTTACAAAAGTTGCCTGCAGTTAAGAGAACTTGTAACCGAATTACTGGATTTCCGGAAACAAGAACAAGGACATATGACCATCAAAGTCTGCGAACACAATATGGTTCATTTTATATATGAACACTACCTGCTGTTTCAGGAATATGCGGCACAACGCCAAATCACTTTTAATTTTGAAAAAAGCAGTAATAATATCAGTGTATGGTTTGATGCCAAACAAATGCAAAAAGCTATTAATAATCTTATTTCTAATGCATTCAAATATACCAAAGCAGGGGGAACAATATCTATCGCAGTCAGGAAGAGAAATCAGGAAGTGCTAATTGAAATAACAGATAATGGTTCAGGCATTGCTGAAAAAGATATTGATAGGATCTTCAATCGTTTTTATCAAGCAGACATAGATTCCCCATCACATACAGGTACTGGTATTGGTCTGGCTCTCACTAAAGGTATCATCGAATTGCATCATGGAAATATTGATGTGTCCAGCGAGCTTGGAGAGGGAACAACTTTCCGCATCCACCTAATGACAGGAAAAGAGCATTTCACAAACGAGCAAATCTGTACAAATCCCAACACTTCTTATTCAAATGAAGTTACTAATTTGAAGTTAGTCTGTCAACAACCTCTAGAGCAGGAAAAGGAAAGTATAGATAACGAGAGTATATTAAAAGAAGGAAAATATAAAATACTAATTGTAGAAGACAACGACTCGCTTAGAGAAATGTTAGTCAACATTTTCAAATCATTTTATATAGTAATTACTGCTATTAATGGTAAAGAAGGATTGGAAAAGACGTATTCGGAAATGCCTCATATTGTTATCAGCGACATCATTATGCCCGAAATGTCCGGTACTGAACTTTGCCTGACTATCAAACAAAATTTCGATACCTGCCACATCCCCGTTGTTCTGTTAACTGCCAAAACTGCAATCGAACACAATCTGGAAGGCTTGAAAATGGGAGCAGACGATTATATCACCAAACCATTTAATATCAATATTTTATTATCAAGATGCAATAATCTCGTTTATAATCGGATTATGTTACAGGAGAAATTCAGTAAACAACCGCAAATAAATACGCTAATTCTGACTAATAATATCTTGGATAAAAAGTTTATGGATAAAGTCACAGAAATTATTGAAAACGAAATTGATAATGTGGATTTTAGTGTAGACCAACTTGTTGCTCAAATGGGAATTGCCCGAACAAAATTATTCACCAAACTAAAAGCGATAACCGGACAAACACCTGGCGACCTCATCATGACTATCCGCCTGAAACGAGCAGCGTATTTACTAAAAAACAATCCTGAATTAAACATATCCGAAATATCCGATCAAACTGGATTTAGTTTCCCAAAATATTTCAGCAAATGCTTCAAAGAAAAATATCATGTAACTCCACAAGTTTATAGAAAAGAAGAAAAATAGACCAATTTTCCAAATAAAAAATTACATATATACAAAAAGTAATTATTAAGTCGTTTACTTTTTATATATATGTAAAACCTGGTAAGCTGGGTAAGCCAGGATCGAAAGTCACGGTCGTTTACGATGTTCCGAATGTAATTGCGGAATATTCTTAGCCGGAATACGGGGAATACACTCGTACCACTAAGTGTACGATACACGACGAGAAAGGGCAGGCCGCACCAAGAGCGGTTGTAAGAGGCATGCCAAGCATTGCACAGGAAAAGGAAGACACTCCGAACACTGGTTGGACATAGGGCAACCGGGCTTATCCCCTATTATCGGCTGGAGAAGCAGAAACTTTACAAAGAGAAGAATATTATAAAACCGCTGGACAAAAACAGGCTGGAGGCTTTTTAAAAACCGACAGTATAAATGAGTACATTATAAAGTTTTCTGTAATTTTATTCCCATACTATTTGGAGGAATCGAACCTTTTCCATATCTTTGCACCGTCAAAAAATGACAGCGATAAAGATTGAAATAATTGAGATTAGGAATATGGCTAATTCAATGGTTTTGATTTTAACGATATAAGATTTAGTGCTGTTTATCAGGACTTTAGAAATAAAGAACTGAAAATGTTCGATTCCTGGTGGCACCACTTCTTTAAGCAATCGGAATGTAGCGCAGTTGGTAGCGCACTACGTTCGGGACGTAGGGGTCGGGCGTTCGAGTCGCCTCATTCCG
>CAKUYM010000268.1 GCA_934716785.1 uncultured Bacteroides sp. | reverse complement strand
GTGTTGGAAATCACATTGGATAAGACCACTACCAGCTCCAACTATTTTGTTGTGAAACCAACCTCTTATAGCGCCAGCAACGGCTTGTTCGCTTATCGGGAGACACGTACCGTTTACCAAAATTCAGAATCCCTGAAATTCATCAGTACCGAAAGTCTCGACCTTGCCCAAACGATAGGCTGGGGATTTGGCGAAGACGGAGAAGTGAAGTTTGTGGATGAATTGGGATTCAGTGAGCTCCCTGTTGAAACCACTTATGAACTGACAGAGAATCCGAATAATACATTTGAAGTGACAGACAAAGGTATATTGACCGCCAAGGCTGCCAACAAATCCGGCAAGGTGAAGATTACTTACACTGTTGCCGAAGAAGAATTCTCCAAAGAAATCTTGATTTACTCACAGGATGAATCGACTGCTAAAAATGGAATCGGACTGACTGGAGTTACAGAGTTGTTGAGCAATATCGAGAGCCTTTATAAAGGAACGAAAGTCATCAAAGTACACAATGCTCAAAACACATTGGAAAGTATGGGTGTCACCGCATCCAAAGCATGGAAACTGGGTGCTCAGCTTAATGATGGAAACTGGGAAACAATTCCTATGACTACAAACCTCGCAACTATCACTCAAGAAACCCAATTGGCCAATGGAGAAGTATGCCTCTACTACGATGCAGCACAAAAGACCAGTTATCTGTTGGTAGGTCCTCAAACAGACGGTATAGATGGCGCCAACCTATTCGTAATGAATGACGCGGGTACAGATAAAGCGACATTCACGCTCAACGAAAAAGAAGTGGGACTATACGTAGGGAATGTCAGTGCAAAATACATTGTAGAAGCTCCGACAGCAAAAGAAGAGCTATCTATCCAGATGTATGTAAAAGCCGGCATCGACCATGCTGATACCGAACCCAACCAGAATATACGAATCCTCGGTAAGAAACTGGCAATCCCCGGTGTATATGATGAAGAAAAAGGTTACAACTTTAATGAGTTGGATCTGCGCACTACTTTGTATAATTTCAAGCCCGCTGACGCTGACTTCAGAATTACATTGAACAAAGATGACCAAAATGACAAAGTGAAAGAGAAATGGGGCACCAACTTTAAATGGGATGCCGACAACTATACCCTGACATTAAGTCCTGTATGGGCACTGTACAACTTCAATTTCAATGATAAGAAACTGAGTGAAATGACTGAAGCCAACAATGGTGTCAAGTTCTCCTGGACATTCAACGCCGGTAAGGGAGAGACTACCTCTAACGGAAATGAACAGTGGTACATCAAAGACCCCGTTCGCCAACCTGGTGAAAACACGATCTACATGGGAATTGACAAACAGCCAAACGCAACGGGAGTTGTCAGTACGGACTATGAGATCAAAGTATCTGAAATAACAGGCGACACGGAAAAGCGGAAATTGTCAGACTTAGAAGTTGGCAAAGTGTATAAATTCGGAGACTACTTCAAGAATCACAATTTCTGGGTGAACGGTTGCTCATGGGATGTTTACGGTGGTCCTGATAATCTTACCGGAAAGAATCTTCCTGTATTGTTAAAATATGACTTTGCAACAAACAAGCTTGTGATAACCGAGTATGCAAAGAAATACTTTGGTAAAAGAAGATGCGAATTAAAGTTCCAGCCACAAGGCAATGAAGCTAATGCCGGTTTAGAGATAAACAGCGATGAACAGACATTCAAATTAAAGATAGTTCCCGCAACGACCAACTACCAAATAAGAATTGATTATAATACAGACTTTTCAAATCAGAACCTGTTCTTCAGAATCGTTGAAGGCTAAATCTATATATCTACTTGAGTAATGCACTTTACTCTAATATAAAGATACTATCTAATGCCATGCCGTGAAATCGCAAGCCTGCTACCTACAGACTCCGAATTCCGGCATGGTTCTTTTTACAGACCATATCTTCATCTCAAAATTATCATCAACTTATAACATTATGAATATAATCAGCAAAGTATTACTATCCTGTACATGTAGCGCTTTCTGCATGAACGGACAGGCACAAGGCAATGCTTCATGGACAAACGATTTCTCCAATGCCGGAGAAACACTGAAAGTGGTAGGACGTGGCACATGCAGTATTGCCGACAATGTATTCCGTTCCAAAGGCTCCTATGCCTTATTCGGCAATCCCGAATGGAAAAACTACTCCTTCTCTTTCAAAGCCCGTGCCCCTAAAAATGCCGAACAGGTACAGATATGGGCGAGCTTCCGCAATTACAACCGTTTCGATCGTTATGTGGTAGGAATCAAAGGCGGGCTGCAGGACGACCTTTACCTGATGCGCACGGGATATATGGGTACGGACGAATTTATGGGTGTCCGCCCGTTGGGCTTCCATCCCGTACCCGGAGAATGGTATCGCGTGAGAGTAGAAGTCTGCGGCAACCGTATCCGCATATTCCTCAACGATGAGAAACAGCCACACATCGACCTTGTGGATAAAAACGCGAACCTGGTTCCGTCTGGCGAAGTTGCTTTAGGCGGTGGATGGATAGAGACTGAATTTGACGACCTTGTCGTCACTCCAATGGCGGACGATGCACTGAAAGACGTTAAAGTGGCAGAATATCAAAAGAAAGCCACTCCTGCCGAAAAGGAAAACAAACGCCAACGAGAACGCGCTGCCTACACTCCTATAAAATTAACGACCCTCACCGGTAGTCGTACGGATATCACATTGGACGGCAATTGGTTGTTCATGCCCGATTATCAACTGGATAATAAAGACAAGGCCGTATCTGTGCAGACCAACGACCAAGACTGGCACATCATGTCCGTGCCTAACTTTTGGAATCCTATCCGTATTTGGCTGCACGGCGAAACAATGCCATCACCTACCGGACCACAACCCAAGGGCGTATCAGATACCTATTACCAACAGGAAACTGACCGTTGCGAAAATTATACATTCGATTATCGCCGAGTGAAATACGCTTGGTATCGCCAATGGCTGGAACTGCCCGCTAATGTAAAAGGCAAGAACCTGACCTTGACCTTCGACGCCGTTTCCAAAATTGCCGAAATCTATATCAACGGTACACTGACAACCTCTCACATCGGTATGTTCGGTGAAATACAAGTGGATGGCAGCCAGCTACTGAAACCCGGCAAGAACCTGCTTACAGTAAAAGTGACACGCAACGCAGACGGCAGTACTTCTTCCGATTCCAACGCTATCGACTTCTTCTACTCTTCCGTCCGCGAAAGTGAGAAAGAAGACGGCAAAGTGACCGTAAAGAAAGATATCCTGAAAGACATCGCACATGGTTTCTACGGTGATGAACCTGCCGGAATCTGGCAACCGGTGAAACTGACAGTTACCGACCCGATGAAAGTAGAAGATGTCTTTATCAAACCCGCATTGAATGGTGCAACGTTCGATGTGACTATAAAGAACCACGGCAACAAAAAGAAACAATTCGACCTTTACACGGATATTATCGACAAAGAGACAGGTTCCGTGCTTTACTCCGGCTTATCCCTACGAAAGATGAGCCTCAATGCAGGTGAAGAACGAATGGAAACGTACACCATCAACAACTTGAAACCTCGACTTTGGACTCCGCAGCATCCTAATCTCTATGACTTCAAGTTCCGCTTGGTTGCGGGCAAGGATACCGAACTGGACTGTCTGACCGAAACTTCCGGTTTCCGTACTTTTGAAGTGAAGGACGGACTTTTCTACTTGAACGGCAATAAATACTGGCTGCGTGGTGGAAATCATATCCCATTTGCACTGGCACCTAACGATAAAAATCTAGCTAATACTTTCATGCAACTGATGAAAGCCGGAAACATCGACGTGACACGCACACATACCACCCCGTGGAACAAACTCTGGATGAATGCCGCCGACAATAACGGCATTGGCATTTCATTCGAAGGCACGTGGTCATGGTTGATGATTCACTCTACCCCGATTCCCGACCAACGCCTGTTGGATATGTGGCGTGACGAATTCTTAGGACTACTGAAAAAATACCGCAATCATCCGTCACTGCTCTTTTGGACAGTAAACAATGAAATGAAGTTCTACGACAACGACAACGACTTGGAACGCGCCAAAGAGAAATATCGCATTATCTCGGATGTAGTGAAAGAGATGCGCCGCATCGACCCTACCCGCCCTATCTGCTTCGACTCCAATTACCAAGCGAAGGGCAAGGACAAGAAATTTGGCGCCGACTTTATGAATAGCATTGATGATGGCGACATTGACGATATGCACGGCTATTATAATTGGTATGACTACTCGATGTTCCGCTTCTTCAACGGTGAATTCCAAAAACAGTTCAAGGTAGCCGACCGTCCGCTTATCAGCCAGGAAATGTCTACGGGCTATCCTAATAACGAAACAGGCCATCCCACACGTTCTTACCAACTCATTCATCAAAATCCTTACACGTTGATAGGTTACGAAGCTTATGACTGGGCCGACCCGGCTTCTTTCCTGAAAGTGCAGGCATTCATTACGGGCGAATTGGCGGAAGCACTCCGTCGTTCCAATGACCAAGCTTCGGGGATTATGCACTTTGCCTTGATGACATGGTTCCGCCAGACATATGATTATCAGAATATTGAGCCGTATCCTACCTACTATGCCTTGAAGCGGGCTTTGCAACCCGTATTGGTCAGCGCAGAGCTGTGGGGACGCAATTTGTATGCCGGCGAGAAATTGCCTACACGGTTCTATGTAGTAAACGACCGTGAAAACGGAACGGACTTGAAACCTTCCCTGCTCCATTGGGAAATACAAGACGAAACCGGAAAGTGCCTGACGAAGGGGTGCGAAAGAATTCCTGCCGTGAAGCACTACGCACGCCACTATATCGAGCCAAATATCCAGTTACCGACCAACCTGCCTGCCAACAAGACAAAAACCAAACTGGTATTGAAACTCACAGAAAACGGCTTGCCCATTTCAGCCAATGAGTACGAACTACTGCTCGCCCGCAAAGAGTGGAATGCAGGACAAGTAAATGAAAGTAAAAAGATTGTATTGCTGGATAAGGATAACACGAAAGGTGTATTCGACTTTCTGAATATCAAGTATCAACCGGTTTCTTCGGTAAAAGAACTGCTTGACAGCAAACTGAAAGCCGACCTTTGTGTCATCTCCGGCCTGACAACTTGTACTGACGAAGAAAAAGAATTACTACGCACTTACCAATCAAAAGGTGGCAAACTTCTTTTCCTCAACAGCAAGGAAGCAGTCAAAACTGTATATCCCGAATACATCGCAGGTTGGATTATCCCGACGGAAGGTGATATTGTAATTATGGAACGCAATGACGCTCCGGTCTTTAACGACATTGACATGTTAGAACTACGCTATTTCAACAACAATAAGCGTGAAATCCCCGTGGCATGTACCGCAACCCTGAAAGCTCACCGCCACAAGAATGTAACGGAACTGGCAGGACAAATGAAAATCCACGCTTACATTGATGATGGCAAACCGGAAGATCGCATTGAACGGATAGAATCCATGCGCGGACTCACCATGTTGCAAATAGCCGATGGAAAGGGAGAAGCAATCATCTCTACCATGTGCACGGAGAAAGCAACCACCGACCCGATAGCCGGTAAATTAGTGGTGAATATGATTAATTGTCTGACTATAAATAGGTATGTAGAGAATAGACAGAAAGTAAAAAACAGGAATAAATAAAGAGAGGAGCTGTATGTATGAATACAGTTCCTCTCTTTATTTATATCTGATATCTAAGATGGAAATATCCGATTTATAAGAGATAGCTCCAACAACTATAAACCAACTGTAAAATGAGAAACAACGAAATAACTATTTAGTTAATACATAGCATAATATACCTTATTATATTCTCAAACAATACTCACTGCTATGAGAAAAAATACTCATCGCGATGAGAAAATGTTCTCATAAGGATGAGTATTAATTCTTATCACCATGAGAAAATGTTCTTATCACGATGAGAAAATATTCGATTTGTCTTCATGCATTTCTGCAGCCCGAAGATATTGTAAACTATTGCTGTCCGCTAAAACTCAAAAGGGCATAAAT
>CAKUYM010000267.1 GCA_934716785.1 uncultured Bacteroides sp. | reverse complement strand
GCTTCAATAAACCGCCGAGCACAATCATGTTGAATGCCTTGGCGTTGTTCATTTCGTTGGCAGCGTCCATTGCATCGATGCGGTATACTCTGATGTCCTTTCGGGTAGGAGGGTTGATTATTCCGTAACCGTCATAAATAAGGATGCCGCCGGGCTTCACTTTGTTCTCAAACTTCTCAAGCGAAGGCTGGTTCAAAATGATGGCGCAGTCATACTTGCTGAGAATCGGAGAGGATATTTTATCATCACTTACGATAACCGTAACGTTGGCTGTTCCGCCACGCTGTTCGGGACCGTAAGCCGGCATCCAACTCACTTCTTTGCCTTCCATCAAACCGGAATATGCCAGAATCTTACCCATAGACAACACGCCTTGTCCACCGAATCCTGCTATAATTATCTCTTCTTTCATTGTTCTGTTGACTTTTAGCGTTATTCTTTATCTTTTAAATCACCTAACGGATAGAACGGGAACATGTGTTCTTCCATCCATTTGTTTGCCTTTTCGGGAGTCATCTTCCAACCGGAACTGCAAGTAGCAACGATTTCTACCAAATTGGAACCTTTGCCGTTCATGGAATTCTCGAAAGCCTTACGGATGGCCTTCTTTGCCTTACGAATGGCGGGAACGGACTGTACGGACTGACGGGTCACGTAGGCGGTACCTTCCAATTGGGCTGCGAGTTCTGTCATCTTCAACGGATAGCCGTGTAGCTTTACGTCACGTCCGTAAGGGCAAGTAGAACTCTTCATACCTACCAATGTGGTCGGAGCCATCTGACCGCCGGTCATACCGTAGATAGCATTGTTGATAAAGATTATCGTGATATTTTCGCCACGGTTCAAGGCGTGGATGGTTTCGGCCGTACCGATGCAGGCCAAGTCGCCATCGCCCTGATAGGTGAATACAAGGCGATCCGGCCACAGGCGCTTCACGGCAGTTGCCACAGCGGGAGCACGTCCGTGTGCCGCTTCCTGCCAGTCAATGTCCAGATAATTGTAGGCGAAAACCGCGCATCCCACCGGAGAGATTCCCACCGTCTTTTCTTCCATTCCCATTTCCTCTATTACTTCGGCAATGAGTTTGTGTACCACGCCGTGACTGCAACCCGGGCAGTAGTGCATGGCGTTATCATTCATCAGAGTCGGTTTTTTGTAAACCAGATTCTCGGGTTTGATTATTTCTTCTTTAGTCATAACTTCATCTCCTTATCTGTTGGTGAACCGTATAAAAAACTCCATCAGCTTGACAAAGATTGCCGCGCCGCATACGTAAATAAACATTTTAAAATCTTCCTTTCCTACGACGAAGTAAGTGATGATGGCTGCAAGAGCCAGTATCATAAAGAGGATGTTCAGTATGTTTCTTATTTTATCAGGATTCATCGTTTCGTTATTTGATTATTTTTTCTTCCAAAGCAGCAACAATTTCATCCGGATCGGGAACGATACCGCCGAGACGTCCGAAATGTTCTACCTTCACTTTACCGTTCACGGCCAAACGGACATCTTCAATCATCTGTCCGGCGTTCAGTTCCGTGACGAGCATGCCTTTCACCTTATCGGCATAAGCGGCAATTGCCTTTGTCGGGACCGGCCACAGGGTGATAGGACGAAGGATACCCACTTTGATACCTTTTTCACGCGCCAGTTCCATTGCTTTCTGACCGATACGTGCCATTGACCCGAATGCGATGATCAGATATTCTGCATCTTCGCAGTTTATCTCTTCGAAGCGCACTTCATTTTTCTCGATTTCGCGGTATTTGGCTTGAAAGCGGAGATTGTTTATCTCCATTGCTTCCGGTTTCAGTTCGAGGGAGGTGATAATGTTCGGTTTGCGACCTTTGGCTTTTCCGGTGGTAGCCCATGGGCATTGTGCGATGACTTCCTCTTCCGTGCGGCGCGGTTTTTGTGCGGGAAGAACCACTTTTTCCATCATCTGTCCGATAACGCCGTCGGCAAGGATGATGGCAGGGTTGCGGTATTTGAAAGCCAATTCGAATCCTAATGCAACGAAGTCCGCCATTTCCTGCACGGATGCCGGAGCGAGGGCAATCAATCTGTAGTCACCGTGACCACCGCCTTTTACAGTCTGGAAGTAGTCGGCTTGGCTCGGTTGGATAGTTCCCAGTCCGGGGCCACCACGCATCACGTTTACAATCAGACAAGGAAGTTCGGCGCCTGCGATGTAGGAGATACCTTCCTGTTTCAAACTGACACCGGGGCTTGAAGATGACGTCATCACCATCTTTCCGCTGCCTGCGCCACCATACACCATATTGATAGCTGCCACTTCACTTTCTGCCTGAAGTACAACCATGCCGGTTGTTTCCCACGGTTTCAATTCGGCAAGCGTTTCCAACACTTCCGATTGGGGAGTAATAGGATAACCGAAGTATCCGTCCGCGCCGCAACGGATAGCTGCGTGGGCGATGGCTTCGTTTCCTTTCATTAATACAACTTCTTCTGCCATATTCTTTCCTTTTATTCTACTTTTACTTTATACACAGAGATACATCCGTCGGGACAAACCGTTGCGCACGAGCTGCATCCGTTGCAGGTATCTTCCTTTACTTGATAGGCATAGTTATAGCCTTTCATATTCACCTCTTTATTGAGGGTGATTACATCGAGCGGACACGCCACTACACATAGGTTGCATCCTTTGCAACGCTCCGTGTCGACTACGATTGCTCCTTTGATTTTTGCCATAATCTTTATTTTATTACGTTATCTTTGAATTCGGTCATTGATTATTGATTGAACATATCCTTGTGGTAAAAGTTGAGGATATCTATCACCATTCTTCTTGCTTGGGCGGCAGGACTGTCGGGATTGATCTCGATGGCATACTGGTAATTATCCAGAGTCTGTTTCCAGTCTCCCTTTTTCCGGTAGGCATTTCCCCGCAAATAGTAAAGGACATCTTTCTTCATTTCGATAGAAGTGTCCTCAAGAAGCTGGTCCAATTGCTCAATTGCTCTGTCCACGTCTCCCTGATTGATAAGCTCTTTTAGGTTTTCTATCTGTTCCATTTCTTTCATCTTTCGGGATTCTGAAACGCAAAGATAGTTTTTATTTATGTAAAAGGGGCAAACGTGGACGGAAATTTGCAACGTTTTGAGTTTATTGCATATTAAGAGGAATAAATAATTGAAATGGGAGAAAAAAGGGATTGCAAGCCCCGATCGTTACTCCCATCTTCGTAGGAAAAAGGTTAGTCTTTCTTCCAACGCTTAAGGGTTGATAAAAACTCGTAGAGTATGGGACGTGCTTCGTCAGGAGTAAAGTTGTTTCCTGTTTCTGTATTCCAATGGTCGAGATATTTCAGGTTTGTTTCCAGTATCTCAGTCATGGTTATATTGCGGGTAAATGCTCCATTCTGATAACAGTAATGACAATACTCCTGATTAATAGTCCCATCGGCATTCGTACCGAACTCTTCTGCCGCTTTCATATTCATACCACAACTTTGACAAATCGGATCATTTGCATTATCTTCTTTCCCTATTACAAAACTTGTTGAGTTGAAATTGCTGTAATAACGGCCAGACTCGGCTGTAAATCTTAGTAATGTAAAATCTCCACCATCCACTCCATCTTGATAGTAGATGGAGAACTCGTCTTTCCAAATGGCTTTTTTGGTATCTAAATCGTCAACTACTTCCATGATACCTTTCAACATCACTCCCTCGAAAGAATGTTCATCGCAAAAGTAAATGCAAGCTTTCGGATTGTTTCGGTATTGCTTGATTTTCACAGACAGGCTATTAGTGTGCCAGTAGAATGTTCGGATGCCTTCTTGCTTGGCGGGTGCCAGCATTGCCTTTGTGTTGGGGTAACCATTCTCATCTACCGAACTTATAAAACTAATATTCTGTCTGCGAATTATGTTTTCTATTATTTCGATGTTATTCATAGTTCTGATTATTTAAGTGAAGTGGAATATATTAATTTGATTTTTACTTATTTACAGAGACAAAGATAACATTTATATTTGTAAATGGGTGGAAAAAACTATAACTTTGTACTGCACTGATATAAAAATGGATAAGATTATGCTGGATATTATTTTGATTGCGATAAGTGTTGTTTGTTTGATAGTCGGGCTTGCAGGGTGCATACTTCCTATAGTGCCTGGTCCGCCTGTCGCATATTTGGGCTTGGTCATTCTTCATTTCACGGGTAAGGTGGAGTATAGCACCACGCAATTGATTGTATGGCTGTTGATTGTAGCGATGTTGCAGGTGGTGGATTACTTCACTCCAATGCTGGGAAGTAAGTATAGCGGTGGCAGTAAATGGGGTAGTTGGGGATGTATAATCGGGACGTTGGTCGGGTTGCTTTTCCTGCCTTTGGGGATTATTCTCGGTCCTTTTTTAGGAGCAGTAATCGGTGAACTGTTAGGTAATAAGGATTTCTCCAAGGCGCTGAAATCCGGATTAGGCTCATTGCTCGGATTTATTCTTGGCACACTGCTGAAATTCGTTGTTTGCGGTTATTTCTGCTATCAATTTATTATAAGTCTTGTCGGTAGCTTTTCTTAGCACACGCAGATACCGGTCTTATCACACTTCCCAATATTTACATACTTTTCCTCAGGAAAAGTATGTAATAGTCTAAAGAGGTTATTGAATTTGCTGCGTAGGTCAGGCATGTTGTAGACCAGTTTGTCGTTTATATCGAAAGTGTTACCCTAATTATAAAAAATAAAGCTGCTCTTCAAGGAGAAGAACAGCTTTATATCTGCATATTGTTTATCTTCAGGCTCTATTTACTGGAATCTTGTCGATGCGTCTTTGATGGCGACCTCCCTCAAACTGCGTTGAGAAGAACTCGGTCAGAATCATGTTCGCTTCTTCTGTACTGATAAAACGCCCCGGCATCACCAAGACGTTAGCGTCATTGTGTTGGCGTGCCAAGTGCGCGATTTCTGCATTCCAGCAGAGAGCAGCGCGAATCCCTTGGTGCTTGTTCAATGTCATATTGATTCCGTTCCCGCTGCCGCAGATAGCAATACCGGGGTAACATTCTCCCGCTTCTACTGCAATGGCCAACGGATGGGCATAGTCAGGATAGTCTACGCTTGCGGTAGAATTGGTTCCAAAGTCTTTATAAGCCCAGCCTTTTGCTTCCAGCCAGCCACGGACATATTCCTTCAATTCAAAGCCGGCATGGTCGCATGCTAATCCTATTGTTTTCATTAGAGCATTGCTTTTACTTGGTTATATACGTTCTCGGCAGTAAATCCGAGTTTCTCGTCCAATACCTTATAAGGGGCGGAGAAACCGAAAGATTCCAATCCCCAAATTTTGCCATGGCAGCCAACCAAGCCTTGAAGAGTGACAGGCAGACCGGCAGTCATACCGAAGATTTTTGCATCCGACGGAAGTATGGATTCTTGATATTCTTTCGGCTGGCTACGGAACAGGCCTTCGGAAGGAGCAGATACGATGCGTACTTTCACACCATCTTTACGAAGCAATTCAGTACCTGCTACCAACGTAGAAACTTCAGAACCGGAAGCTACCAGAATAACGTCCGGGTTTTCGTCAGAACCAGCTACGATATATGCACCTTTGGCTGCTTGTTTGTAATCAGTCCCTTCCGGAAGGTTGGCGATATTCTGACGGGAGAAAATCAAACCTGTCGGGGTAGATGTATTTTCCATTGCCAGTTTCCATGCGATTGTCGTTTCTTCTACGTCAGCCGGACGAAGTACCAGCATAGAGTTGTGCCCCTTATGGTTTTTCAGCTTTTCCATCAGGCGGATTTGTGCTTCCTGTTCCACCGGCTCGTGGGTAGGACCATCTTCTCCTACGCGGAATGCATCATGTGTCCAGATGAATTTCACGGGCTGTTCCATCAAAGCAGCCATGCGTATGGCGGGTTTCATATAGTCGGAGAATACGAAGAATGTGCCGCATGCGGCGATAACACCACCGTGAAGTGACATACCGATGCAGATACATGCCATTGTCAGTTCGGATACACCGGCCTGGAAGAAGGCTCCGCTGAAATCACCTTTCTTGAAAGAGTGGGTTTTCTTCAAGAAACCGTCAGTCTTGTCAGAGTTGCAGAGG
>CAKUYM010000266.1 GCA_934716785.1 uncultured Bacteroides sp. | reverse complement strand
TGGTAGAGTTGGTCATGTAGCGATAGTATTCTCTCATCCAGCTTGTTCCTAGTAAAGCGTCTATTGAGTGACGGTTGAATGTCTTGTTGTAAGTCAGCAAGTTATCAATCGTATAAGTAAATTCTTCACCTCTTGTTTCCGATACGCTGTTGCGTGTATTGCCGTAATCTTTATCGGGAGTTCCATCTGAGTTCCATTTTGTGTAGTACTCAGGTGTATGGGTGTAATTATGCTTATTACTATAATTCCCGCTTAACGATAACTTGTATTTTAATCCGCCCCAAATATCCAGTTGGGCATTCAAAGAGCCGATTAAATCCGTCACTTTATTGAACTTGTCCGTATAATGTAACGGAGCTATCTTATTCTGCGCCTTGCCATCTTCGGGATTGATGTAATAATCTGGACCACCGGAGGTAAATCGCCCTTGTTCATCATAAATAGGTAGTGTTGGCAAAGTTATGTTGAAAGCTGTTGTAGGAGTTTTATCCTTATGAGTCAGTCCGAGGGTTTCGGAAAATGAGAAACGTCCTTTTTTATAAGAGGTATTCAGGCGGAAGTTATAACGTTTGTAATCTGAATAAATCGTCATGCCGGTCTGGTCAAGATAACCGAGGCTTGTGCTGAAAGTAGAGTTGTCTCCACCACCTGCGATACTGGCATTCAGGTTCCATACCGGGGCAAACTGTATCCATTCTTTTGACCAGTCGGTATTCAGGTTCGGATTGGTAGGATTATCATTCTCCGGTGCATGAGGCAAGCCACTGTTGTCTGCCACCATATTGGCAAATTCTCTCCATTCCGACGCATTGAGAAACTCCGGAATATTAGTCGTCTTCTGGAAAGCGAACGAACCGTCTATCTGAATGACGGGCTTGCCGGACTTTCCTTTCTTTGTAGTAATCAAAACGACACCATTGGCGGCACGTGAACCGTAGATAGCGGCAGCCGCACCATCTTTCAGTACTTCGATAGATTCAATGTCATTGGGATTCAATGAGCTTAATCCGGCATTGCTGAATGCTCCGTCGATGACATACAGAGGTTCGGTAGCGCCAAAAGAAGCGGCACCGCGAATCACGATGTTGACATCTGCTCCCGCCACACCGGCTTGCTGTACGATGTCCACACCCGGTGTACGTCCTTGTAAGGTTGAAGCGACATTGGAAGATACCTGTTTGCTGATTTCCTGGGAAGAGATGGAAGCAACGGCACCTGTCAGGCTTGATTTCTTCTGCACACCGTAACCGACTACTACGACTTCATCCAGTACTTCCGTATCGTCCTGTAACTGGATAGAATATGAATTCTTATTCCCTACCTTTACTTCCTGTGTCTTATAACCGATATAACTGACAGCCAAAAGTGCATTTGCCGGAGCATCCAGTGTAAAGTTACCGTTCACATTCGTCACAGTACCTGTCCCCGCTCCTTTCACCAATACACTGGCACCAATTACCGGTTCGCCTTTGGTATCTGTCACGGTTCCCGTTATTTTCTTTGTTTTCTGATTTCCTTGTGATGCAACGGGGGCTTCTTTTGCTTTGAGGTATATTTTCTTCTCCCCAATTTCATAAGCCACATTGGTACCCGCAAATAAGTCATCTAATACTTTGGAAAGGTCTTTGTCTTTTGCCTGAACGGAGACAATCCGTTCGGGGTTGACAATCGTACGGCTGTAAGCTACCGTAAGCCCTGTCTGTTTGGTAATGAGCGAAAATACTTTCTCCAACTTGACTTGTTGAAGATTCATTGTTATTTTCTGAGCCGATGCCGCAAGACTTACAGCAAAGCTCAATAACAATACAAGCAATACTCTGTTCTTCATACTTAGTTTGTTTAAAGTTATAAATAGGTTCTTAATCTCTTTGTATTTAGTGGACACACGAGATCAAGAAGCGGGTGAGGGAAAAAGCGTTTTTTTCTGAAGTTTTTTTATTAGCAATAAAGATTCTCGTAGTAACAAGTTCGTTTTCAATAAGATATGATTTAGCTTTTATTTGTAGGAAAATGGAATATAAAAAGAAAAGTCCTTCCGGATTTTATTTTCAGAAGGACTTATATCAATAGATTCGGTTTCTTGGCAATTCGTTAGAAACAGTCTTTGGGGATAGCGTCACTATATTTTTTGCAATCTAATAAAGTTCTTGATTCACCAATTCGTCAAAGAGCTTTGCATATTTTTCCGCGATTGCTTCTGCAAACTTTTTACCTTTTTCCGCAGAAGCTCCACGCGGGTCGCCGACACCGGTATCTTTGGATACTTTTCCCCAGTTTCTGGGAATCCACGCCACCTTTTCATTCAAAGACTGTATGGCAAAGGTTTTATATTCTCCATTCCCTGCTTCTTCAAGATTGACCAGTTCGGGATGATAATGCATCATCACTGACGTCTCGACTTCATCCGCATGGTCGCCCGGATTTTCAAAATAGTCCTTTGCCTTTAATACGGTGTACCATTCACTTGATGCTATCAGGAAGTCAGGATAGTCTACCGACAAATCACGAATCATACTTTTAAAAGTATTGCCGCCATGCCCGTTGATTATTACCAATTTCCGGATGCCTTGGGCATAAAGGGAAGAAACAATATCCGTCAATATGGCTTTCTGAGTTTCATAACGCGTATGGATACAGAAGGGTAGTTCCCGTTGTCCCGGATTTTGTGAACCCATGCCGATGGGCGGCATGACCATGCAGTTCACGCCATATTCCTGTTTAGCTATCAATGCGGCATCAACCGCTACATCATGAGAAAGAATACAATCCGTCATATATGGCAAATGCAGATTATGAGGTTCGGTAGCTCCCCACGGCAATGCCACAATATCATATTTCCTGTCTTTTACTTTTCCATAACAAGATATGGATAAATCAACTTCTTTATTCATATGCCTTATTTATTTCTAATGATTATATCATTTCATTTTTACTATCACTTCTTTTTTATCTTCATTATACTCAAACTTCACCGGAGCGATTTTCTCTAAATCCATCAATACTTTCTCTAATAATGTATTGTCCGATGTCAATGTATAGACATACTTCAAAGCCTGCCCGTCTTCTACTTTAAAGTCCACATCATACCAGCGGTTCAATACCTTGATGACTTCCGGTAGCGGAGTATCTTTAAATACTATCACATTCTTTTTCCACATTGACAAGCGTTGCATATCGTTCATTTTGGATATGGTGCACTGCTTGTTCTCTTTGTTATATACCAATCTTTCACCGGGTTGCACCGGGTATTTCTTTTCCGTAGGCAGAGTCATATTTATATTTCCTTCATCCAGACATACTACGATATCCTTGTTTTCCGGATAATCCTGTACATTGAAAGAAGTTCCCAATACGTGAATTGCCGGCCCGTTCAAGTTGACAATAAAAGGACGGTTCTTATTCTTGGCCACCACGAAATAAGCTTCTCCTTCAAGAAAAACTTCCCGGGTGTTTAAAGCAAACTTCTTGGGATATCTTAATTTCGAATCAGAATTGATATATACTTTTGTTCCGTCCTGAAACATGACTTGTATGCGTTCGCCTTTATCTACAACTACTTCTTCATATTCGGAAGTGCCGAACAGGTCTACTTTTGAATTAAGTTGTATATAAAGTCCGACAATCAAGACAACAGGAATTAATACGGCTGCAACCCGGAAACAGATACGTTTCAACTTCTTCATACGAATGTTCTTCCGTATCTGCTCTTGTATTTTCTTTGAAGGGATATCATGGTCTACATATAAGTCTGCAAACTCATTTTTTATAAGCTCGGAATCCCGTGTCATAGCAGCTTCCAGGTAGTCGCTACCCTCTTCCGTAGCAAACCACTCTGCCACATATTTTGCATTTTCCGTACTGGCAATTCCTGCCAGTACTTCTTCTATTTGTTTATCAGTAGGTCTGTTCATCTTTATCACTTTATTAAATGGACACTCAAGACGGTCATCAGAGTGGTGAATACAACAATTATTAACATCTTGCTTAAATGGATACGGAGAAGTTTCAGTGCTTCCGAATAATGTGTCTTGATAGTATTTATGGATAAGTTCATCCGTTCCGCTATCTCCTGATTCGTCAGTTCTTCCTGAACTTTCATCAGGCAGATGTCCCTTTTCTGAGCAGGAAGCATATCCACAGCTTTATAAAAACTGGACATCAACTCTTTCTTCTCCAAATTTTCTATCAGATTATCTTCGTAAGGTGAAGCGGTTTGCGCCATCTCATAGTTCTTTGCAATCGCGCTGTTTTCATTACGAATCAGGTTCAGGACATGATTCTTTGTCATTGTAAAGAGGTAGTTTTTCAAGCTGATTCCCACACGTAATTCCGAACGGAATTCCCACAAACGGGTAAAGACGTGCTGCACTACATCTTCTGCCATATCGGAACTCATTAAATAACGATAGGCTAATACATATAATAGTTTATGATACCTTTCATAAGCTTGGGTGAAAGCTCTTTCATCACCTTGTTCTATCAAGGCAAAGAGTTTTTCATCATCTGTATCAGTATATCGAGCTGTTTTGTTTAGCATTTCCTAGATTCTATTAGTTATTTTTCCAAAAAGATTACGAACATACCAATTTCCGGGTGCAGACTTATATGATGAATTGCATTAAAAAAAATCTTGTGTCACATTTATAGCTGCTTTTTGTCCTACATTACATGAATACCAGTTTACAATCTGCACAAACAACCGAAAAGCAGATTTATTCCATTTTACTTTGAGAACATCCATTTGAAAAAAGCATTAACTTCCGCATCATCAACCAATCCACTGGCTTCGGATTCCTTGATTCTATTATCTAATTCTTCGTCCGAAGTTACAATACCCGGCATAGGTGCGTCTTTCAAACCGACATCGTTAATCAAAGACTCAAAATATGCTTCATTATATTCTGAATCTTCACCTAAAATTTCAAGACATTGCTCTATTTTTTCAGGATTTGTTTCTTTTTTTATCCGTTCAACAAGCTTCGCTTTCTTAGCCTTAAATGCAGGTTGGGAATAATAAGTTGTTGAAGGTTCTTTTACTTTTGCCATAATATAAATAGCTTGTTGTAGCAAAGATAGGAATTGTTTGGAGATTCTATAAATTAATAGGTCTATTTTTTCCAGTCAACAGATATTCTATACGAAAAAAGTATCCAAACTGTCATTTCTCTCTTTTCCCTATTTCTCCAGGCATAGTTCCAATTTATAGAAAGACGTGATTATCCACATTTTGTACTCAACAGAACAAAAGCAAAGACTATCCAATCTGGCAACCTCCACTTTCCTTAAACTGTATCCGAAAGAATGATTCGCTATTTTTCAGGCGTATAATTCAACTCTGCCTTTCGCGCCTGCGAATGTTGAAACTGACGGGCAATTTTATATTCGTGTCCGTCTTTCAATAAATAACTGCCTGTCTGCTTGAACCAAAAGCTGACATTCGCTTTCACGCATTGCCGGCGAATATCCAATATCCAGTCATAATCGCACACACGAACTTCTTTTCCCGATTCTCCTCCGGCAACGACCTGCTCAACCCACTCCCCCAATTCTCCCCTAAAGTCAATCTGATCAAGAAGCGGTTCGCAGATAATAATCTTATGTTTAATAGGAAGAGACTTATAAATAGGCAGACGATAATCCACCCTATCTTGATTCTCCATTGTACAGCATATCGTCACATTGTCATATCCACTGCCCCAATCGGGTGGCAGACATTGCTGTAATCTGTCAATTCGCTTGGTAATAAAAAGGAAACGGAGATCTTGCCGTATCCGCATCATCTCCCATGCTTCGGCACGCCATTCGTCGGCATCTTCTATCAGAAAATCAGAGGTAAAGCAGGTATATACTAAATTACCTGAAGGAATCTTATACGCTCCATTCTTTTTCTTTTGTATAGGCAAGTCGAACTTTTCCGTCTTTGCTACGACTGAACTGTCTTTTCCATATTTGCCATCTGTGCGGTACACATAACAGTGGCGGCAACCTTCACTCAATTTGTGACAGCCATGCCAAAGATTCCACATCGAAGCCTTTTCACCCATTCTTTTTTTTGATTAAAGATATACTTTTTATCATAAAAGCCAAGCTTTTAATCTGCCCATTTTGA
>CAKUYM010000265.1 GCA_934716785.1 uncultured Bacteroides sp. | reverse complement strand
GCCCTACCGTACCGATAATCTTACGGCCATTGAACTGATTGACAAACAACTGCGCCACACCTTCGTCCATCAACTGGTCGATGCCTTTCGCCAACTGCTTCTGCTTCATCGGATCTGCATTCTCGATATACTTGAACATCTCCGGTGAGAAGCTGGGCAATCCGCGGAAGTGAAGCATCTCCCCCTCCGTCAGCGTATCACCGATTTTGAAAGTACCGTTATCCGGCAGACCGATGATATCGCCCGCATACGCCTCATCAATCGTCGTTTTACGTTGAGCCATAAACTGTGTAGGCGACGAGAAACGCATCGTCTTGCCATGGCGCACATGCAGGTAGGGAGCATTGCGTACAAACTTGCCGGAACAGATTTTGCAGAATGCCACGCACGAACGGTGGTTCGGGTCGATGTTGGCGGTAATCTTAAAGATAAATCCGGTGAATTTGGGCTCTTCCGGCTCTACTATGCGTTCTTCCGCCTGCACAGGGCGAGGACTTGGCGCTATCTCCACAAAGCAGTTCAGCAACTCCTGCACACCGAAGTTGTTCAAAGCCGAACCGAAGAATACGGGAGCAGAATCTCCTGCCAAATAAGACTCGACATCAAATTCGGGATAAACCCCTTCAATCAATTCCAAGTCGCCACGCAACTTGTCGGCCAACGCCTTTCCAATCTGGTTGTCCAACTCTTCCGTATGGATATCGACAGATACCTTCTCCGTCACCATCTGCTTGGACGGCTGATACAAGTCGAGTTTCTGTTCATAAATGTTATACACACCTTTGAAACGTGCGCCTTGCTCAATCGGCCAAGACAAGGGGCGAACCTGAATCATCAGTTCCTCCTCCAGTTCGTCCAGCAAGTCGAACGGATCTTTTCCCTCACGGTCCATCTTGTTGACGAAGATGATGACCGGAGTCTTGCGCATACGGCACACTTCCATCAGTTTACGCGTCTGCGTCTCCACACCTTTCGCACCGTCCACCACGATGATGACGCTGTCCACAGCAGTCAATGTGCGGTATGTATCTTCGGCAAAGTCCTGGTGTCCCGGAGTGTCGAGAATGTTGATTTTGTAGTCGTGATAATCAAATTCCATCACGGAAGTCGTCACCGAGATACCACGCTGCTTCTCAATCTCCATCCAATCGGACGTAGCCGTCTTCTTGATTTTATTACTCTTTACCGCACCCGCCACCTGAATCTGGCCACCGAAAAGCAACAGCTTTTCCGTCAAAGATGTCTTACCGGCATCCGGATGCGCAATGATGGCGAACGTTCGCCGTCTCAAAATTTCTGTATTATCTGCCATATATATTATAAGGTATCAATGCACCGTTTAAGACTTTCCTCCCAATGAGGAATCTCGATGCCGAACGTTGTTTTTATCTTTGTCTTGTCAAGCACGGAATATGCGGGACGGTTTGCCTTTGCCGGATATTCCGCTGTATGCAAAGGAGTCACTTTGCACGATGTTATTCCGGCCAGGCGATGGATGGCTACCGTGAAGTCATACCATGAACACACGCCTTCATTGCTGAAATGATAAATGCCGCGGACTATACCTTTATTTATAACAGCATAGATGGCCCGCGCAAGGTCATTGGCATAAGTAGGCGTTCCTATTTGGTCGAAAACGACTCCCAAGCTATCGCGCTCTTTGCCGAGACGAAGCATCGTTTTCACAAAGTTATTGCCATAAACGGAGTAAAGCCATGCGGTGCGGATTACCACTGCTTTCTCGCAATGCGCCATCACTTCCTGCTCCCCTTCCAGTTTGGTGGAACCGTAAACGGAATCAGGACAAGGCACGCAATCTTCCGTGTAAGGAGTGTGCGCCGTTCCGTCGAACACATAGTCGGTGGACACCTGGATGATAGCGGCCTTGTTTGCCTGCGCCGCACTCGCCAAGATTCCCGGAGCCACGCTGTTCAGTTGGTGAGCCGCTTCACGATTATCCTCCGCTTTATCCACTGCCGTATAGGCGGCACAATTCACGATTACGTCAATCTGCTTCCCGGCGATATACGTCCGAACGGCATCCTTGTCGCAGATGTCGAGTTCCTGCACATCGGTAAAGTAATACGTATGTTGCGGATTCTCTTTAGCAATCACCTGCATTTCGTTGCCAAGCTGACCGTTGGCCCCCGTTACCAAAATTTTCATTTATTCATCCAGTTTTAATTCACCTTTACGGTCTTTATCATAATAGTTTGCCAGCATAGAGAGGAAACTCGAAATGGCTTCCATCGCTTTCGCTGTTCCTTCGCTGATCGTTTTTTTCTGAAGACGAAGCAAGAGCACTCCATACAAAGCCTCAAAGCAGGTTTCCAGTTCCGGCTCGTCTTTCTTTCCGTTCTTGTTCCGCAGCTCTACGATAAACGGCAACGCCTTGAAATAAGCGGCACTGTAGAACGGGAATTTAGGAGAAGACGCCAATGCGTTATGCAGCTCCGTCAGATTGATAATCACATTCTTGTTAATCTGCAAATGCCCCGTCTCGCGCACCCCCTCTTCACTCATCATCGTAATCAGATTGCCGTACCACTCGCGCATGGCAGGCCGTTGGTCTTCCGGATAACGGGAGATCACGTTGGTTTCCATCTCTTCCAGTTCGCAGTGATTGGCACGGAGCAGGTCTTCTTCCTGCCACATATAAATAAGGTACTCGGCGATATTCCGCTCTTTCAGTTGTTGTGCTATCTGATTCATAAATTATCTCCTAATAAATTGACTCTCCCAGCAATGTATAAATCAGTCCTGCCACGGACACCAGCATCACGATGCTGCCAATAATCCGGTTCAGTATCCAGATGCCGCGCAGATTGAACTTCGTGCGTACCTTATTTACAAAATAAGTGATGCCGAACCACCAAGTCAATGCTCCTGCCGCAATGGCAAAATATCCGGTAATCTCTTCAAAGACCAAAACGCCCTGCTGCACAAAAGCAAAGCGGGCAAAGAGACCGATAAACAAAAATATGATTAACGGATTGGACAGAGTGACAAAAAATGCGGTTATAAAATTATGGAAATAAGATCCTTTATTCGACGAAGCCGGGCGAATGGAATTGACCGGATTGCTACGGAAAGTGTAGATTCCGAAAACAAGCAACATGACACTGCCGAGCAGTTGCAGATAGAAACTGCCTTTATTAATATAATCGGAAACGAAGCTCATGCCATACCCCGTAAGCAGCGCATAAGCTATATCGCTCAAAGAGGCTCCCAGACCTGTCACAAATCCGTACCAACGCCCCTTGTTCAGAGTTCTTTGGATGCACAGCACACCCACCGGACCGAGAGGTGCGGACACAACAACGCCAATAATAAAGCCTTTAACTAATATATCGAATATTGTTCCTATCTGAATCATTCCGCAAATATCGCACTTTTTTGTGATATGCAAATAGGATATTAACGTTTTTTCCACACAAGAATTGCGATATCCGATCATAATAAGTAAAACGGACATCGAAAATAAATATATTTTTTTTCTTACCACCAATGAATTTGCTTATCTTTGCACCACAGAAAAAGAGAAGAGTTTCTCCCGCAGAGACTTCAATCGTAAAATCGTAAATCGTAAAATCGTAAATATACAACATGATTCTTTTTTTCAGAACCCCTTCCAAGAGCGTGATTGCCGTAGAGAGCAACCATCAGCTCACCCCTGACGAAAGTAATAAACTCTGCTGGCTTTTTGGCGAAGCCGCAATGGAAAGTGAAGAAAACCTGAAAGGCTGTTTCGTTGGTCCGCGCCGCGAAATGATCACTCCATGGAGTACAAACGCTGTAGAAATCACCCAAAACATGGGACTTGAAGGCATCAGCCGCATCGAGGAATACTTTCCCGTAAAAGATGAAAACGCCGACCACGACCCGATGTTGCAACGTATGTACAAAGGACTCGACCAGAATGTTTTCACGACAAACCGCCAGCCGGAACCGATCATCTATATAGAAGACCTCGAAGCATACAACGAGCAAGAGGGCTTGGCGCTTTCCAAAGAAGAAATGGACTATCTGAAGAAAGTGGAAAATGACCTCGGCCGCAAGCTCACCGACTCCGAAGTGTTCGGCTTCGCACAAATCAACTCCGAGCACTGCCGCCACAAAATCTTCGGCGGAACATTCATCATCGACGGTGTGGAGCAGGAATCCTCCCTGTTCCAAATGATTAAAAAGACTACACAAGAGAATCCCAATAAAATAATCTCCGCCTACAAAGATAATGTGGCTTTCGCCGAAGGTCCGGTTGTGGAGCAGTTTGCTCCGGCAGACCACTCCAAGCCTGATTACTTCCAGATTAAAGATATCAAGAGCGTTATCTCGCTGAAAGCGGAAACACATAACTTCCCGACTACCGTAGAGCCTTTCAACGGTGCCTCTACCGGTACGGGCGGTGAAATCCGCGACCGTATGGGCGGTGGTAAAGGGTCATGGCCGATTGCGGGTACTGCCGTCTACATGACTTCTTATCCCCGCACGGAAGAAGGACGCGAATGGGAAGAGATTCTTCCGGTACGCAAATGGTTGTACCAGACTCCCGAACAAATTCTTATCAAGGCATCCAACGGTGCTTCCGACTTCGGAAACAAGTTCGGGCAACCGCTGATCTGCGGTTCAGTGCTGACTTTCGAGCATGCGGAAAACAACGAAGTGTATGGTTACGATAAAGTCATCATGCTTGCCGGCGGTGTGGGTTACGGTACACAACGCGACTGCCTGAAGGGCGCTCCCGAAGCCGGAAACAAAATCGTGGTTATCGGTGGTGACAACTACCGCATCGGATTGGGTGGCGGTTCGGTATCTTCCGTTGATACCGGTCGTTACAGCAGCGGTATCGAGTTGAATGCCGTTCAGCGTGCAAATGCGGAGATGCAGAAACGTGCCAACAACGTTGTACGTGCGCTCTGCGAGGAAGAGGTGAATCCCGTTGTCTCCATACACGACCACGGTTCGGCAGGACACGTCAACTGTCTTTCCGAGTTGGTGGAAGAGTGTGGCGGTCTGATCGATATGAGCAAGCTGCCCATCGGCGACAAGACTTTGTCGGCTAAAGAAATCATCGCCAACGAGAGTCAGGAACGTATGGGATTGCTGATTAAAGAAGAAGCCATCGAATATGTACGTAAGATTGCCGAACGCGAACGCGCTCCGATGTATGTTGTCGGTGAAACGACCGGCGACCACCGCTTCGCTTTCCAACAGGCAGACGGCGTTCGTCCGTTCGACCTTGCCGTAGAGCAGATGTTCGGCTCTTCTCCCAAGACATATATGGTAGACAAAACCGTAGAACGTCATTACGAAATGCCGAAATACGAATTGTCCAAACTTCATGAATATCTGACCAATGTATTGCAGCTCGAAGCTGTAGCCTGCAAGGATTGGCTGACAAATAAGGTAGACCGCTCCGTGACAGGTAAAGTGGCCCGCCAGCAATGCCAGGGCGAACTTCAGTTGCCGTTGAGCGACTGTGGTGTCGTGGCACTCGACTACCGCGGCGAGAAAGGTATCGCCACTTCTATCGGACATGCTCCGCAGGCTGCATTGGCCGACCCGGCTGCCGGTTCTGTTCTTTCCGTATCCGAAGCGCTGACCAACCTCGTTTGGGCGCCGATGGCAGAAGGTATGGACAGCATCTCCCTGTCTGCCAACTGGATGTGGCCTTGCCGCTCTCAGGAAGGTGAAGACGCACGTCTCTACACGGCTGTCAAGGCATTGAGTGACTTCTGCTGCGCTTTGCAAATCAACGTTCCGACCGGAAAAGACTCTTTGTCTATGACTCAGAAGTATCCGAACGGCGAGAAGGTGATTTCTCCGGGAACCGTGATTGTTTCTGCCGGCGGTGAAGTTTCTGACGTGAAGAAAGTGGTGTCTCCGGTATTGGTGAACGACGAAAAGACGACTCTTTATCATATCGACTTCAGCTTTGACGAATTGAAGCTCGGCGGCTCTGCTTTTGCACAGTCTTTAGGCAAGGTGGGCGACGATGTTCCTTGCGTGAAGGATGCCGAATACTTCCGTGATGCTTTCCTTGCCATACAGGAACTTGTAAACAAGGGGCTGATCCTTGCCGGACACGATATTTCCGCCGGTGGTCTGATCACCACAT
>CAKUYM010000264.1 GCA_934716785.1 uncultured Bacteroides sp. | reverse complement strand
TACTGAAACGGACAGAGAATATTGGGTTGCCAAGAACAACAATCCTTCCATGTTCCGTATCTACAATAAATTGAACAATGTAGGATACAATACACGTGTCAGTGACAAATATCTGCAAAATGCCTCTTATATGCGTCTGAAGAATGTAACTCTTTCCTACACCTTTCCGACATCAATCATCAAGAAATGGACTTTGTCCGGCTTAAAGGTATTTGTGAGCGGAGAGAATCTCGCCACATTCAGTTCATTGCCGGATGGATACGACCCGGAGCGTCTGTCATGGGGATACCCGTTCTACCGCACTATCTCTTTCGGTCTCAATGTCACTCTTTAAATGTTAATAATAAAAAGAAACCATATGAAAAAAATATATATTCTGCCGACATTGGCATTACTCATAGGGACAACGAGCTGCAATGACAGTTTCTTGGACAAGGCCCCTACAACCACCACCAGTGAGGCTACTGCCTTCAAGTCCTACAATTCGATCAAAGCATACATGTGGCCTTCCTATCAGATGCTGTCCAGCACTACCATAGCTACCAGCGTAGGAGCGGGAAGCAATGACAGTTACGGCATGGGCACCATTTATAGAGGAGACTGGAATGCCGGGTATCTGTCAAACAAGAATAGCAATTACAACGATTATGCCTTTCAGGAGATTACCACATCTTCAGACGGAAACGGTTGGAACTTTGAACAGATTTATCGAGTCAACGTAATGCTGAACGGCTTGAAAGAAGGAGACACGGAACTGACCGAAAACGAAATAAACCATTGGAAAGCAGTCGGCTATTTCTTCCACTCGTTCTGGTATATGGAACTGATAAGTCGTTTCGGAGACGTGCCATGGATAGAGACCGTAATCGACGAAACTTCCGGAGAGACCTATGGTCCACGTATCCCCCGAAAAGAAGTGGCGGACAAGGTCATTGAACGCTTGAAATGGGCGGAAGAGAATATCGGAGCCTACAATGACGGCAACAACACTGTCGATAAAGCCTGCATACAAATGGCACTGAGCCGTTTCACCCTGCGTGAAGGGACTTGGCGCAAATACCACAAGCTGGGTGATTATGACAAATATCTAAGCGAATGCATGCGTGTATCTCTTGAATTGATGAACGCGTATCCTACTTTATATACAGGAAAAGACGGACAACCGGCTGCCGGGTATGGCGAGATGTGGACAACACAAGATTTAAGCGGCGTTCCCGGAGTCATTCTCTATAAAGAGTTCATCGCCGGCTATCTGACGCATTCTTTCAACTTCCGCGAAAAGAACGACCAGATGCATCTGCAATTAACACAGGACATGGTCGATTTGTATCTTTCCAATAATGGACTTCCGATACATAATGCAGCAAATACGAAATATGAAGGCGACTCTCACGACATTTATGATGTATTCCGCAATCGTGACCCTCGTCTGTATCATACAGTCGTTCCTCCTTATGTAGTCATACAGAACGGAACAGACAAACCTGCCAACTATCCGGATTGTAAATGGGGATACAACAGCAGTGAACCGAAATATCGCGAATACATTGACATCATGGGAGTTAACGGAACAACTTCAAATCCCGGCGAAGCCGGTGCTATGAAACGCTTGCCTATACAGAACTGGCAAGGCAATACCATCGTATGGAAAGCCCCCAACTTAAAAGGTGTGCAAGGTCCTTGCAGTACTTCCTCCGGCTACTATCTATGGAAAAATTACAACTGCTGGGAAACCTGTGACAACAATGCCTCTACCGGCGAAGCCGACAAGCCGATATTCAAGGTGGAAGAGGCGATTCTGAACTATGCGGAAGCAGCCTGCGAACTGAACTTGTTGGATCAGGATGCTGCCAACCTTTCTATCAACCGCCTGCGCGACCGTGCCGGAATAGAGCGTATGATTGTTGCCAATATCGACGCCAATTTTGACCCCAATCGCGATAAAGGACATAATGCTTGGTGGACAGGTAGTATGGAAGATTATGAAGTAGATCCTCTACTTTGGGAAGTGCGCCGCGAACGTATTATCGAACTAATGGGCGAAGGCTTCGGATTCTATGATGTACGCCGCTGGGCAAAAGCGCCTTATTTCGTCAACCGCCAAGAGAAAGGGATGTGGTGGGTTAAAGGAGAACCGCCTTATGCAGTAAATACCAATGGCATCTTAAATGAAAGTACGACACTGAAGGACGATACTATGACGGAAGGATATATCTATGTAAATCCGTCTCCTATCACGCAAGGACTGGGATGGCTGGACAAATATTATCTCTATTGTGTACCTCTGAAACAGATTACCATGAATCCTGCCCTGAATCAGAACCCTGGTTGGCCGACAACAGAAACCGCAGAATAAACAACTGCCGGAACATATGATATAAACAAGAAGCCGGAACCCCGATAATTTGAATATCGTCGAGTTCCGGCTTATTCCATTGATAGATAAAGACATCAAGTTACTTTTTGGAAGAGCATTCCTGACAGATACCTTTCAGCACATAGTTTATGCTATGCAGTGTAAATCCTTTCGGCAAGTCGATGACAGGGATATGCGTACCTTCCAAACAGAATGTTCGGTGGCATTTCTCGCAATAGAAATGTGAATGTAGGTCCTGCACCACGCAATTGCAGGAATTGTCGCAAACGGCATATTTCAGCGAGCCGCTTCCATCATCTATGCTATGTATGAGATGATGGGACAAAAAGAGGGATATAGTGCGTGATATGGTCGATTTGTCGACCGTGTCCAGCAGAGTTTCCAAATCGAGCAATGACACCGTACGCCCCACCTCCATCATATTCTTCAGTATGAGAAGCCTTATCGCAGTCGGCTTGATATCTCTCCGTGCCAACTTATCCAAGTAGATATTCTCTTCCATAATCTCCTATTTTATAATCTTCTGTATTCTTACCGCATTCATAATGGCAAGCAACGCAACACCCACATCCGCAAAGACTGCCTCCCAAAGAGTGGCTATTCCGCCGGCTCCCAATATCAGTACGAGCAACTTCACTCCGAATGCCAGCGAGACGTTCTGCCAGATAATCCGGCGGGTCACCTTTCCTACCTTGATAGCTTCCGCCACCTTGGAAGGTTGGTCGGTCTGTATCACGACATCGGCAGTCTCTATCGCAGCATCACTGCCCAGTCCTCCCATGGCAATGCCCACATGGCTTAATGCGAGCACCGGCGCATCATTCATTCCGTCACCGACGAACGCTATCCGGTTCGTCTCGTCCTGCCGCAACTCTTCCAAATGCCGCACTTTCCCTTCCGGCAGCAGGTCTCCGTATGCACTTGTGATGCCGAGTTTCTCTGCAAAGTTAGTAACAATACTTTGTTTATCGCCGGATAATATCTGAATGTTTTTGATATGCAACATTTTCAAATCGTCAACAGCTTTCCTTGCATCATCCTTCAGCGTATCCGCCAGCAACAGATACCCGGCATAGTCAGTGCCAATGGCGCATACCACAATCGTATCGGTAATCTGCAACAGTTCTGCCGGATATCCGATATTAAATTTGGACAGCAGCCGGCAGTTGCCCACCAGCACCGGAGTTCCGTCAATCACTGCCCGCAGACCGAATCCGGCAAGCTCTTCCGTATCGGTGACAGGTAGCAACTCTACGTTCTGCGACTTCGCATAATTCACCACAGCCTTGGCTATCGGATGGGTACTGTCACTCTCCACTGAAGCCACCGTTTCGACCAACTTCTTTTCCGTAATGCCGGAAGCGGCTTTGCACTCTTGTACTTCAAAAGTTCCTTTGGTCAGCGTGCCCGTTTTATCGAACACTACCGTATTGATTTTTGTAATCGCATCCAAGTAATTGCCTCCTTTGAACAAGATTCCCAACCGGGAAGCAGCACCGATACCGCCAAAATATCCCAACGGGATGCTTACCACCAAAGCACACGGACACGAAATAACCAGAAAGACCAAAGCCCTGTACAGCCAGTCATTGAACACGAAGGCAAACTGGGCATTGACGAATGAATAAACAAACGGGAGCAGCACAATCAATACTGCCAACCCTATGACAATAGGTGTATAGATACGCGCAAACTTACGGATAAACAACTCCGCCGGAGCTTTCCGTTCCGAAGCGTTCTGCACAAGTTCCAAGATTCGGGCAAGCGCACTCTTGTCGAACGGTCTTGTCACCTTGATTCGGACTACCTTATCCGTCACAATCATTCCGGCAAGCACTTCTCCACCTTCACGAATATTACGAGGAACACTCTCGCCTGTCAGCGCCGCGGTGTTAAAAGCGGCTACATCATTGAGCATCACTCCGTCCAAAGGCACTCTCCCGCCCGACTTTATCTCTATCACCTCACCAACCTTTATGTTTTTCGGGCTTTCTACAACCAAAGCGTCATTCCTAAGTACCAACGTCCTCTCCGGCCTCACGTCCAGCAAAGCACCGATATTACGTTTCGCTCTGTCCACTGCCTTATCCTGAAACAGTTCGCCGATGGTATAGAACAGCATTACAGCCACTCCCTCCGGATATTCACCGATATAGAAAGCTCCGATGGTAGCCACAATCATCAACGTGAACTCGCTGAAATAGTCTTTCTGCTTCATGCCCTCCCACGCTTCTTTCATTACAGGAAGCCCGACCGGAAGATAGGCCGCCACATACCAGACCAAAGCGACATACTCTTTATGAAAAAAAGAGAAATCCAAAGCATTCATTACAATACCGCCCATCAGCAGTATGAATGAAAGCCCGGCTTTCCAGTATTCTTGAAGTACAGATTCCTTTACCTCTACTTTCTTTTCAGATGCACATCCGTGTTCACAACAACTACATTGTCCCATATCTTTCTTCTTTTGTTGCTGCAAAGGTAGTAAATGATTCGTGCAACTAAGTTGCAAAAGAATATTTACTGCTTGTTTGGGGAAGCAAGACGATACTAATGACTGAATGTTTTGGTATTTTTTTGCAAAAAATATACTACTATTAAGTTTCGTTTAAAAAACATATATTTATATTTGCCGCCCGAAAAAAGAGAATCAATTTAAGAAGAGAGATACTTACAATTTATGTAAGTAAAAAGAGTTTTCCCATGTGTATATTATGACACATTTTTTGGATACATATATTTTGTACAAGTTACATAAATATTTTAAAGTGAGTATTCAATTAAAGGTCACTATTATATTCACTTTATTGTCCTCTGTTATTGTTTCCGCACAGAACAAAGAGGATTCCATCCGCATTTATTTCCATCAAGGGAAAACCGGCATTGATACTTGCCTGTACGGCAACGGACAAAGATTACATCAAATATATCAACGTTTTTCAACAGACCGTCCGGATAGCTCATCTTCTACCGCCATAAGCAAAATTGTTGTCATCGGCGGAGCTTCTCCCGAGGGAAGTATCCGGCTAAACCGTTGGTTGTCCGAGCAACGGGCACAAAGACTGTTTGATTATATCTGCCACCATTACTATTCCCTACCCGACACATTGAGAACATCGGTATTTCTCGGCAGAGATTGGAAAGGGCTGTATCATCTGGCAGAAAAGGATGTGAATATTCCTTATCGTGAAGAGACATTGGAAACGTTGCGCAGCATCATCGCGGAGGTAGACGGAGGTGGCAGCGGAGAGAATGAAATGCAGGCATTGAGAAGATTGCGTGCCGGTGCTTCATATAATTATATGTACCGCAATCTTTTCCCAAGATTACGGAGTTCTGTATTGCATGTGTATTATAAGGACACGCACAAACCGCTCCCGCCAATGGATAAGTTTCGCATTTACAAACCTGAATTTCCACCGCTTCGTGTTCCGCGCATAACGCGTTTGAACACAATACCTTCGAAAAAGGAGAAGACTTCCGAAGAGACAAGCTCCCCCGGAGAGAAAGAGTCTGCCCGACCTTTTTACATGGACATAAAGAGCAATATGCTTTATGATGCACTGCTGGTGCCCAACATCGGTGTAGAGTTTTATTTAGGCAGAAACTGGTCGGTGGCAGGCAACTGGATGTATGCATGGTGGAAAAGCGACCGCCTTCATGATTACTGGCGCACATACGGTGGTGATGTGGAAATTCGCCGCTGGCTCGGAAAGAAAGCCGGAGAGAAGCCCTTGACCGGACATCATATAGGAG
>CAKUYM010000263.1 GCA_934716785.1 uncultured Bacteroides sp. | reverse complement strand
GCCGGATTATGTCCTACGGGCGGTTGGGGCATGATTTCAATTTGAGTGACACTGACGGCACCCTGGCGTACACTGGTTCCGATACAATCCGAACCGGTATCTCCACCACCGATCACAAGCACCTTTTTGCCCTTGGCGTTCACCAGTTGCTCCTTCGGGAAAGTCTGTCCCGCCAGAATCCTGTTCTGCTGAGCCAGCATCTCAAGAGCGAAGTAGATGCCTTTCAGTTCCCTTCCCGGAATGCTCAAATCACGTGCTGTCGGTGTTCCTGTACAGACACAATAAGCATCGAACCCTTCCGGCAGATGGTTGACATCAATATCCGTTCCCATTTCAAACTTGATGCCTTCCGCCGCCAATATATTCATGCGGCGGTCAATCACATTCTTGTCCAGCTTGAAGTTGGGGATGCCATAGCGCAGCAGCCCGCCGGGCGCTTCGTTCTTATCCATCAGTGTGACGCTGTATCCCATCAGGTTCAATCGGTTGGCGGCAACCAATCCGGCAGGTCCTGTACCTATCACCGCTACCTTTTTCCCGTTTCTTTTAGGAGTCTGTACCTGGATATATCCTTCGCGGAAAGCCGCCTCAACGATAGCCGCCTCATTCTCACGAATCGTCACCGGCTGGTCGCACGACAATTTCAGTACGCACGACTTCTCGCAAAGGGCAGGGCAGATACGTCCCGTGAATTCCGGAAAGTCACAAGTGGACGACAATATCTCATACGCCTCTTTCCATTTGCCCTTGTACAAGGCATCCTGCCATTCGGGTTGTTTGTTTCCTATCGGGCATGCCCAGTGGCAGAAAGGCACCCCGCAATCCATGCAGCGGGAAGCCTGCAACTTCCGGCTGTTTGTATTCAATGTCTGTTCAACCTGACTGAAGTCAGTGATTCGCTCGCTCACAGGACGGTATCCCGCCTCTTGTCGAGGTATATTTAGAAATGCTTTAGGATCTCCCATTTTGAATCGTAAATTGTAAATAGTCAAATTGTAAATCTAATAGTCTCTCTGCATGTCTGCAATTTTCTGCTGCAACTTTCTCATCTGCTCTTCCTGCAGCACCTTCTTGTATTCGATAGGCACTACCTGGATGAATTGGTCGGCATAGCGGTTCCAGTCATCGAGCATCGTCCGTGCCAGTTTGGAACCCGTATACAGATAGTGCTGGCGAATCAGTTCGTGCAACTCTTTCCGGTATCCCGCCTCCTCGATAAGAGACAATTCCACCATCTCCATGTTGCAGAAATAATCGAAGTTGCCCTCCTTGTTCCATACGTATGCCACGCCGCCGCTCATACCGGCTGCGAAGTTGCGTCCGGTCTGTCCGAGCACCACTACACGTCCGCCGGTCATATACTCGCAGCAGTGGTCACCCACGCCCTCCACTACGGCAATGGCTCCCGAGTTGCGCACGGCAAAACGTTCGCCTACTCGTCCGTTGATATACACCTCTCCGCCGGTGGCGCCATAGAGCAGCGTGTTGCCCGCTATTGTATTCTTCTCAGCCTCGAAGTTGCTGCGTATCGGAGGAAGCACGGCGATACGTCCGCCGCTCAGCCCCTTGCCTAAATAGTCGTTGGCTTCTCCTTCCAGCTTGAAGTTGACACCCGGCACAAGGAACGCTCCGAAAGACTGGCCTGCCGAGCCTTTGAACCTAACGTTCAACGTATGTTCCGGCAATCCCTTCGCGCCATACTTCTTCGCTATTACTCCGGAAAGCATGGCGCCTATCGCGCGGTCTGTATTCGCAATCGTATATTCCAGAGAAACTTCCTTCTCATGCTCGATGGCCTCTTGGGCGGCATCAATGATAGCCACATCCTTCACGGTGGAAATTCCATGCTCCTGATCGATGACGTGGCGGATGGCAGCGGAGTTGTCGATACGTGCCAGCATCCTGCTGAAGTCTATCAGCGCATGCTTCGGATTCGGGTCGTCCTCCTTCGGTTTGCGCTCAATCAAGTCCGTGCGGCCGATGATATCATCCATTCGGGTGAATCCCATTTCTGCCAGATGCTCGCGCACTTCCTGCGCCAGGAACGTGAAGAAGTTGATTAAATATTCACTGCGTCCGCGGAAGCGTTTGCGCAACTCCTCGTTTTGTGTGGCAACTCCCACGGGACACGTATTCTGATGGCATTTGCGCATCATCACACAACCCAATACAATCAGTGCGGAGGTGGCGAAACCATACTCCTCGGCTCCCATCAGCGCCATCAGGATGACATCCCGTCCGGTTTTCAACTGCCCGTCCACTTGCAAGGTTACCTGTCCGCGCAGGCCGTTCAGAACCAACGTTTGCTGTGTCTCGCTCAATCCCAATTCGGGAGAGATGCCCGCATAGCGGATGGAAGAGGCGGGAGAGGCACCCGTACCGCCTTCGGCACCGGAGATAACGATTAAGTCCGCCTTGGCCTTTGCCACACCTGCGGCAATCGTGCCCACACCACTTTCTGCAACCAACTTCACACTAATCTTCGCCTGCGGATTGACATTCTTCAAGTCGAATATCAATTGCGCCAAGTCCTCGATTGAATAAATGTCATGATGGGGCGGGGGAGAAATTAGGGAAATTCCGGGAATGGAATGCCGTGTCTTGGCAATTACCTCATTGACCTTGAATCCCGGAAGTTGTCCACCTTCACCCGGCTTGGCCCCTTGTGCAACCTTTATCTGAATCTCATCCGCATTCACCAAATATTCGGCTGTAACGCCGAAACGTCCCGAAGCCACCTGCTTGATGGCGCTTCGCATAGAACTGCCATCCGGTAGCGGTTGGAAACGGGCGGAGTCTTCGCCACCCTCACCGGTGTTGCTGCGCCCGTGAATCTTGTTCATGGCAATGGCCATGGCTTCGTGAGCCTCTTTACTGATAGAGCCGAAAGACATGGCACCTGTAACAAAACGGCGCAAAATATTCTCTACCGGTTCCACTTGGTCGATGGAGATGGGGTTGCGGCGGAATCCTAAGAAATCACGCAGGAAGATAGGTTTCTCCTTCTCGTCCACCAAGTGCGTGTACTCCTTGAATTTCTTGTAGCTCCCCAATCGGGTAGCCAATTGCAGCGTACTGATGGTCTCGGGATTCCAAGCATGCTTCTCTCCGTCCTTACGGAAGGAATACAATCCGTTATTTTTAAGAAGCCGGGAATGTCCGTTCTCCGCTTCATCGAATCCTTCTTTATGAAAAGCGATGGCATCTTTGGCAATCTCCTCCAGACGGATGCCGCCGATGGGCGAGCCGAGTCCTCCGAAATAAGCCTTGCTCAACTCCTCGCTCAGACCGATGGCTTCGAAAATCTTCGCTCCGCGGTATGAACGGATGGTAGAGATACCCATCTTGCTCATAATCTTGAACAGACCCTTGCAGATGGATTTGATATAATTCTTTTCTGCCGTGGCGTAATCCAACTGGATGTCTTTGCTTTCCACCAGTTTGTCGAGTACGGCAAATGCCATGTACGGATTCAGTGCGCTTGCTCCGAAGCCGAGCAACAGGGCTGCGTGCATCACCTCGCGTATTTCGCCGCTCTCTACCACCAAGGCGGTCTGCACACGCTTGCCTACGGACACCAAGTGGTGGTGCACGGCGCTTACAGCCAGCAGAGACGGAATTACCGCATGAGCGACATCCACATCGCGGTCGCTCAGGATGATATAGTTCACGCCTTCCGTCACGGATTCTTCCGCCATCTTGCAGAGTCCGTTCAGGGCTTCCTGCAATCCGGCTTTGCCTTTCGCCGCTTCAAAAAGCATCGGCAGCTTCACGGTCTTAAATCCTTTGTAGCGGATGTTGCACAGAATATCCAGTTGCGTATTGCTTAAGATAGGGTGGTTGAGGCGCACCATCTTGCAGTGGCTCTCGTTCGGTGTCAGGATATTCATGCCCACGGCACCGATATACTCCGTCAATGACATCACCAATTCCTCACGCAACGGGTCGATAGGCGGGTTGGTGACCTGTGCGAACTGCTGGCGGAAATAGTTGTAAAGCAACTGCGGCCTGTCTGACAGAACAGCCAGCGGAGTGTCGTTGCCCATTGAATTGATGGGTTCGGCTCCGGTGCTTGCCATAGGCATAATCAGTTTCTCGATATCCTCTTTCGAATAGCCGAAAGTGCGTAGCATCCGGTCGTAGTTCTCCACCTGATGAGACACTTTACGTCCGCTCTTCAGTTCGTCCAGTTCGATACGGTTGGTAGAGAGCCAAGTGCGGTATGGTTTAGCCTCCGCCAACTGTCTCTTCAGCTCACCGTCATAATATATTTCACCTTTCTCCGTATCTACCAATATGATTTTGCCCGGCTGCAACCGTCCCTTTTCTTTGATATCTCCCGGATCGAAATCCATGACACCTACTTCCGAAGCCACCACCATCATGTCATTTTTCGTAATCAGGTAGCGGGCGGGGCGCAGACCGTTGCGGTCGAGCATGCCGCCCGCAAAACGTCCGTCGCTGAACAGCAGGGCGGCAGGTCCGTCCCACGGCTCCATCAGGATGGAGTGGTATTCGTAGAATGCTTTCAGGTCCTCGCTGATAGGATTCTTCTCATTGAAAGACTCCGGCACAAGCATTGCCATGGCATGCGGAAGGCTCAGTCCGGACATTACGAGAAACTCCAGTACATTGTCCAATGAGGCGCTGTCGCTCATGCCCGGCTGTATGATAGGGCGAATCTCCTTGATGTCTCCGAGCGTAGGAGTGGAGAGTACACTCTCGCGGGCTTCCATCCATCCGCGGTTGCCGCGGATGGTGTTGATCTCTCCGTTGTGTGCCAATAGGCGGAACGGCTGCGCCAGTCCCCAGGTAGGGAATGTGTTGGTGCTGAAACGCGAATGCACCAAAGCCAGTCCGCTGGTAAAGTAGCTGTTCGTCAAGTCGGGATAATAGTTGCGCAACTGCAACGACGAAAGCATACCTTTATATATAATGTTCTTGGTAGAGAGCGAAACGACATAAAAATCCTCCTTTGACGGGATGGATGACGTTCTGATTTTATTCTCTATCCTCTTACGGATCAGATACAGTTTGCGGTCGGCAGTCTCCGTCTCCGTAAATCCCGTGACGAATATCTGTTTGATGTCCGGTTCGTTGGCCAAAGCCGCTTCGCCCAATATCTCCGGGCAGGTGGGCACATTGCGCAGGTGCATCAGCGTGAGCCCTTCTTTTTCTATCTCTTCGATAACGATACTCAAAATAGCCGACTGTGCTTTTTCATCTTTCGGCAGAAAAAGCAGACCGGTGCCGTAACGTCCCTTTTCGGGGACGGGGATACCTTGTAATAAAATAAACTCGTGCGGAATTTGCAGCATGATACCTGCCCCGTCTCCGGTCTTGTTGTCCGCACCCTCGGCGCCACGGTGGCGCATATTCTCCAATACCTTTAAAGCCGACTCAACAATGTCGTGTGACTTTTCTCCATGAATGTTTACCAACATACCAACACCGCAGGCATCATGCTCGTATGCCGCATCGTACAAGCCCGCTTGCCGGGGCTGCTGTTGGTAAGGGAATCCTTTTGCTTCGTTGTTAAAAAGTTCTTGTTTCTTCATTATTACTATCTTTATTGTATGGTAATACCTATTTGAAGTATCAAAATGTTTTGCAAAAATAAGTATTTAATTTCATAATGATAGTGAATTTAAATCTTTCTGTGACATAAAATGCCGGATGTATTTCCGTATCTTTTAATTTGTAATCAAAAGCATTTTGATTGCTTTTAATTTGTTACTCTGACATCTGTATTTTAAAGCTGATTGTAATTTATCTGTTTTGCAATAAAAATACTATATTATTTAACTTTTTGATATGTTTATAACTTTTTTGTGGGTTTTTGTCAAATAAATATGGAATTCGTTGTCTTTATGTTATTTGAAATATGTATATTTGCGCCCGAAATGAAATAAAATATCATAATTATGTGTGGAATAGTAGGTTATATTGGTAAAAGAAAAGCCTACCCCATTCTGATAAAGGGGCTGAAGCGATTGGAGTATCGTGGGTATGACAGCGCAGGGGTAGCACTGATTAGCGATGATCAACAGTTGAATGTGTACAAGACGAAAGGAAAAGTCTCCGAACTTGAAACTTTCGTCACACAAAAAGATATTTCCGGAACAATCGGAATTG
>CAKUYM010000262.1 GCA_934716785.1 uncultured Bacteroides sp. | reverse complement strand
GACCAGGATGGCTATTACGGAAAATTCGGGGGAGCTTACATTCCGGAGATTCTCCACAAATGTGTAGAGGAGCTGAAGAATAAGTACCTCGAAGTACTTGAAAGCGAGGACTTCAAGAAAGAGTTCGATCAATTATTACGTGATTATGTAGGACGTCCTTCCCCACTCTATTTTGCCAAACGGCTTTCTGATAAATACGGATGCAAGCTGTATCTGAAGCGGGAAGACTTGAATCATACGGGGGCCCACAAAATCAACAACACCATCGGACAGATTCTACTGGCACGCCGTATGGGCAAGAAACGTATCATCGCCGAGACAGGAGCCGGTCAGCACGGAGTGGCAACCGCTACCGTATGCGCGCTCATGGATATGGAATGTATCGTCTACATGGGAAAGACGGATGTAGAACGTCAGCACATCAATGTTGAGAAGATGAAGATGTTGGGGGCAACCGTAGTTCCCGTCACTTCAGGAAACATGACATTGAAAGACGCTACGAACGAAGCTATCCGCGACTGGTGCTGCCATCCTGCCAACACTTATTATATCATCGGGTCTACCGTAGGCCCTCACCCCTACCCTGACATGGTGGCTCGGCTACAGTCTGTCATCAGCGAAGAAATAAAAAAACAACTACAAGAAAAAGAAGGACGCGACTATCCCGATTATCTGATAGCTTGCGTGGGCGGGGGAAGTAATGCCGCCGGAACCATCTATCATTATATCAATGATGAACGGGTAGGAATCGTCTTGGCAGAAGCCGGCGGCAAGGGCGTAGAAACTGGTATGACCGCCGCCACTATCCAGCTTGGGAAAATGGGAATAATCCATGGAGCACGCACGTATGTCATCCAAAACGAAGATGGACAAATTGAAGAGCCATACTCTATCTCCGCCGGACTGGATTATCCGGGAATCGGTCCGATACATGCCAATCTTGCAGCCAAAGGACGTGCCAATGTATTGGCTATCAATGATGACGAAGCCATAGAAGCCGCATACGAACTGACCAAACTGGAAGGAATTATCCCCGCATTGGAATCAGCTCATGCATTAGGCGCTTTGAAGGAGCTGAAATTCAAACCGGAAGATGTGGTTGTGCTCACAGTGTCGGGACGCGGAGACAAGGACATCGAGACATATCTAACATTCAACGATTAATGATTAGTGATTAGTTATACAAACTGTTAATCAAAATTCAAATTAAAAATGAAGACATTCAATTATACAACCCATAGCAAACAGGTGCTCGGAGATATGCATACTCCCGTCAGCATCTATCTGAAAGTACGCGATATGTATCCGCAATCCGCATTAATGGAAAGTTCCGATTATCATGCCGGAGAGAATTCCTTATCGTTCATCGCCCTCTGCCCGCTGGCAAACATCGGCGTAAACAGCGGCATCGTTACGACCAACTACCCGGACGGCAGTCGCACCGAAGAACCGCTGACTAAGACATTCACTGTAGAGAAAGCCATGAATCGCTTCATCGGTCAGTTCAAAGTGAGCGGAGACAACAAAAACGTATGCGGACTTTATGGGTATACCACCTTCAATGCGGTGAAATATTTTGAACATATCCCGGTGAAGGAGAGCCACGATGCAGAGAATGACGCACCGGATTTGCTATACATATTATATAAGTACATCATTGTCTTCAACCATTTCAAGAATGAATTGACATTGGTAGAGATGCTGTCCGAAGGAGAAGAGAGCGGACTGCCGGAATTGGAAGCGGCCATCGAAAACAGAAATTACGCTTCCTACAATTTCTCCGTGACAGGTCCTGTCACCAGCCCCATCACAGACGAAGAGCACAAGGCGAATGTACGCAAAGGAATCGCCCACTGTATGCGCGGTGATGTTTTCCAGATCGTTCTTTCCAGAAGATTTATCCAACCATACGCCGGAGACGATTTTAAAGTCTACCGTGCACTCCGAAGCATCAACCCCTCTCCCTACCTCTTCTATTTTGATTTCGGTGGATACCGTATCTTCGGTTCTTCACCGGAAACACACTGCAAGATTGAAGGCGAACAGGCGTATATCGACCCGATTGCAGGAACTACCCGCCGCACCGGAGATGTAGTAAAAGACCGTGAACTGACCGAGGCGTTGCTTGCCGATCCGAAAGAGAATGCTGAACACGTGATGCTGGTAGACCTCGCGAGAAACGACCTTTCACGCAATTGCCATGATGTACGGGTGGTATTCTATAAAGAACCACAATATTACAGCCACGTCATCCATCTGGTAAGCCGTGTCAGCGGTACGCTGAATGAGGGAGCGGATAAAATAAAAACATTTATAGACACTTTCCCTGCCGGCACATTAAGCGGTGCGCCGAAAGTACGCGCCATGCAGTTAATCAGCGAGATCGAACCTCACAACCGTGGGGCGTACGGCGGATGCATCGGTTTTATCGGTTTGAACGGCGAATTGAATCAGGCCATCACCATCCGCACGTTTGTAAGCCGCAACAACGAATTATGGTTTCAGGCCGGAGGCGGCATCGTGGCACGCAGCCAAGATGAATATGAGTTGCAAGAGGTAAATAATAAGTTGGGAGCGTTGAAGAAGGCTATTGATTTGGCTGTAAAATTAAAGAACTAAAGGACCGGAGAAAACAAATTGAGCAACAATTAAAAAGACAATAAAGATGAAAATATTACTTTTAGATAACTACGACTCTTTCACCTACAACTTACTGCATGCAGTGAAAGAGTTAGGAGCAACGGATGTGGAAGTAGTCCGCAATGACCAGATAGAGCTTGATGAAGTAGAGCAGTTCGACAAAATCATTCTGTCTCCCGGACCGGGCATCCCCGAAGAGGCGGGATTGCTGCTACCTATCATTAAAAGATATGCTCCCACAAAAAGTATTTTAGGCGTCTGCTTAGGGCATCAGGCCATCGGTGAGGCTTTCGGCGCACGCTTGGAGAATCTGAAAGAAGTATACCACGGCGTACAGACTCCGGTCGACATCCTCAGCCGGGACATACTTTTCGAAGGATTGGGAAAAGAAATTCCCGTCGGCCGATACCACTCATGGGTAGTGAGCCGGGAAGGTTTTCCCGACTGCCTTGAGATAACGGCAGAGAGCAAGGAAGGACAAATCATGGCATTGCGCCATAAGACCTATGATGTGCATGGCATCCAGTTCCATCCCGAATCCGTATTAACTCCGCAAGGAAAAGAAATCATCAAAAACTTCTTAAACGATTAAAGTCATGAAACAGATTCTATACAAACTTTTCGAACATCAATATCTGGGACGCGATGAGGCGCGCACCATCTTACAAAACATCGCACAAGGAAAGTACAATGATGTGCAGGTAGCGTCATTGATTACCGTCTTCCTGATGCGTAATATTTCCGTAGAGGAATTATGTGGTTTCCGCGACGCATTGCTCGAAATGCGTGTTCCGGTAGACCTGAGTGAGTTTGCTCCGATAGATATCGTTGGAACCGGCGGTGACGGGAAAAACACATTCAATATTTCTACAGCCTCCTGTTTCACAGTTGCCGGAGCAGGCTTTCCGGTAGTGAAACACGGCAATTACGGGGCGACGTCTGTCAGTGGTGCCAGCAATGTCATGGAACAGCATGGGGTGAAGTTCACTTGTGACGCTGACCGGTTGCGCCGCAGTATGGAACAATGTAATATTGCCTATTTGCATGCTCCTTTATTCAATCCGGCACTCAAGGCAGTGGCCCCGGTGCGCAAAGGGCTCGCCGTGCGTACCTTCTTCAATATGCTCGGTCCGTTGGTGAATCCGGTATTACCGACATATCAGCTTTTAGGAGTTTACAATCTCCCGCTGCTACGTCTCTACACCTATACTTATCAAGAAAGTAAAACGAAGTTTGCCGTTGTCCATAGTTTGGACGGATACGATGAGCTCTCTCTGACCGGCGAATTTAAAGTGGCAACCTGTGGCAATGAAAAAATATACACTCCCGAAAGTCTCGGATTCTCCCGCTATAAAGAAGCCGACTTGGACGGTGGACAGACACCGGAAGAAGCCGCCCAGATTTTCGATAGCATCATGAATAATACAGCGACCGAAGCACAAAAGAATGTGGTGATTATCAATGCGGCTTTCGCGATTCACGTGATTTGTCCGGAGAAGGCGATTGAAGAGTGCATTGCCATGGCAAAAGAGTCATTGGAAAGCGGACGGGCATTAGCGACTTTGAAGAAATTCATCGAGTTGAACAGTTGAAATAGAAAACAAATTACAGATATCAATTATGAAAGATATATTATCTGAAATCATAGCCAACAAACGGTTTGAAGTCGACCTGCAAAAGCGAGCCATTTCCATTGAGCAACTACGGGAAAGTATCAGTGACACAACGGCTTCCCGTTCCATGAAGCAGGCATTGGCATCTTCAAGGTCGGGCGTGATTGCAGAATTCAAACGGCGTTCTCCTTCCAAAGGATGGATTAAACAGGAGGCACGCCCCGAGGAGATTGTTCCGTCTTATGTGAAAGCGGGTGCCTCCGCCCTCTCTATCCTTACCGATGAGAAGTTTTTCGGCGGAAGCCTGAAAGACATTCGTGCTGTACGTCCTTTGGTCGATATTCCTATTCTCAGAAAAGATTTCATCATCGACGAATACCAGCTTTATCAAGCTAAAATAGTAGGTGCGGATGCCGTGATCCTGATCGCCGCCGCGCTTGAGCGGGAAAAATGCAATGAGCTTGCAGACAAAGCCCACTCTTTGGGACTGGAAGTTCTGTTGGAGATTCATAGTTCCGAGGAGTTGGCATATATCAATAAAGGCATAGATATGGTAGGAATCAACAATCGTAATTTAGGGACCTTCTTCACCGATGTGGAAAACTCTTTCCGGCTGGCAGGACAACTCCCTCAAGACACGGTATTGGTTTCCGAAAGCGGTATTTCCGATCCCGAGACCGTAAAACGTCTCCGGGCAGCCGGATTCCGCGGATTCCTGATTGGTGAGACATTTATGAAAACCGGACAACCGGGAGAGACTTTGCAGAATTTCCTGCAAGCAATGCTATAAACCGATTATTCAAAACGGACAGACCTATGATCAACGGAAAAATCATCAAAGTGTGCGGTATGTGCGAAGCGGAAAACATACGGGACGTAGAATCACTTGAAGGTATCGACATGTTGGGCTTTATCTTCTATCCCAAATCTCCCCGATACGTTTACGAGCTTCCGGCTTATCTCCCCACCCATGCCCGCCGCATCGGAGTTTTTGTGAATGAGGACAAACAGGTGGTCAGCATGTATGCCGATCGTTTCGAACTGGATTATGTGCAACTGCACGGAAACGAATCACCGGAATATTGCCGGTCATTGCATACGGCGGGACTGAAAATCATCAAAGCCTTCTCGATAGCCCGCCCAAAAGATTTGACAAGGGTGTATGAATATGAGAAAGAGTGCGACCTGTTTCTGTTTGACACCAAATGCGAACAATACGGAGGTTCGGGCAACCAGTTCGACTGGAGTATCCTACATGCGTATGACGGAGACGTACCGTTTCTACTAAGTGGCGGCATCAGTCCTCACAGCGTCAATGCGCTGAAAGAATTCAAGCACCCCCGTCTTGCCGGATACGATCTCAACAGCCGTTTTGAATTAAAACCGGGAAAGAAAGATACGGAACGCATCCGGACATTCCTGAATGAACTAAAGTCACAATTTTAAAATACCAATAATTATGAATAGAATCAATCAACTTTTCAATAGCAACAAGAAAGATATACTTTCCATTTACTTCTGTGCCGGCGATCCGACATTGAACGGCACGGCCGATGTAATCCGCACACTCGAAAAGCATGGAGTCAACATGATTGAAGTCGGGATTCCTTTCAGCGACCCGATGGCAGACGGCATTGTCATTCAGAATGCCGCCACCCGAGCACTACGCAACGGCATGTCCTTGAGAGTTCTTTTCGAACAATTGCGCGACATCCGTAAAGATGTAAAAATTCCGCTTATACTGATGGGATACCTGAATCCGATCATGCAATTCGGATTTGAAAACTTCTGCCGCCAATGTGCCGAATGCGGCATTGACGGAGTTATCATCCCCGATCTTCCTTTCCGTGATTATCAGGAACAATACCGCCCCATCTCCGAGCGCTACAATATCAAAGTCATCATGCTCA
>CAKUYM010000261.1 GCA_934716785.1 uncultured Bacteroides sp. | reverse complement strand
CTCTTTGGGATGGCAAACTTTGGGCGGATCTCTCCACTTTCTACATGGATATGCACGACCAGCAGATTTCCCAGTTCGCTGCAAGCGGATTAGGGCGTACTACCCTCAATGCCGGAGAAAGCCGCAGTTATGGTGCCGAAGCGTCTCTTCGTGCCAGCCTGACGGATGAGCTGAGTTTGAACGTGAGCTACGGATATACCTATGCCACCTTTACAGACTACGTTGAATATGAAAAAGATAAAGAGGGAAACCTCACGGTAAAAGCCGATTACAACGGCAAGTATATCCCCTTCGTTCCCAAACATACTCTAAACGTCGGTGGCGAATATGCCATCACTTGCAGTCCGCACTCCATCTTCGACCGCATAGTGTTTCAGGCAAATTATAACGCTGCCGGACGCATCTACTGGACAGAACGGAATGACGTAAGCCAGCGCTTCTACGGCACATTAAACTGCAGAGCGAATCTCGAAATCGGTGATGCCATGATCAGCTTTTGGGCACGCAACTGCTTGAATAAGGATTATGCAGCTTTCTATTTTGAAACGATGAATAAAGGATTTATGCAGAAAGGGCGCCCCATGCAATTCGGGATAGATCTACGCTGCCGATTCTAAATTCACCACAAAGGCTATCCAACATTTATTTTGCCTTTCAGCAGGTTTTATTCACATCATTTACTATATTTGCATAGTTTATCTTTCCATTTAATGCAAAAAAGGAGTAAATGACTACAAATTTAAATGAGACTCTGACTGCCGTACAGGCAGCAAGTCGGGAATTAGCCTTACTGAATGATGATGTCATCAATCAGATTTTAAATGCAGTGGCTGATGCAGCAGTTGCAGAAACGCCTTTCATTCTTGCCGAGAATGAAAAAGATCTCGCACGAATGGACAAGAGTAATCCGAAGTATGACCGGTTGAAATTGACGGAAGAGCGTCTGAAAGGTATTGCAGCGGATACACGCAATGTAGCGACCCTCCCCTCTCCTTTGGGCAGGGTGCTGAAAGAGTCTATCCGCCCGAACGGGATGAAGCTGACAAAGATCAGTGTACCTTTCGGCGTGATAGGTATTATTTATGAAGCCCGTCCCAATGTCAGTTTCGATGTGTTCTCTCTTTGTCTAAAGAGTGGAAATGCTTGTATATTGAAAGGCGGAAGTGACGCGGACTGTTCCAATCGGGCTATTATCAGTGTGATTCATGAAGTATTGAAAAGATTCAATGTCAATCCCCATATTGTAGAACTGCTTCCGGCAGACAGAGAAGCTACGACAGCGCTACTAAATGCAGTAGGCTATGTGGATTTGATTATCCCGAGAGGAAGTAGCAGCCTCATCAATTTTGTACGCGAAAACGCCAAAGTTCCTGTTATCGAAACCGGAGCGGGTATTTGCCATACCTACTTCGATGAGTTTGGCGATGCGAACAAAGGCGCAGCTATCATCAACAATGCCAAGACACGCAGAGTGAGTGTATGCAATGCGTTGGACTGTACCATTGTGCACGAAAAGAGACTGGCAGACTTGCCTGCACTTTGTGAGAAGCTGAAAGACAGTAATGTTATCATTTATGCAGACCCACAGGCTTACCGGGCATTGGAAGGACACTATCCTGCCGGACTTTTGCAACCGGCAACGAAAGATAGTTTCGGAACGGAATTTCTGGACTATAAGATGGCGGTTAAGACTGTAGGAAGCTTTGAAGAGGCTTTGAAGCATATCCGGGAAAATGGTTCCAGACATAGCGAATGTATCGTCACCGAAAGTAAGGAACGGGCAGCACAGTTTACTAAAATAGTTGATGCCGCTTGCGTATACGCCAATGTATCAACATCTTTCACCGATGGAGCACAATTCGGTTTAGGGGCAGAGATTGGCATCAGCACCCAAAAACTGCATGCCCGCGGGCCAATGGGGCTGGAAGAAATCACTTCCTATAAATGGATTATCGAAGGAGACGGACAAACGAGAAGAAACTGATAATTAGAGATTGAAAGTGGAGAATCAATAGATTAAAAGATTAAAGATATGAAGAAATTTACTTGTGTACAGGACATCGGCAATTTAAAATCGGCCGTGGAAGAAGCGCTCACAATTAAAAAAGATCGTTTCAAATATGTAGAGTTAGGTAGAAACAAGACATTGATGATGATCTTCTTCAACTCAAGTTTGCGTACCCGTCTCAGCACCCAGAAAGCTGCATTCAATTTAGGAATGAATGTTATGGTGCTGGACATCAATCAAGGTGCATGGAAATTGGAGACCGAACGTGGGGTTATCATGGACGGAGACAAGCCGGAGCATCTGTTGGAAGCTATTCCTGTGATGGGATGCTACTGCGATATTATCGGAGTACGCTCCTTCGCACGCTTTGAAAGCCGCGATTTCGACTATCAAGAGACGATTCTGAACCAGTTCATCCAGTACTCCGGACGCCCGGTATTCTCTATGGAGGCTGCAACCCGCCATCCGTTACAGAGTTTTGCCGACTTGATTACTATTGAAGAATATAAGAAAACGGCACGTCCTAAAGTGGTTATGACGTGGGCGCCGCATCCCCGTCCGTTGCCGCAAGCTGTCCCCAACTCCTTTGCCGAATGGATGAACGCCACCGATTACGAATTTGTCATCACTCATCCCGAAGGATATGAACTGGCTCCCGAATTTGTAGGAAATGCCAAGGTAGAATATGACCAGATGAAGGCTTTTGAAGGAGCAGACTTTATATATGCCAAGAACTGGGCAGCCTATGCCGGCGATAATTACGGACAGATATTGAGCAAAGACCGCGAATGGACGGTAAGTGACCGACAGATGGCTGTCACCAATAATGCTTACTTCATGCACTGCCTGCCGGTTCGCAGAAACATGATCGTAACAGATGATGTTATCGAAGGCCCGCAATCAATCGTTATCCCGGAAGCTGCCAACCGTGAGATCTCGGCAACAGTGGTTCTGAAGAGATTGTTGGAAGGACTTGGATAAGTAAAACTATAAATAATCAATAGGCACGGATTCCACTATAAGTTCTACGATTTTGAAGAAGTTATCTATCTTCTATAAAAACGTGAAAATCATGAAATCCGTGCCTACATATTATTGTACGGTTTGCACCTATTTTTACAGTACAGCCCCATTATATTATAATGCGCTTATTTCTCTATCGCCTTGCCACTCGCCTGCCAAGAGTTGAATCCTTTGTCCAATTCAAATACTTTATAGCCCTTTACACTCAGGATGGCAGCAGCCTTCTTGCTTCGTTTGCCACTGCGGCAATACACGGCTACAGGTTTATCTTTCTGCAATACAGAATCTGCCATGGATGCAAAGGAATCATCCATCACATTGATATTAATTGTTTTTGCGATATGCCCTTCGGAATATTCTGCAAGCGTACGAACGTCCAGACGCTGTACATCTTCATTCTGAATAAGAGTATCGAATTCCTCTACATTCATTGACTTAAAGTCTCCTTTCTGCTGACAGGAGAAGAGAGAAGAAAGAAATAAAAATATTCCCACGATCAGTTTATTCATTTTAAATATATACATTTACATTCAGTTATTCAAATCAACCCCTAATTCAATCAATTCAAATCCGGAATATAATCAAATCCGGGGTCGCAGTACTTATCCGACTCTTCAGCAGAGCCATCCTTGCCATACGTATAATATTTGAATTTAATCTTTATCACCCGTGAAGGATTTTCTGCATTTATGTACTTCTCCAAGGGAACAGAGATATAAGCACGCCGATTGTAATACTCCGCATCACTATTCGCATCGTGGTATAGCAACATATTCACAATTCCTTTTGTTTCCAGCTCGGAGATATCTTCTACTATACTGAAGACATGACCTTTACCCGTACTGACCTTCAAATTCAGAATCATATTCAAATAATTCCGTCCAAGCCAAATGCTGACCATCTCTACAGGATCCGTCTTTATGCCGTCTTTATAAGCCGGATCATCTTCCGGTTTGGCATCCGGTACAAGAAGCTGTTGCAATGAATAAACCCTTGCACCATCCTGCAGAACTTCATAATTACTCATTACACGTCTGGATGTATTCGGAGAAATAACAGATTTCGTACGGTCTTCCAAGACAGGCAACACCTCACCTTTATCGGGGATAAGCGTCTGTATGCTGCCGTCTTCGCCCGCCAACACTGTGACAAACTCCAGTTTTACCGAGGGGTAATAATAATCATCATCCCCACAGGCTGCCATTAGTAAAAGCAGCCCCCACAGCCAGACAATATGTAATTTTCCCTCTTTCATCGGCAAGCAGATAGATAATTTACTAACGGATTGGAGTACATCAACAGCAACTTCTCACGCAGAAATTCTTCATCCTTATTCGGGATATTTATCTTATCCAATTGCTGCTCGATATAGTTTATAAACTGTTGCTTCTCCTCTTCTGTATAATGAGCCGTAAATTCCGTAGTACCCTTCAGCAAGTCGTATGCCACATAGTTGCATGGATAGATACGGTAATTGCTATGAATCCGCCGGTCGATACAAGAGGAAATACGGGCAAACAATTCAGGTTTCGGCAATGAACGATCCAGATGTTGCAGTTCATCATTCAGACAGGGAGCAACTTGAAAATGCACTCTTCCTTTATAGCCGAAAAGTCCGGTCTGCATATTAATCAAATCGTCCTGTGTACTCTTCTTATACCCTTCTACATCCCTTTTCAATTGAAACTCCTGCGCCTTTAAGAAATCACAGGAATCATACTCGTACGAAATGGCAAGCGGAACAATATTCATTTCCATCAGACGTTCTATCAGGTCACCTTCACCACCCATCGCCAGCATTTTCAAGATGCTGTCCTGCGTACGGTCATTGGAATCTTTCGCACGTCCTTCGCGCTGTGCAATCCATATAGATTGTTTTTTCTGCGAGATGGTGTAATGCATATAACGGGACATCCGCGCCGATGCTTCAAGCATTTGCCTCATAGTCAACGCCCGTTGCACAATAAAAGATTTGTTGACACGGACCAGTTTCTTAATCCACGGATAAATCAGCAGATTGTCTCCAATGGCAATCTCGACGGTATCCATTCCCTGGTCGACCAACAAAACGGAAAGAAAGCCCGAATCAAGGATAATATCCCTATGATTTGATATATAAGTATAGGCTTCGCTCTTATCCGGCACAGCAGTGTGATCCAGCGTCAGTCCGTCAGTATGATCGGTCGCTATCTTCCACAATATGTCATAACAGAATGCCTTCTGAAAGTCGAGTTTGGTCTTGCAAGTACGCATTTTCTGCGCCAAAAGCTGGAATGGGACATTCGGGACGACACCGGCAACGGCTTTCTGAAAAGCCGGGTCGGCAATCAGTTCTTCAAAGATCTGAGGCAACTCCTCATCATTATAAGGGCGAATCTCATTAAACTCTGTCAGATCCATCATGCGATTAAAATTTGTTTTCTATTATATCAGTCATCACATCCTTTATATCCAGACCTGCTGCACGCACTTGCTGGGGAATAAAGCTGGTAGCGGTCATTCCCGGAGTTGTATTTACTTCGAGAAGGTTTATCTTTTCACCGGCAGTCACAATATAATCCACACGGATAATGCCGGAACAGCCCAATATATCATAGATGGCCGAGGTCAGTGTCTGCACACGCTTGGTCAATTCGTCCGAAATGCGTGCAGGAGTGATTTCATCTACCTGACCATTGTATTTTGCATCATAATCAAAGAACTCGTTGTGCGTCACCACTTCCGTAGGCGGGAAAAGCACTGTTTTCTCTTTGGTCTTGTAGCAACCGCAAGTCAGCTCCGTCCCTTCCATAAATGCTTCCACAACCACTTCTTCCGCTTCTTTAAAAGCCTTAACAATGGCGGGCTGGATTTGTTCTTTCGTTTTCACCTTCGTGACACCGAAACTCGATCCACCCAAGCTGGGCTTGATGAAGCAAGGCAGGCCTATCTTTTCAATGACATCTTCGTCGGAAACCGATTGTCCCCGGCGCAACATCAACGATTCGGCAATGCGCACACCAAAGGCTTTCAGATAGTGGTTGCAGGCAAACTTATCATAGGTAATGGCAGCGGCCAGCACTCCACAACAAGAATACGGAATACGCATCATGTCAAAATAACCTTGCAAACGACCATCCTCTCCCGGTGTGCCGTGAATGGTGATA
>CAKUYM010000260.1 GCA_934716785.1 uncultured Bacteroides sp. | reverse complement strand
TAAGGCTTCTCAATATATTTATTCTTTTCATACTCTTTAGAAGTTTAAATTAACACCTACTTTTACAGTCTTCGGCTGCATCAATTTCGCATTATCAAATCCTTGCATATTCTCCGCATATGAATAAGAGAACTCAGGATCCATACCTAAATATTTAGTAACGGTAAACAGATTCTCGCCTGTCACATAGATTGTTCCAGCACGGAAGAAATTCAAGAATTTCTTCGTGAATGTATAACTTAAAGTCACATTCTTCATTCTGAGATAAGAAGCGTCCTCAATCCAACGAGATGAGAAGTAGCTATTACCTACCGGATCATTCCATACAGCACGGGGTATATCCGTCACCTCTCCTTCCAAGCTCCAACGGTTTGCCACAGCAAGACTCTGGTTGCCGGTAGTAGACACAGATTCCAATTGCCGCCTTACAGCATTATAGGCCATATTGTCTTTTGAATAATTGAATTCCGCGGAAAGCGCGAATCCTTTATATTTCAATTGAGTATAGAATCCGCCAAAATAACGGGGTGAAGCATTACCTAACAACACGCGGTCTTTATCATCAATCTTGTTATCTCCGTTTTGATCTACGAAATGAACATCACCAGCATTATACCGCACACCTGTACGGTTAGTAAGATTAGCGTTATCAGCTTCGGCTTGTGTAGAAAACACTCCATTAGCCTGATAACCATAATATTGATAAGGGGATTCTCCTACCCGATGCACCATCTGCACTCCATTGTCATAGTTTAATACAACCTGTTCTTCACCACCTAAAGATTTTATCTTATTTGTAACATGAGCGATATTGCCACCTACAATCCATTCAAAATGACGGGTACGTACCAAAGAAGCTTGTACAGACACCTCAATTCCACGGTTTTCCAATTTACCGATGTTAGCGTAATGAGCAGAAGAGCCATATATGGAAGAAAGCGGCATAGCGCTAATCATGTCACTAATCTGATTATTATAATAATCAAAAGATACATTCAGACGATTACGCAAGACTGATAAATCAATACCTAAATTTAAAGACGCGTTTCTTTCCGGCTTTAAAGAGGTGTTTGGCACATTAGTGCGTACAATTGTGGATAATTGCTGATAAGGAGCAGCTGAATAATTGAAACTTCCCAAAGTAGAAGCAAAACGGGTATTACCAGTCAAACTATACTCCGCACGTATATTAAACTTATTAACCCAAGTTACATTCTGGAAAGGTTGCCATCCTTTACCCAACCAAGTCAACCCGATAGAAGGATACATATAAAAACGGTTTACAGCTGTACCGGTAGAAGAAGCTCCGTCTACCGCCATGTTTACAGACGCCTGTATCCTATCATTATATGTATAATCAGCATGCGCATAAAAGTTCATCCAGTTCCAATTATTTATATACCCTACGAAACGGCGGCCAATAGCCTGTACACTTCCTAAAGTCTGATAAAAATCGTTACCGGTATTACGTCCTTCACCCGCATCATATTCATTTTTAGTTGTCAACATCTGCCAACCGGCAATGGCATTCAGCTTATGAATATAATTAAAAGTTTTCTGGTAATTTCCATTCAAATTCAAGAAGAAGTTTGTTGTTTCGGCCTCTCCCTCTTTCACTGCATTCTTTCTGGTATCATACATATCCGTTATAGGCAGGATGGTCGGGTCGCTCTCGCCGGGAATAAAAATATGTTCGTTATTAAAATTATAATATAAACCAACAATACCGCTCACTGTAAATCCCAGAAAAGGCTTATATGAGATGCCAGCCTTCATATTTAGGTCATACTGCCGATTATGAGCATCCAAAGTATTAATCAATGCCAACGGATTGCTGACTCCATAGGCGGTTGTCCTACTATTTCCATAACGATAGGAGGAATATGTAGTAAGGATATTCCCTTCCCGATCTTTTTCATAAGGACTTAATAAAGGAGAGCGAGCATACGCGGCAAGAATAGGATTCGTAGCGATACTCATTCCTTGTTCTTGAAAATGTCCATTTAAATATGCCAATCCCAGATTCGCAAAGATATTCACTTTCTGACTCACCAAGATATTTGTGTTCAGCTGGGTATGAAAACGCTCCATACTTGTTTTGTCCATCAACCCGTTATCACGACTATATCCCAATGAAAGATCGTATTTGGCAATAGCGTCACCGCCCTCTACACGGAATAAATGATCCGTGGACGTACTATTCTTATAGATTAAATTCTGCCAGTCGGTATTATTGTTATACAAGTATGCATATCTCGCATCATTGGGATCTCTCATAAATGGAAAACTCGTATAGAAATCATTCGGGTCTTCATAAATAGTCAAACCTATATCCGACAGATAAGATTTATAAGCTTCCAGTCCCAATAGCGGCATCCGCTTATCATTCCAGTTCACTCCAAATGAACCGTAATAACTGATTTTCGTTTCCAAATCATTGGATACGGCACCGTCCGTCTGAATTAGAATAACCCCATTTGAGCCCATCGAACCGTACATCGCCGCCTCCGCGCCTTTCAATACTGTAATGTTTTGAATATCCTGCAAATTATAAGCTTGAAAAATATCACGTGTAAAACCGCCAATCACAGTTGAGGAAGTCTTATCAGGCATATAAGGTACACCATTTACCACTATCAACGGAGCATTGTCTCCCGCCAACGAACGAATACCGCGTAAGTTATAGTAACTGCCTTCACCCGGCATCCCACTACCGCGTTTAACCTCCAATCCCGCAATCTGTCCCACCAAAGCACGATCTATCTTTGTTCCTCCTAACAAAAAATCCTTTTTCGTGATGTTTACAGCCGATGTATAACTTGAACGTTTTGTATCTCCTTCCTCGCGAAAAGGCAGTACAACCGATTCATTATATTTATATTGTTCCTCCGGAGTCATCATTATTATGATTTCCGAACGATTGTTCAACTTTTGTTGTACCGGATAATAACCGGCCGCCCACACTGAAATCTCTTTCGCTTTAGACGGGTCTTTCAACTCAAACCTGAACGCTCCATCTTTCGAAGTAGTCACATTCATCGTATCCAATACCGTAACAATAGCCCCCTCGATAGGCTGATTCCTTGTCGAAAGAATCTTACCTATCAATTTATGGGCACTCTGCCCCCATATATTTGTTGCTCCCAAGAGCAATATAGACATAGCAAGTATAGTTTTTATCTTTTTCATATCCTATCCTAATCAAGGTTAATAACAATTTTCTGTTGGACGGAAACACCAATGGAATATACTGAGGTTCTTATTTACTCCCTTCGTAAACTCAATCTTAACATTCAACTCCACCGGTTTGTCACCTTCAATGGTCACTACTCCTATTTCCGCTCCATCACGATCATAGTTTGAGACCGTATTATAAACTTCATTGTAACCGCCACCGCCACGGTCCCAATTTATACCATACAATTCTACATCAGTCATTTCACGGATTTTCATATCATTCAAATAGAAAGTCGCGTTTACTCTACTATATTTACCATACCCTCCCCAATACCAATAATATTCTCCAGGGGGAAGCGTATATGGAATCAAAGTATGAGTACCGTCCACGTGCTTTTGCGTTTTAAAACACTTAAATTCCAGTACTCCCTTCTGTGTATCATCAATCAACTGAAATCTTAGTGCACTATATTCTATCGCCGGCCAATTTGAATTGGGTTGATGAACTCCCGCATAATTTTTCGTTCCAGTACAAAGAACATTGTTATCATTCTTATAATTAGTTGTTCCCTCTTCCGGATAAAGTTTATAGTAAGCAAGCTTCTCAGCATCAGTCAGAGGAGCATTCCAGGCGGGACAGAAAAATTCCTTGATTCTCCATATCAACACCGCATTAGTAGGAATTTTTAAAGAAGTGACATAATAAGCTATTCCATTGCTCATCTCAATCGGATTGTCCAAATCAACCGTATTAATAGTTGTTCTCCATTGTTGGTTAAATATAGAGATTAAGTCCGGTTTATTTACATTTCCGAAATCTTCCTTTTTATATTCTACATCATAGAAAGCACTCTGGAATATCCAGTTATTCAAGATAGAGTCCGCACGCTCCATTCCCCATTCTTTCAATCTTTCTTTCGCGTCCCGCAATGCATTCTCAACCAATGTATTTGAAGGAATAAACATCGTGGCATGCATAGATTCGGAATATAAATCCATTTTTTTGTTTTCAAAATAAGGGCTTTTAAAGGTGAATACTGAATCATATACCGTGTTTCCCGTTGGATCTATACCGATTGGTGTACTGGCATTTTTATCGAAGACTTTCTCCACTCTCTCCATCACCATTTCCCTAAAGATTGAATAGTTATCACCCAATCCTTCCAAAACTTCCATCAAAGACTTAGGAGTATTGATATAATCTTCCAATTCATAGATATAAGCATCTGTAGTCTTAATCACCTTCTTTACAACAGATCCATTAAAGGCAATCCTTGCCTCTCCTGTCAGTTCATCCAACGTAGTGACCTTCACATATTTTTCATTCCACATCAACAAACGCTGTCCTTCTTTCAGATTACTGGGTGAAATAGCGGCGTCCGTGATGTGCGCTTTGGCCAAAAAAGCATCCCCCTCATTGTCTATCTCTTTCTCCGAAGCCGTACGGGTAAAATTTTGGTTATTTACCACCATCATGGTACATAAGGACTTCTTTTCATCCAAAGTCTGGAAAACACCGCTATTTTCAAACAACCTGTACATAGAGCTATAAGAAGGCTCATTCTTCAGATAGGCTGATGCAGGTTCATCTACAATTACAACATCTACATTATTGATTACAGGTTCTTTCTCAGTATAATGAGAATCCCATTCATCCGTACAAGAACATAATCCAGCCAAGAGACATGCGGACATTAATATATAATTGATTGTTTTCATTACCTTACTTAATTAATAGGTTCGAATAATAGATAATCCAACTGCAAACGGAAGTTTTTATGGGTACTTGCCGCCGGATCTAAAACAACTAACTGCAATTTATGTGACTGCGTAGTGGTAAACTCCAACTCACTAAACAATTCTACTTTATAACAATTCAGTTCATCTACAGGAACAGCGGCATATATAGCCTTGCTCACAGACTTATTATCATCAAAAGTAAATGATGTGAGCCCGCCATTACTTCCTTCAGACGGAACATCGCCCGCCAACCGCATGAAATTCATTGAACTGGCATAAGCAAACCCCAAGGTTACCTTATATTTACCGGACAAAATAGTAGGAATATTCATCGTCAATGTTCCATTATAGCCCAAGTTGATACCCAATACATCATAGTGTAACAGATTCCACCAGTTATACTCGGACTTATTATGCGCCGTACGATATTCCAGATATCCCCATCCGGAACTGATTGTACCGGAAGGTCCCATCCGCATATCATAACAAGAAACATACGAACCGTTATTATTAGCCAACGGTGTAGCCCCTTCATTATCTCCCGTTTTCTGCTGATACGATTGCCCGTTCACGCCATAGGAATTTATATAAGAAGCCACCTCCGGGAAATCACAAAAATCAAAATAATAAGAAATAGGTTTCAACACCTCACAAACAGGCAAATAACCGTCAATCTGATGAATATATCCGTTTCTTGCCTGCTCGTCTGATTTATCATCTATGAATTTGGCCTTGTCATCGCCACCATCAAAATTCAAATAATAATCACTACCCTCGTTTGAAGTCATTAACAACGCGTTTTCAGCTTTGGTACTCCAAAGTTTCCTGGGCGTTTCCTCAGTGTCAAAAGATTTAAACGCCGCTATTTTATAGCTCCCATCTAAAATATGATAAGCCACATATCTGTTCAAGGCATTATTTTTATTGGCATAATCATTTCCAGCCCCTAAACGAGAAACCAATCCTTCTACCGAGGAAATCCCTGACTCATTATAAACATCATCCGATACAGCCAACAACGTGAAATAACGTCTCACTTCCGATGTACTTCCCAATACAGAAGAATTTGTTTCGGACACAATACTTAACTCCTCTTTCCAACCGGTCAATTCAACAGCGGCACGGAATATCCGGTTCTCCTCATGACTACACAGACGCTCGTAGACCGTTTCTATGGCAGGACTCAAAACATCATCCAATACATAAACAAGGCCATTGGCTGTAGAAATCGCGAATTCTTTCACATGCGCTTCCTTATTGATA
>CAKUYM010000259.1 GCA_934716785.1 uncultured Bacteroides sp. | reverse complement strand
CAAAATAATAGAATTGGTAAAGGATTACATACATCCGGAGACTGGTGAACCTATAAATAAAGACCGGCTGGATGTAGGTGGACTTGGCAAAGCCAGATTCATCTTGAAAACAGGAGGTTCACTGGGCGACCTTTATACACAGTCTGATTTGAAACGAGATGATAATGGTATGGTAGAAATTTCCGCTGCAGGTACATTAGTGACCGTGAACAATCGCCCTGATATAAAATTGGGAAGCGTTTTTCCTAAATGCAATTTGGCATGGAACAATCAGCTCTCATGGAAAGGAGTCAGTGTCAGTGCCCTGCTTTCCGCACGTGTCGGCGGCATTGTTTACTCGGCTACAGCGGCGGCTATGGACCAATACGGGGTATCAGAAAGTTCGGCGGTTGCCCGTGATAATGGTGGGGTATTGGTGAACGGACGCAGTAGGGTAGATGCGCAGACTTGGTTCACGGCTATCGGTTCGCAAAGCGGTCTGCCACAGTATTATACTTATAGCGCTACCAACATTCGGTTGCAGGAAGCTGCCATCGGTTACATGCTTCCTCGTAAATGGCTGCATGACGTGTGCGACATTCAATTGTCTGTTGTGGGTCGCAATCTCTGTATGATTTATAATAAAGCTCCTTTTGATCCGGAAGCCGTTGCTACGACAGGTAACTATTATCAGGGGATCGACTTTTTCATGTTGCCGAGTACCCGTAATATCGGTTTGAATGTGAAAATCAACTTTTAACAGATAAAAAGTAGTTACTATGAAATATATAACATCTATCATAAAATTGCTTTCGTTGGCACTATTATTTATTGTCGGTTACGCTTGTACGGATAATTTTGATAAAATCAACCGAAAGGATTATCAGGTTGACAAGGAAGAGTTAGGTCGTGAAAGTTATAACGTAGGCGCCAGTCTTAAGGGATTGCAAGGATTGGTGATTCCTACGGAAGAGCATCTCTATCAGTTTGTCGAAGCGCTTGGTGCAGGTGCATTTGCCGGTTACATTGGTTGTACAGTAGAATGGACGGCGAAGTTCGAAACTTATAATCCGCCGATTGACTGGCAAGAAGCCCCTTTTTCAGATTTGATTACCCGCACTTATCCTTTTTATCGGGACTTGTTGGATAAAACGGATGATCCTGTGGCTTTGGCATTGGGAAAACTGTTTCGTGTGGTTATTATGCAGCGTGTGACAGATATGTATGGCCCGATTCCTTATTCTAAAATCATTTCCAAGACGGGTAATGTTTCTCTTACCGTACCTTATGACTCACAGGAAGAAGTGTATAGGCAAATGTTCGAAGAATTGGACGAAGTGAGCAATGTCCTCAAAGATAATCTCAATTTGAGCGCAGAAGCTTTCCGTAAATTTGACGATGTATACCAGGGTAATCTTTCCCAATGGTTCAAGTTTACCAATTCATTGAAACTGCGTATGGCTATGCGCCTGACTTATGTTCCGGAAATGCAGACGGAAATACAACGTATAGCAGAGGAAGCCGTAGCGGCAGGTGTCATGACGGAAATTGCCGACAACGCTTTTCTGAAAGTGGAGGAAAACCGGGCTGCCATGATTTTTAATGATTGGAATGACCAGCGTGTGGGAGCTGATATTATCTCATATATGAACGGATATAAAGACCCGCGTCGAGAGAAGATGTTTACTGCGGTGAGAATGACTGTATATGATGAATATTATCAACCGAAAGAGGTTGACGGATATGCCGGTATTCGTATTGGCATCGATGTGACTACCAAGGATGAGATTATGGGTGCATACAGCAAACCGATCATCAGCAGTACCAGCCCTTATATGTGGATGAATGCCGCTGAGATTACTTTCTTGCGTGCCGAAGGCGCTTTGCGAGGTTGGAATATGGGTGGTGAAGCCAAAGACTTATACAATATGGCAATCGCTCTTTCTTTTGAGCAATACGGTTTGTCGGGTGCCGATACTTATGCGGAGAATATAACTGATATTCCGGAAGCATATAGCGACCCTACATTTTACTATAGTGACTGGGAGGGGCCGAGAAGTACTATTACCATTGCTTGGGAAGATGGTGAATTCAATTTTGAACGTAATCTCGAACGTATCATCACTCAGAAATGGATAGCCAACTTTCCTTTAGGTGTCGAGTCATGGAGTGAATGTCGTCGTACAGGATATCCTCGCCTCATGCCGGTAATAGAAAATAAGAGTGGCGGTAGCATCAGTTCCGAATATATGATTCGCCGTTTATGGTATCCGCCTACAGAATATACTGAAAATCTCTTGAATATCAATCTGGCGATAGGTATGTTGGGAGGTCCTGACAATGGTGGAACAAGATTGTGGTGGGATAAGAAACCTTATCTCAATTGATGCGAGAGTGCAAATACGAATAAAGAATGAAAAAGAATTTATATGAAAACAATAATATATAAACCGTTCATCTACTGTCTTCTGTTTTTGGCAGCTTTTCTATTGCCGGTTGCCTGTGATGACTGGAATGAGCCTGAAACTGTAGATCTTGATATTAATAGTGCGAAAGAGCAGAATCCGGAACTATGGGTACGTTACATGCAGACGTTACGTACTTACAAGCAAAGTGAGCATTACTTATCCTATGCACACTTTGATAATTCTCCGGAGAAACCGGTAAATGAAGGTAGCTATCTTCGGTCATTGCCTGATTCGTTGGACATTGTAACCTTGGGCAACTCTCGTCAAATCTCCGATTATGACCGAGAGGATATCCTTCTATTGCAGGAAAAGAGTATCCGTGTGCTTTATTTGATAGATTATGCCGCTCATGCATCTTCTTTAACGGATATCGCGGCATTGAATAATTGGTTGGATAAGGAAATAGCTACGGCAGCTGGGTTCAATCTGGATGGATTTGCTTTTACAGGGCTTCCGATGTATAGTGGGACGGAAGATGAGTTGGCATTGTATAAGGAAAAATCACGGTTGATTGTTTCTAAACTGTCTGCTGCTGCGGGGCAGGACAAGTTATTGGTGTTGGAAGGAGATCCTGTTTTCATTGATGAAACAGACTTTGATAAATTGAGCTATATCGTATTGAACACTGCCGGGGTGACCAATGTCACCGATTTGAAGTTGCAGGTGATGGGGATTCTTGCCAATACCGGTAGTTTCTTTCCAAAGGATAAACTATTGTTATCTGCTCAAGTGGGCGTACAAGTAATTGATGAGGCAGGTATAAAGCAAGAGGCTGTAACTTTAATGACTGACCGTGTGGTTGCTCTCGGCCCGTTAGGCGGGTTGGGAATTTACGCTATAGGAAATGATTATTATAGTCCGACAATGAATTACGAGATTACACGAACTGCCATTCAGTTAATGAATCCATCGAAGTAAAAAATAACCAATATGAATATGAAAAAGAATCTTATCATACATTTTATATTATTACTGTTGCTGAAAGTGGGAGTAACAGGGTGTACCGAAGACACTATCTCAATGAATGCGGACAGACTGCCCGATGAAACGGCTATGGGCAATATTATAGGGGCATTGCGCAGCACGGCTACGTTGACCAATAAAGCATTTGTCGGATTGACGGAGGGGGACGAATCCGTCACAGAGGAAATATTCTATGCGTTGTCACAACCTGCCGGAAGTCTGTTGACAGTAACGGCTGTTGTAAATGAAAGACTTGTAGAAGATTACAATGAGGCGAATGATGCTAAACTGAGCACATTGCCGGCAGGAAATGTACAGCTCGAAGGTGGGGGAGTGCTTTCCATAGATGCCGGAGAGCAAAAATCGGCCAAAATCAAACTGACAATATCCACAGCAGGATTGGATTTAGATACCCCCTATCTTTTACCTTTGCTTATAGAGGAAACGCCTGCAGGGATAAAGACGGAAGCAAAGAAGCAGGTGCTTTATTATATTGTGGATATTCGGAAAAAGATAACGACTTGTTATCCTAATAACCAGCATGTACAAATAGATATGCCGTCAATGCTGCCTAATGCATATGTTGTTTTCTATGTCAATACTTCAACTTATCAACCGTTGATAGCTAATGTTTATGGAATTCAAAAAATAGATCAGACAGATTATACTCAAACTTTGCATAATATAGGCAGTATAGTGAATCTGCGAATTGTAACAATGGACTATGAGCCGGCAACAGGACGCGCATTGCTTAATTTGAGCAGTGACATACGTGATGCGCTGGAGAAGGCGGATAAATATATTCGCCCGCTTCAAGATAATGGACGCAAAGTGTGTCTTAGCATTGAAAACGGTAATAAAGGACTCGGCTTTTGTAATTTAACCGATATGCAGATTGCAGATTTTGTTCAACAGGTAAAAAATGTGGTAGAACTTTATCACTTGGATGGAATAAATCTTTGGGATAAAGTGAATACTTATAGTCAGGAAGGTGTGTTTGCTATGAATACCGCCTCTTACCCTAAACTCATTAGAGCATTACGGGATGCACTTCCTGAAAAGTTGCTGACTGTTGTTGATAAGGGAGAGGCTACTGAATATTTTTATGATACAGACCGATGTGGCGGCATCGAAGTCGGTAAATACATAGACTATGCATGGCATGCTTATGACAGTGGAAAAGAAGTTGTACAGATTATAGAGCCATGGGAGGCAGAGCATCCTTATAGTAAATATACTCGTAAGCCGATTGCAGGATTGGCACCTGAATGCTATGGAAGTCTGACCATTCCATTATATGAAAAAGGAGAGAACCCTTTTAGAAATGAAACTGAATATCGGATTGTAGATTGGAAAAGTAAGGGTCGTAAGAAAAACAATATTATTGTATATGCGTTTGATCTTACTGCCAATGAACAAAATATGTATGAAGGAATGGTAAATGGTACTGCGATAGGTGCCGGCATTAATGCTATGATGGATGACGGTGCTTATTGGGGACAATCCACTTGGCCTCCTTATGATTGGGGAATTATTCCTGGTAAGTATTTTTATGATTATAAACCGTTGGACTGGATTCTTGGTCATATGTATAATGTGTATTCAAAAGGATGGGTGCGTCCGGCCGGACTGTAAGAAATAGTATGAATCTTAAAAACTAAGATATGATGAGTCTGATAATTCAAAACAAGAATATGATGAAAATAGAGAACATTTGTTTGGTCATGGTCTTTCTGTTAGTTATAACAGGATGTGACAATAAAGATTATAGCAAGGAATCCCCTTTTGGCAATAGCGTGTATATCGATGTGGCAAAAGTGAAGGATATGACCAATTTTACATTTAATAATCTTAAGCAGGATGGACAGCAACAGATAGCTGCGGTACTGGCGTATCCGGCTGAGCAGGATATAGATGTCAATTTTCGGGTAGAACCGTCATTGGTAAGTCATTACAATGCTCGTTTAGGAAATAATTATGCAATGTTGGATGCCCGATATTATAAGTTTTCCACCCAACGTGTCGTGATTCCTAAAGGAGATATAGAGTCAGAGGCTATTACTATTGAGTTTTCCGATTTGACAGATTTGGATATTGATACCAGTTTTCTATTGCCTGTCACTATTGGAGAAGCATCAGGTGGAATGAGCATACTGGATGGATCCGGAAGCATCTGTTACATAGTGCGTCGTTCCAGTGCCATAACTACGGCTGTCAGCCTTGCCAATAATTTCTTTGAAATACCGGGATTCACAGCCGGCAGCCCTACTGCTAATGTCGTAAACGGATTGAAGCAGCTGACTTTCGAAGCTGTTGTTCGAGTAAATAGATTTGATCCTCTTACAGAAATCTCATCCATAATGGGTATTGAGCAATATTGTTTGTTACGCTTTGGTGATTCCGGTTTCCCAAGGCAGCAATTGCAATTTGCAGCCAATGAACTGAAATTCCCGAATGCCGATGATGGTAAGCTATTACAACCGGGTGAGTGGTATCATGTTGCCGTTGTGTATGATACAGAGGCAAAGACTGCCGTAATATATGTAGATGGTAAGGAGCAAAGCCGCATTGAGGATTATGGCAATGGGGAAGCTATAGACTTGGGGAAGCAAAAGAAAGGAGACTTTATGTTTAAGATAGGACACTCTTATGGTGAGCCTGATGACATGAGCCGACAGTTAAACGGTGAGATTTGTGAAGTACGCATTTGGAATGTGGCTCGTTCACAGGAAGAAATTTACAAGAACATGTATGATGTTGATCCCCAGACTACC